>JAZNOQ010000058.1:0-23709 GCA_045589215.1 Eubacteriales bacterium
CAGAACGACATGGCTACGATCCGACTTGGAAAACGATGAAGCATCGCGGTCCCGATCAAAGCGGTGCGTGCTTTTTTTCGGGTGGAGCGTTTCAGCAGAACCGTCTCGCCGTGATGGACGTCGAAAACGGCAAACAGCCGATGACTGCCGTATGGGAAGGGAAGCGATACACGATCGTATATAACGGTGAGATCTATAACACCGAGGAGCTTCGTGCGGGACTTACGGTAGCGGGCGCGGAGTTCAGGACACGCTGTGACACCGAGATCGTGCTTTGGAGCTATATTCTGTACGGCGACGAAAGTCCGTCGATGCTGAACGGCATTTTTGCCTATGCGATCCTTGAAGAAATGCTTGCGGATCCGCATCAGCGGCACAAGCCATCACAAAAGGGTGAAGAAGCCGTACGTAGCTCGCGTGTTTTCCTCGCGCGTGACCGCTTCGGGATCAAGCCGCTTTATTATACCGAGGCGGGCGGTGTTTTCCGCTTTGCATCCGAGGTGAAGGCGCTTCTTGCGTCTCCCGAGGTGGAGCCCGTGGTCGACCTGCTCGGGCTGTGGCAGCTTTTTTATCTTTCTCCCGTCACGCTTCCCGGAAAGACTGTTTTTCGGGATATTTTCGCGCTTCTTCCGGGGGAGGCGGCGTATTACGACGAAAACGGTCTCCACCGCTTCCAATATTTTACGCTTCGTGCGAAGAAGTTTGAGGGAACGCGCGAGGACGCGATCGGTATGACGGGCGCGCTCGTCAGGGACGCGGTACGGCGACAGCTCGTGTCGGACGTTCCGCTTTGTGTTTTTCTGTCGGGCGGTCTTGACTCCTCGGTCGTCGCGGCGGTGGCATCCGAGCATGAAAGAGAAAACGGACGGATCCTATCGACGTATTCCTTTGAATACGAGGGGAACCGCGAAAATTTCCGCTCCTCGCTGTTTCAGCCGCAGGGGGATGACGAATACGCGGTGCGGCTCGCGCTTCAGCTCGGTACCGACCATATGGTTCTGACAGCACCGACCGAGCGAGTCGGCGCACTTTTATACGATGCGGTTCGGGCGCGCGACCTGCCGGGGCAGGCCGACATCGACTCCTCGCTTCTGTATTTTTGCAGTCGGGTAAAGGAGCTGCACACAGTCGCCCTGTCGGGAGAATGCTCGGATGAGATCTTCGGAGGATATCCGTGGTTCTACCGTCCCGAAATGCTGGAACGGGATTTCTTCCCGTGGCTGCACGAGCCCACGGCGCGGATCTCACTCCTTCGTCCCGAGCTTTCGCGCGCGGAGGAGGGATACCGTGTTCTGTCGGATTATTACAAGGCGAGCGTTTCCGCGGCTCCCGTGCTTGAGGATGAGAGCGACGAGATGCGCCGCTCGCGCGTTGCAACGTGGCTTTCGGTCAATTATTTCATGGCGAACCTGCTCGAACGGAAGGACCGTATGAGCATGTATTCGGGACTTGAGGTACGCGTTCCGTTCGGTGACCACCGCATCCTTGAATTCGTTTACAACGTTCCGTGGGCGTACAAAATGGAGAACGGACACGAAAAATCGCTCCTTCGGGAAGCGATGCGGAGCTATTTGCCCGAGGAGATCCTATGGCGCAAAAAGAGCCCTTATCCGAAAACGCACAATCCCGCCTATGAATCTCTCGTGAGAGACCTGCTCCGCAGCCGCCTTTCGCATAAAGACAGCGCGCTCGGGGAGATGATCGATGCGTCCCGTTTGTCGGCACTTCTTGACGGCGGTGACGTCACCTGGTTCGGGCAGCTGATGTCACGTCCGCAGCTTTATGCGTGGCTGTATCAATTCGATGTGTTCTGTGAGATGTACGGAGTTCGGTTTGAGCTTTGACGGAAAACGACTGAAAATCTTTTTGTCAGTCTCTGCTCTCGATGATGTAAATGCCGCCCTTTTTGACCGAAACAAGCGCGCAGTTTCCCGTAAGCTCGTTGGAAACGGCATATTGGAAGCCGCGTTCGAGCCGTGCGTTTTTGAGGGGGTATTTGCAGCCCTCGATCGAAACGCCCTTTACGGTTTCGTCAACGGCGATCAGGGAAAGATAGCGATACTCGGAGCGCGCGATGAGATATGAGGTCGAGCGAATGAAGCGCACGCGGTTTTGTCCGTCGGTCATAACGGCGTGAACGTGGTTTTTGTCGAGAGATTCAAGGATAGAAAGGTTTGAGAGCGTATGATCGAGCCGTCCGCCGAGACCGCCGATGAGAAGGATCTCGTCCGCCCCCTTTTCAAGTGCGAGTGTAACTGCAAGCTGGGTGTCGGTGGCATCCTTCTCTGCGGGCACGCGGATGATCTCGGTGGAACGCGGAACGGTCGCTTCGGGCTCGCCGCCTTCAAAGGAGTCAAAGTCACCGATGAGGTAGGAGACCGAAACGCCGAGCAGCTCTGCATTTTTGTATCCGCCGTCTGCGGCGACTGCAAGGTCGTCTCCCGAGGGGCGCTCGTGGATGAATTCGGGGCAGATCCTGCCGCCTGTAAAAATAAATGCGCGCATGGCATAAATTCCTTTCGTAAAGAGGGACGGGGATCAACGTCCGCGCCGTTGCCGTTCCTCTGCGGGCTTGTCCCATTTGTGCTTCTTCTTCAGAATTTCGTAAAGCGCGACGTAGCTTTCGTGACGCGTTTTAGCGATCTCTCCGTTTTTGAGTGCCTCGACGATCGAGCAGCCTTCCTCGCAGAGATGAGTGCATCGTGTGTATCGGCAGGTGCCGAGGTGATCGCGGAATTCGGGGAAATTATAGGGAAGGTCCTCGAGGTCAAAAAAGTCGAAGTGGACGAAATCGAGCATAGAAAAGCCGGGGGTATCTGCGAGATAGGTATGGTCACCGAGCTCACGGATCGGCAACAGCGAGACCTTTCTTGTGGTGTGCCTGCCGCGGCGCGTTTTTTCGGAGATCTCGGACGTGGAGAGGGCGAAGTGCGGGAAAAGGGTATTGATCAAGGTTGACTTTCCGATCCCCGACGCGCCCGCAAAGGCGACGGTCTTCCTGGGGAGCGTTTCACGGAGAAATGCTCGGAATTCGTCGAGCCCCTCTCCGGTGCTTGCGCTCAATGCGAAAATAGGATAAGGCGTTTTCCGGTAGGTATCGGTCAGTCGCTCGACCGTTTCGGGGGAAAGCTCGGACTTTGTGATGACCACCACGGGCGGAATCCCATTCTGCTCTGCGATCAGAAGAAGCTTATCGATCACGTCGGGCATTGGCGCGGGATTCGACGACGCGAACACGGCGAAGAGAAGGTCGAGGTTCGCCATCGGCGGTCGGATCAAGGCGTTCTTTCGTTCGCGTATGTCCGAAATGACTGCCGAATATGTACGGATGTCCGTGTTGTCTGCGGTGTCCTCGTCGGGATATGACAGGAGGATCTCGACGTCGTCTCCGGGGAGCGGTGTTACGCTCACGTGACGAAAGATCCCCTTTGCGGGACAAAGAAGGGTGAGTCGGTGATATTCGGTTCCGGGGGCATCCACCTCGACGGTGTATTTTCCGCCGACGCCCTCCAAAATCTTGCCGCAAAGGGTTAATTCTTTCATATTTTCCTCACTATTGTTGAGTTTCTGTTGGTTCCTGATTAGTTCCGGGAAATTGTTCCTTAAAAAAACGGTCGAGAATGCGTTCGAGAGCTTCGCCGCTCGACTCGGTACGGTCTTCTTTCGGAACACGCTTTTTATCGTTTTGAGGTTGCTCGCGCATCTCTTGGCGTGGCTCCCGCGTGCTTTCTTCGTTGGGAGGAGAGGGCTCTGACGGGATGTCATCCTCCGTGGACGGAGGACAGGGCTCGGTCTCCTCGTTTGGACTTTTTGCGATCGTCAGGGCGATCTCGGTTCCCTTAGCTGCACGCGTGCCCTGTAGCGGAAACTGCGTGAGCACCTGCTCTGCGTCATTCCCCGATGCCTCGCGGTAAGTGACCATGCCGATCCGAAGTCCGAGCGCCTCCGCGAGGCTTTTTGCCTCTGTGAGAGACAGCCCCGACAGCGGGGGTACCTGTATTTTGCGGTCCTTTTCTCCCTTGCTGACCGTCAGCATGACCGTTTCTCCTTTCGGGAGGACGGATCCTGCGGCGCGGCTTTGCGCGATGACCTCGCCCGCGGGCGCGCTGTCATATCGTTCGACACGCTCGTAGGAAAATCCGCGTGAAAGCAGCTCGCATACCGCCGATCCTGCGGACGAACCGATGAGGGACGGCACGGTCGCGGTCTCGCGGCCCTTGCTGACGTAAAGTGTCAGTGTTGCGTATCGCATGCCGGGGGCGCTTTTGCGTTTGCTTCCCGCTGCAGGGGATTGCCGCAGAACGGTTCCGATCGGCGCTTCGTCATATTGGTCGATACGGACGATCTGAAAGCCCTCCGTTTCTTTCGGCATCTCTTTCTTTAGGATGACACCTTGGAGATCGGGGACTGTCAAGGTCTCACTGCCTTTGATGACATTTCCGAAGAAAAGCCGAAACAACAGGGCGGCAGAAAGGATCAGCGCCGCGGTGGCGGTACAAGCAAGAAAAATCAGTATAGCCTTGAAACGGGAATGCCTTTCGGGGGATACGCTTTGCTTCATGGCGGCTCCTTTCGAATTTTTGTTCTTCGAAAGGTAGTATTCCCGCAAGCCGAGAGAACTCCGAAGGGAATTTTCGGCTTATACGGACGTTTCGGATTCTTTTAAGCTTTCGCGGCGGAGCTGGCCACAGGAGGCGTTGATGTCGGCACCGAGCTTGCGGCGGACGGTCGCGCGGATCCCGTTTTCTTCAAGTACTGCGGCAAATCGTGCGATCGCCCTTTTGCCCGAACGTACGAATTCAGTCTCCTCGACCTCGTTGACGGGGATGAGATTTACGTGGATCGGCATCGTCTCCTCGCGCGTGCGAAGGGCGCGGTTCAATTTTTTTGCAAGCCGTCGCGCATTCTCCTCCGAATCGTTTTTGCCGGCGATCAGCGTGTATTCGAATGAGATACGACGGTTTGTTTTCTTGTAATAGTCACGGCAGGTCTGAAGAAGTGTGTCGACACCGTATTTTTTGTTGATCGGCATGATCTCCGAGCGCGTCTCATCGTCGGACGCGTGAAGGGAGATCGACAGCGTGATCGGTAGATTTTCCTCGGCGAGCGCACGGATCTTATCGCAAATGCCGCAGGTCGAAAGCGAAATGTGACGGTAGCCGATGTTCAGTCCCTCCTCGCGGTTGACGAGATGAAGGAATTTTAGGACATTGTCGTAGTTATCGAGCGGCTCGCCAATGCCCATCATGACGATGTTCGAAATGCGCTCTGACAGATCCTTTTCGGCGGCGATGACCTGCCCGATCAGCTCGTCGGGGGTGAGATCGCGCACGCGGCCTCCGATCGTTGAGGCGCAGAAGCGACAGCCCATGCGGCAGCCGACCTGCGAGGAAATGCAGATCGTGTTCCCGTGCTCGTAGCGCATCACAACGCTCTCGACGCAGTTGCCATCGCGGAGACGGAAGAGGTATTTCACGGTTCCGTCAAGCCTTGAAACGAGCTTACGCTCGGGTACGGGCAGGTACCAATAGGAAATGGCGGCGAGCTTTTCACACGTCTTTTTACCGACGCTTGAGATCTCCTCGGGCGATTTTCCGCGTGAAAGTCCCTGAAAGAGCTGGCGCGCGCGGTATTTCGGCTCTCCGAGCGACAGAAGCAGAGCTTCAAGCTCCTCGGGGAAGAGGGAGAGGAGATTTTTTGTATTCTGTTCTGCGGTCATTTCGTTCATAAGGTTCCTTTCGGGCATGTGACCTTTGTTCTTTATTTTGCACGGCGCATTTTAGCAACGAAAAAGCCGTCCGTGCCGTGTGTGTCGGGTGCGAGCGTGATCGTTCCGTTTTCGCTCTTCAGATCTCCGACCGAGAATTCCTCGGGGGAAAACTCGGGGTGTGACGCGAGAAAGCGATCAACGTTTTTGCGGTTTTCCGATGAAAATACCGTGCAGGTCGAATAGACAAGCACACCGCCGCGCTTTACGTAGCGTGAGCAGTTGTCGAGGATCGCGTATTGGATGTCGGGCAGACGGTCGGCTTCCTCGGGGCTTTTGTAGCGAATATCGGGCTTCTTGCCCATCACGCCGTAGCCCGAGCAGGGCACGCCGCAAAGGACGCGGTCGGCACTTTCCAGAAGCGCGGGAACAAACTGCTTTCCGTCCTGCATTTTTGCTTCGAGGATCGTGATGCCGAGACGCTCGGCACCGCTTCTTACGAGGGATAGCTTATTTTCGTGGAGGTCAAACGAGCGCACGACCCCACAGTTATTCATGCGGAGCGCCGTCCCGAAGCTCTTTGATCCGGGGCAGGAGCAGGCGTCGATGACCACTTCGCCGGGGAGCGCACCGAGTGCCTCGACGCAGATCTGGCTTGCCTCGTCCTGCACGTAAAAAGCTCCGCCTAAAAATCCGGGGAGTGATTCGACGGGGGCGGGGAGCGCGAATGTGATCCCGTTCGGCGCATACGCGGACGGCTTTGCCTCAAGACACGAAAGCTCTGGCAGCGCGAGGTATTCCTCCCTCGTGTACCGCATCGGATTTACGGCGACTGTGAGCGCGGAGGTGCTGAAAAAAGCATTCAGCATACGCTCGGCGCGATCAAGCCCGAATTCGTCGAGAAACCGCACGGCAAGCCCCTCGGGTACCGAATACATGACCGAAAGATAGCGGACGGGATCGGACACCTTGTCGGGAAAAAGAATTTCTCCCCCGCGGCGCAGATATTCCCTGAGACACGCGTTCACAAATCCCCTTGTGCGGCGGCTTGCGAGCGAAACGCTTTCGTTTACCGCGGCGTGCGGAGGGATGCGATCGAGAAACCGAAGCTGATACAGCCCGAGTCTCAGGATCATTTGTGTTCTTTCGTCGATTTCGGAGAGTGGGCGGCTTGCGACGAGCGAAATGATGAAGTCAAGCGTCAGCTTTCGTTCGATCACGCCGTAAACGAGTACGGTAAAAAGCCGTCGGTCGGCGTCGGTAAGCGGATGCTGCTTGAGTGCCGAGTCGAGCGACAGATTTGCATAGCTTTTCGTTTGTTCGATGCGAAGGAGGGTTGAGAGCGCAAGCGCGCGCGGCCCTTCGGGATGTGTGTGTTGCATAAGACGTTCGGCCCCTCTTACCTTGAAAACGTTGAAAAAGGAAGGGCGTATCCGCACGGCACGGCGCGACAGCGGGGCTGATTTGCCGTTGGTTCTGTGCGAGATACGCCCGATCCCTTTTGAATTTATTCTTCGCCCTCGGGAAGCTCGGTTGCGATCGGCTCGTGGCAAGCGGGGCAGGTCAGCTCTTCGGGCCCGACCGAAGCGTCGAACTCGATGATCTCGCCGCAGTGAGGGCACTCGATCTCGTAAAATTCGTCATCGAAATCCTCGTCATCAAGCTCGTCCTCATCGAGAAGAAGCTCCTCGACGTCCCCGAGATCCTCGTCAAGCTCCTCGCAGTAGTCGCTGACGTACTCGACGTCCTCGTCGATGCGGACGATCTCGTCTGCCATTTCGGAGCAAAGATCGACCAAAGCGACGAGAAGCTTGCCCTCGGCGCTGTTCTTGTCGAAGGTCAGGCCTTCGCAAAGTCCCTTCAGATATGCTGCTTTTTCATTCAGTGTCATGTTTTTGGTTCCTTTCGCGTGATATGATTCCATTTTAAAAAGAGAAAGGACGGCGGAAGCGCGGACGAATGTCCGTTTCCCGTCGTCCCTCAGGCTTTCAGTCGGTTTTGCTTATGCGCGGGAGAGATATTCGCCCGTGCGGGTATCGATCTTGATCTTGTCGCCGATGTTGATGAAGAGCGGAACCTTGACCTCTGCTCCGGTCTCAAGGGTAGCGGGCTTCAACGTGTTGGTTGCGGTGTTGCCTGCGAATCCGGGATCGGTCTGGGTGACCTCAAGCTCAACGAACGTGGGGGGCTCGATGTCGAATACGTTGCCCTTCCAGGAAATGATCTTGACCATATCCTCTTCCTTGACGAAGCCCATCTTGTCTTCGATCTGGCTGACGTTGATCGGCATCATTTCAAAGGACTCCATGTCCATAAAGTAGTAAAGGTCGCCGTCGGTGTAGGAATACTGCATTTCCTTGCGCTCGATATAAGCGGTCTCGAATTTTGCGGTGGGGTTGAAGCTCTGCTCGGTAACGGTACCGGTGATGACGTTCTTCATCTTGGTGCGGACGAAAGCCGCGCCCTTTCCGGGCTTAACGTGCTGGAACTCGACGACCTGATAAACCTTTCCTTCCATTTCGAAGGTCAGACCGTTTCTGAAATCTCCGGCAGTAATCGCGCTCATAGTTAATAATCCTCCGTGTAGTGAATAAAATGTGTACCGCCCGTACGGCGGACGCGAATGTTTTTCGTCGCGCGAGAGCGACGTCTGAAACTTACCTATATTATAACGCATTTTTCTGCGTTTGGCAAGGGGTTTTTGAAAGTTTCTCTGAAAATTTCGGCGTATTCTGCGACTTTTTGCTTCGCTTTGCCTGAAAAGAATGGAAAAGGAGAAAAAGAAAAAAGCAGAAAACAACGAAACCGATAGTTTTGCAACCAAACGGATAAAGATGTGCTCGGAGCTGAGAGAAAACCGAGCGGTATGGCGGCATCATCCTTGAGCGTGGGTCCGGCGATTCGGAGGTGTTGGCGGTACATATCACGCGCATATATATTATATATATAAATTTAGGAAGGAAACCGAAAAATCTTGTGATCAGGCTCTGAATAAGGCAAAAATCTTCCACGCGATGAGGATACTCGCCCGAAGGGCGACTAAGGTGAAAGAACGAATTTTTCAAGAAAACGCAAAACAGAAAATAGTGTAAATGGGAATATATGGAAATACAACATAAGAAAAAGGGATATTTTGAAAAAAAATCAAAAAAATTTCAAAGGAAGGGTTGACATCTGATAAAAAATGTGATAGAATACAGAAAAAGTTATGTTGGTTTCTACGCCTATCATAGCTTTACTTGAAAAAAATTGAGAAAAAGAAGTCTGTAGAGGTGGCTTTGGGGACGTTTTTGCTCTGTAATAACGGAGCCGAAGTGTTCCTTTTGACATTTATACGGGTTTCCGGCGGTGTGTGCGATGAGTGTTGCTTTCATTGCGCGCTCCTCGCACTCCTCGATTTTGTTTTCATTATTCTAATCTTTCTGTTTAACAAAGAATTGGAGGTAATCAATCAAATGAAACAGAGAATGAGAAGAATCTCTGCGCTTCTTCTGGTTGCGCTCATGTGTGTATCCTGCGTGGTACCCGCATTCGCGGCTGAGAGCGAGAGATGTCCTGTAGTCCACACGAAGTCGAACTGCGAATATACGCAGATTGGCGAGCCCCACGAGGCTGCGTGCGGCGTTCAGGGCTATACTACTTACCAGTGTAATGCGTGTAAGGCTTACTTCGCAGACGATTTTGTAAACGCTGCGGGTGACCATGCATGGCAGACCGTTGTTCAGGCTCCCACCTGCACTGAGGACGGCTTTGAAAAGAGCGTTTGTCTGAACTGCGGTGAGGAAAAGCTTCACGACACCTACGAGGCTACCAAGCACAAATGGGACTTCAAGAATGGCGAAGACTGCGCTGAAGGCCTGATTTGTGAGGTTTGTGGTGAAGAAACTGACGAAGTTGGTGACAAGGGTCACAAGTGGGGCAAGGCTGAGCTTACCGTTAAGCCCACGCACACCACCTCTAAGGTTAAGGAAGGCACCGCGAAGTTCACTTGTGAAATCTGCGGCGAGACCAAGACCGTCAGTGTGTTCCACGATGGCGATTGCTGGTGGAAGGTCGACATCACCAAGTATCCCTCTTGCGAGGAAGCCGGCTACTACGGCGGCGCTACCTGCGTCATCTGCGGCAAGAAGGTTCACCTTGTTAAGGCTGAAAATTGCACTGCGACCTGCACTGTTGAAGGTTGCGATCACACCGTAGACGAAAAGAACTGCGGCTACAAGCGTTGCACGATCGAGGGCTGCAAGCACTATGTAGAAGGCTTTGCTCATTGCGATCCTGCTACCTGCGAGGACACGAATTGTGCAGACACCATCTGCCATAAGGAAGCTGACTGCACGGCTACGAACAAGGATGAGTGCGTTCACTCCTACGCTCCTTACCAGGAGATGGCGATTATCAACTGCAAGCCTTCCGTAGAGTGGGTCGTTGAGCTTCCCACCTGCACCAAGGCGGGCTCTGCATACAAGGCGTGCACGATGTGCAAGAATGCGGTCGGTACTCCCGTAGTTCTCGATCCTCTTGGACACAACTACCAGACCAAGATCTACGAAGTAGTTGAGGTCGGTGGTTTGACTGCTGAGCAGATCGCTCTGTTTGACGCTCTTGCTGAGGGCGTTGAATATGTACAGGGCGGAACGCATACCTACAAGTTCTACGTAGAGGGCGAAAACGGCGAGCTGACGCTCGTTTCTGGTACTGCTACTCTTGAGGACTACGTTCTCGCTGATGCTGAGGATCTCGGTCTGACCGTCGCTCCCACCGTTGAGGATGAGGAAGAGGACGAGGAAGAGGTTACTTACTACGCTTGGACCGGTGAGTACAAGTACGACGACCCGCTCTCGATGGACGCAGGTAATAACACCTACATCCACTGGGGCGAGAACTGCTCGACCTCGAGCACCTTCTGGTCTTACGTTTGTATCGACTGTGAGTACCGCGATGAGGCGGCTTCCTCCTCCTTCGTTGGTCACTACTGGGTAAAGACCGGCTACCAGGCTCCTGTTTGCGGCACCATGGCGAACGGATGGACTGAGTACACCTGTGCGAACCCCAACTGTGACGGCATCCTTGTTGAAAGAGATAAGGACGTAAAGGACGTTGTTGACTATGACGTTACCACTGTTGAAGGCACCTACACGGATGCAAATTCCGGCGTTGAGGTTGATCTCAAGGATGGCGCTGCTACCAAGAAGGAATTCGTTGCTGCAGGCCACGTATTCACCACTGTTACGGTTCCTGTTACTTGTGTCTCTGTTGGCTACAAGTATGACGTTTGCTCCTGCGGCGCGATCGACTACTCGAAGGCTGCTGAGGGCTATGGCGAGGAGGACACTCCTGCGAACGCTATCAAGGGCGCATACGACATCGTTGAAGATGCCAATGCTCACGCAAAGAAGGACCATTGGGTCATAAAGGTTACCTGCGAGGAAGATGGCAAGAAGCACGTTGGTTGCTCGAACGTAGGTTGCGAATACTACTACAATCTTGAGACCGAAACGTTCCCCAACGAGTGGCTTGAGCAGAACGTAAAGGTTGATGCGCTTGGTCATAAGAAGAGCGAAGCTCCTCATACGACAGGCCCTGCTGCAGACTGCACGAACGCGCAGTACGCGTACTACGAATGTGAAAATGGTTGTGGCGAAGACATAGCTGAAGAGATCGCTCCGAAGTTGGGTCACAACTATCAGACCAATAAGGAAGAGCCCGATTGCACCAAGAAGAAGGTTTACATTACCGTATCGTGCAGCCGTTGCGGAGACACGAAGACGGAGACCGCTCCTTCTACTGCATTCGACAAGACTAACCCCGCTCATCACTCCGGTGAGAACATCATCGACGTTGTTACCGGAAACTGCACGAAGCTTGATACTGTTACGTACAAGTGTGAGGCGTGTGGAGAGGTTTGGGACGTTGAGGAAGACGTAGTAGGCGCTAAGGAAGTTCAGGGAATCATCCGTAACTTTACCGCTGGTCAGGGCTCCGGCCACGATTACAAAGAAGTAAAGGCTAAGAAGCCTACTTGTACTACCGATGGCTGGAAGGCACACTACGAGTGCTCTGTCTGCGGCGCACTCGCTGAAGACGAAGAGGGCGCAACTCCTCTGACTGCTGACGACGTTAAGATCCCTAAGCTCTCCGAGACCGGCGATCACCCCAAGAATGCCGACGGCTCTTGGGACGAGACCAAGCTCTACTGGACTGAAGCAGTTGCTCCTACCTGTACCGACGATGGTCACGATGAAGGTCTCTTCTGCACCGTCTGCGATAGCTGGGTTGACGAAGAGAAGACGATCCCTGCATACGAGCACTACCTTGATAAGGATAACGAAGACTCCGCTTGGGTTCCTGTAACCGATGCATACGCTTCCGATGTTGCAAGCTGCACCACTTGGGGCTATCAGCTTTACGAGTGCTCGCTCTGTAAGGCACAGAAGATCGATAACTACGATCCTATGAAGACCGAGGACGGTCAGCACAAGCTCATTGAGAACGACGACGCAGAGATTCCTACCTGTTGCACGCCCGGCTACACCGCTAGCCAGACCTGTACCGTTTGCGAACAGCAGATCGTTGATCGCGTTGAGATCGACAAGGTTGCTCACGTGAACAAGGATGGCGAGAAGTTCTTCGGTATCTGCACTGAGACCGTTGAAGATCGCGTATGTGTTTACTGTGCGGAAGGCAAGTTCCCGTACACCAACGAGGATGGCGAAGAGGCATTCCTCGATGCTAACTCTGACCAGAAGTTCGCTTGTGTTCACACCGGCGACAACAAGGGTAACCACGACTACAAGGCTACCATTAATTACGCTAAGGATCCCGAAACGAACGAGGATACCGACGAGGTTCTGAGCGCTTGGAATGATAATGATGTTATCGTTGCGGGCAACGAGAACACGACTCTCCCGAGCCGCGTAGAGTATCCTGTTGCTGATGCTGAAAAGCTCGCGGTTGGCGCACACAAGTGGGTTGTTACCTACGTTGCTCCCACCTGCATGTCCTACAGCTACACGCTGATCGTTTGTGAGCACTGTGGCTACGACTTCATCACCGATGAAGGTGCTACCTACTCCGACGAGCACGCATGGGGCGAATGGGAGATCACCAAGGCTACCTACACTGCCGACGGTAAGAAGGTTAGAGAATGTGAACTCTGCGACGCTACCGAAGAGGTCGTTATTCCGAAGCTCGTAGGCATTACTGCTGATGTTGAGCTCGGTAACGCTGTTAACCCCGATGCTCCTCTTCCGGACAACGGTGTTGTTAGCCTCACCGTTACCACGAACGCTTCCGACCTCAACGTTTGGGGCATTCGTATCGAGCTTACCTACGTCGGTAAGATCGCTCAGGACGAGAATGACAAGGACATCATCTCCATCGTTTCTGTATCCGACAAGTTCGGCGCTGAGGGACTTCAGGTTTATCACGATGCCGCTAACAAGAAGATCACCATCGTTGGCACTGCTCCTAACGGCGCAGACGGCAAGATCGGTGAGGTCAACTTCAACGGCGAGGAAGAGCTCGTTAAGATCGAGCTTGCACTCAGAGAGAACACCGTTGGTGACGGTATCTCCGTATCGACCGAGAAGTTCGAGGTTAACGACAAGGCTCAGAACAACATCAACGCTGAGATCAACGGCTTCGACACCATTTGGGTTGAGGTTGAGTCCGGTGACGTTGACGGCGACTACGACGTTGACATCGACGACGCAAAGGCTCTGAAGATGATTATTACCGGCGAGTCTGAAGAAGAGTACAACGCTGCTGCTGATATGAATCAGGACGGCGAGGTTACTGCTACCGACTTTGCTGCAATCACCAACAAGCTGCTTGGCAAGAAGGCTTAAGTAAGCTCCAAAACTTCGAACTATAACGAGGTGAAAAAATGCAACCGAAACGAATTTTAATATCGCTTTTGGTTGTTATACTGGTACTGCTCTCGGTGGGTACGGTTGTATCCGCCGAGGACAGCCCCGTACTTGACATGGCAGTAGAGGTCTCCACTTCTACTGCCATGTCCGATAATAACCTCTGCCTTGTAAAAAAGGGAGACGTTGTGACGGTCAGTGTAACGATCAAATCTAATCCCGGAATTGCGCTCGCGCATTTCGATATTTTGTACGACCCCGCGTATTTGAAGCCCGCCGGCTCCGTTGTTACGGCTGACGGAAAGCCGAACTTTACTCCTTCGGGTGTTTTGGGTTCTGCTGTCATTGAGAAGGTAACTCTCGATCACGACAACGGTAAGGTCACTTACTCGATGGATGCTCAGAGCACGAACGCATCGGCAACCGGTAAGATCTTTACCTTCGCCTTCAATGCACAGAAGCACGGTAACACCAAGCTGACGTTTAACATGAAGCAGAGTTACGTTACTCGGTGGGAAAACGGCGGTATGTCCGAAAATGGCGTTCCTGTTCAGATTTCCTATAACAATAACGCAGATCTTCTTTTCTTCCCCGTAAAGGTTCACGATGTTGATGCATCGAACTATAAGACTCTCGCTCCCACCTGTACGGTTGGCGGTCAGAAGGCGTATACCTGCTCCACCTGTAATCAGTCGATCGCGATCCTTGACGGTACTCCCGCTCTCGGACACACCCCCGTTGTCGTTCCCTCCGTTCCCGCTACCTGCGTTCAGGACGGCCTTACTGAGGGAAAGAAGTGCTCGGTATGTGATGCGGTCGTTCAGGCACAGGTTGTAGCGGTCGAGAAGAACGAGTCGCTTCACACCGTTGTGACCGATCCCGCCGTTGCTCCTACCTGCTCGGCTGTCGGATACACCGAGGGTTCGCATTGCTCGTCTTGCGACAAGGTCATCGTTGCACCCACCGAGGTGGCAGCCACGGGTCACACCTACGGTGATTGGGTCAACGGAAAGAATGAGCGCACGAAGACCTGCTCGGGCTGCGGTGACACGCTTACCGAGCCGCTCAAGGGTCTGAACGGCACTCTCCTCGTCGTCATCATTGTGGTTTCGGCTGTGGTAGTGCTTAGCGCGGCGGCTGTTGTCGTCGTTGTTGTTGTCAAAAAGAAGAAAGTGGTCTGATCCCCTCTCCTTTTGAGACGTAAGATCCGAATACGGACAACCCATAGGGATATCTCGCGAAAATTGTGAGGTATCCCTTCTTTTTTCTTCCTAAGGTGAATATTTTCCATCTTTTCGAAAAATCCTCTTGACAAAAGAGGGCTTTTATATTAAAATTAATATATATGCGATTTTTGGGGAGGCGGCGTGAAGCTTCCATCGCTATTTGAGCCGCCATATGCGGCATGGAGATTGATATGATGAAAAGTATGACCGCCTTCGGTCGTTTTCAGCTTGAAACGCCCGAGCGAGAGATTACGGTTGAGATCCGTTCGGTAAACAACCGATTTTTGGATGCGTCGATTCGCATCCCCCGACGGTATGATATCCCCGAGGAGCGGATCAAATCCTATCTGAAGGAATGTGGGATCAACCGTGGGAAGGTCGATCTTTCGGTTTCCGTAACCGAGACCGAGGTAGCTGCCCCCCTCATCGGGCTGAACGAGGAATATCTCGCGGCATATCTGAAAACCCTTTATGCCCTGAGGGATTCATACGGGCTTCGCGATGATATTTCGGTGATGTCTGTTGCCGCAAATCCGCAGATCTTTCAAAATGAGGCACCCGAGGCGGATGACAATGCCGAGGAGATTGATTATTTTGAGGTCTTTCGCCCGGCTCTTGACGGCGCGATCGCAGTTTTCCTCGAGGGCAGAGCCCGTGAAGGAGAACGCCTTGAAAAGGATCTGTGCGAGAAGCTTGCGTTTGTCGAGTCGATGGTCGAAGAGATCAAAAAGCGCGAAGACGAGGTGGTGATCGCATATCGCGAGAGGCTCGAGGAGCGTCTCCGTCAGGTGCTTGACGGGCACGGTGTGAAGGCAGATGAGACTCGCATTCTGACTGAGTGCGCGATCTTTGCCGACCGTGTTGCGATCGACGAGGAGCTTGTGCGCCTTACCTCACATTTCAGAACCTTTGAGGAGATCGCGGCATCGAATGAGCCCGCAGGCAGAAAGCTTGATTTTCTCCTGCAGGAGATCAACCGCGAGGTCAATACCGTCGGTTCGAAGTGCTTGGATGCGGGAATTGCAAAGCTCGTTGTAAACATCAAAAATGAGCTTGAAAAGATACGCGAGCAGGTACAAAATCTCGAATAAGAGAGATTTTTCTTACCTCAATACAGAAGGAAATTCGTTTTATGAAGTTTTTTAGTGCCGGGTTTGGGAATATGGTCTGTGCCGAGCGCATCGTTGCGATCGTCAGCCCCGATTCCGCCCCCGTGAAGCGTCTCGTTCAGGACGCGAAGGATAGCGGATGTGCGATCGACGTTACCTGCGGACGCCGCACGCGTGCGGTGCTTCTCCTCGATTCGGGGCACGTGATCCTCTCTGCCCTTCAGACCGATACCGTTTCGGCGCGTATTCGCGACGACGGCGGTCACGACGAATCGGACGATGACGGAAAGGAAGGATAAGATGGCGACGAACGTAGAAAAAGGACTTTTGATCGTGATCTCGGGCCCCTCCGCCAGCGGAAAGGGAACTGTGAACGCATACGTGCTCGCAGACGAGCATTTTGAATATTCGGTCTCCGCAACGACCCGCGCACCGCGCGAGGGCGAGGTGGATGGCAGGGATTATCACTTCATCACGCGGGACGCGTTTGAACGGTTGATCGCTGAGGATGGAGTGCTTGAATACACCTCTTACTGTGAGAATTATTACGGAACGCTTCGTTCCTTCGTTGAGGATACCCGCTCCGCGGGAAAGCACGTTGTGCTTGAGATCGAGGTCGACGGTGCGATGCAGATCCGCTCGAAATATCCCGATGCGGTCCTGATCATGCTTCTCCCCCCGAGCTTCAAGGAGCAGGAGCGGCGTCTCCGTGCACGTGGAACCGAGACCGAGGAGGTTATTGAGAAGCGCCTCAGTCAGACGCGGCGCGAGGTCCCGCTTGCCGACCGCTACGACTACATCGTGTATAACGAGACGGGGAAGGCGGAAGAGGCGGCGCACAGCATTCTTGCGATCGCGCGCGCTGAGCAGTGTTCGGTTCGGAGAAACCGTGAGATCGCAAAAAAATATTTTGCGGACTGACCTTTTGGGATACATATTTCGTTACAAATTTACACAAAGAATAGATTTAGGAGATTTTTATTATGCTTTATCCTACCATCAATGACCTTACGAAGGGTGAATACAATCGCTACGAGCTTGCGCTTGCGACCGCAAAGTGTGCAAGGATCGTGACGAGCGAATACACGAGACAGCGTGAGGCTGCTGAGCGCTCGATGACGGGAAATAAGGACACCGACCGTCCTTTGATCTCGATGATCGATGCGGAGTATCGCGATGAAAAGGCGGTAAAGACCGCTGTGTCCCGTCTGTCTGACGGTCAGTACAAGATCGTGCGTATGACGCCCGAGGAAATGGCAGAGGAGGAGGCGCGCCTTGCCGCGCTTGCAGTAAGCGAGCCGATCTACAGCGAGATCCCCGATATGCTTCCCGACGATCTTGAGGAGGCTCTCGCTGTGACGGAGCCCGAGGAAGATCCTGCGGCTGCAGAGGAAACTGCGGCAGAGGAAGCACCTGCGGAAGAAAACGCATAACACCGTATAGGGGAAGCCTCTGCCTTTTTACAGGGGCTTCCTCTGTTTTTATTGAGATAAGCGACGAAATTTTCGAATGGAGGAGACACCGTATGTCGAAACTGTATGTCGGTGTTTGCCTCCTCGGCGCACCGCACAGCCTGGACCGTGAATTTGATTACAGCGTTCCGCCCGAGTACAAAGAGTTTGTGCGGGTCGGTTCCTTTGTGTCGGTTCCGTTCGGCCGGGCGAATAAGCTGAAAAGCGGGATCGTCACGTCCCTGAAGTGCGAGACGGATGCTGTGCGCGTAAAGCCCTTGTCATCGGTATCACCTGACGAAAACGCACTTTCCGAGGAGATGCTTGCACTTCTTGCCTATCTGAAGGAGCAAACGCTCTGTACGACGGGCGATGCTGCACGTGCAATGGTGCCGTCTCCCTTGACCGATGCTGAAAAGCCCGGGCGCGTGAGAGCAATGCGTTATTACAGCGTGATCCTTTCCCGCGCGGAGCTCGAGGGACTGATCGAAGGGCGTGAGGGAATTCCTTACAAGGTCGGCTCGGAGGGGCAGAGAAGGCTCTTACACGCCTTTCTCGCACGCGAAGGACGGATCGACGAGGGAACATTGACAAATGAATTCGGTGGGACGCGGGAGCAGCTCAAGGCACTCGTGTCGCGTGGGATCCTTTCGTGCGAGACCGAGACTGCGTGGCGCGGAATACGCGAAACGGAGTCTGACCTGACACCGCGAGAGATCGCGCTGAGTGACGAGCAGGAGGCGGTCTACCGCGAGCTTGTTTCGCTTTTCAGGACGGGCGAGCCCCGTGCCGCGCTTTTACACGGTGTGACGGGAAGCGGCAAGACCTCTGTGATGCTTCGGCTGATCGATGAGGTGCTTAGAAGCGGTCGGAGTGTGATCGTGATGCTTCCCGAGATCGCTCTGACGCCGCAATCTCTTGAGATCTTCTGTTCACGCTATGGCAGACGCGTTGCGGTGATCCATTCGGGACTTTCCGCAGGAGAGCGGTGTGATGCGTACAGGCGTGCGCGGAGCGGAGACGCCGATCTTGTGATCGGAACGCGCTCGGCGGTCTTTGCACCCGTTCAAAATCTCGGTCTTATCGTGATCGACGAGGAGCAGGAGCATACCTATAAATCCGATATGAATCCGAAATATCACGCCCGTGACGTGGCGCGGTTTCGGTGCAATTATAACAAAGCACTTTTGATGCTGGCGTCGGCGACACCGTCGATCGAAAGCTATAAAAAGGCGTGCGACGGCACGTATAAGCTTTTCACAATGAAGAAGCGTTACGGAAATGCCGTTTTGCCCGAGGTTCGGGTGGTCGATATGCGTGCGGAGGGGGGAAATGCTGAAAATCCCTTCAGCACAGAGCTTGCGCGGCTCGTTGCCGAGACGAAGACGAAAGAGGAGCAGTCGATCCTCTTTTTGAACCGACGCGGCTACAATCATTTTTTGACCTGCCGCACCTGCGGTGAGGTCATACGGTGTGAACGGTGCAGTGTTTCTATGACCTATCACACGACAACAAGACAGTATGACCGCGGAGAGCTTGTTTGTCACTTCTGCGGAATGCGGAAGCCTGTTCCCGAAAAATGTCCGTCCTGCGACAGCGTACATCTTGCGAGGCTTGGGTACGGCACACAGCGCGTGGAGCAGGAGATCGAAACCTCCTTTCCGTCGATCCGCATCCTCCGTATGGATACCGATACGACGGGGACAAAGGATTCCTACGATAAGATCCTCGGTGCGTTCCGAAAAAATGAAGCAGATCTGCTTCTCGGTACGCAGATGGTGACGAAGGGACATGATTTCCCAAACGTTACGCTCGTCGGTGTCATGAATGCCGATGCGTCCCTTTATCTGGACGATTACCGCGCCTCGGAGCGCACCTTTGCGATGCTGACACAGGTGATCGGGCGTGCGGGACGGAGCGAAAAGCGCGGTACTGCCGTGATACAGACGAATAATCCCGACAGCGACGTGATACAGCTCGCCTGCCGTCAGGACTACCCCGCATTCTACGAGCGCGAGATCAAGCTTCGTCGCGCTTTGCTCTTTCCCCCGTTTGTCGATATCGTTTTGCTGACGCTCTCGGGAGAGAACGAGGGTGAGGTGATGCGCCGTGCCGTGTCGCTTCGGACTCAGCTTGAAGGCTTGACGAAGGGAGAATTCTCTTCGGTCCCCGTGATCCTGTTCGGCCCGTTTGAGGCACCTGTTTACCGTGCTGAGGGACGATACCGTATGCGGATCGTTGTAAAATGCCGTCTGAACCGTGATTCCCGCGCTCTGTTTTCACGGGTGCTTGACACAACGGAGGACGGAGAAAAGAAGGACGGTGTGTCGCTTTCGATCGATTTTAATCCGTCTACGCTGTAGTCGGATGCACCGCTTCAGAATGGTATAGTAAAAGAAAGGCTTAAGAAAATGGCAAATTTGAAAATCGTAAAAGAGGGAGATCCGGTCCTTCGAAAGACCTGCCGTCCCGTAACCGAGATCACACCTCGGATAGAGCAGCTGCTTGATGATATGATCGAAACGATGCGAAAGGCGGACGGCGTCGGACTTGCCGCGCCGCAGGTCGGCGTGATGCGCCGCATCGCGGTGGTCGAATGCGAGCCCGGACAGGTTTACGAGCTGATCAATCCGAGGATCATTGCAAGAGCGGGCGAGCAGTACGGCTCGGAGGGCTGTCTTTCGGTCCCCGGCCGATGGGGCAAGGTCTCGCGCCCGATGCACGTTACCGTGCAGTGTCTGAACCGCAAGGGCGAGACGGTCGAATACTCGGGCTCGGAGCTTCTTGCCCGTGCGTTTTGCCACGAGATCGATCACCTCGACGGCGTGCTTTTCATCGATAAGGTGAAGGAATTCGACAACTAAAATCACGAAAGCAGGTACAGAAATGCGGATCTTATTTATGGGAACCCCCGATTTCGCACTCTTCTCGCTCCGCGCGCTTGTTGAAAGCGGCGAGGAGCTTGTCGGTGTGGTGACACAGCCCGATAAGCCGAAGGGAAGAGGAAAATCGATGTCGTCTCCCCCGGTCAAGATATATGCTGAAAGCGTAGGCATTCCCGTTTATCAGCCGACAACGATGAAGGACGGAGCATTCCTCGAGACGCTTCGTGCGCTCGATCCCGAGCTGATCGTTGTAACGGCATACGGAAAGATCCTGCCGTCCTATCTGCTCGACTATCCGAAATACGGTTGTCTCAACGTACACGGATCGCTCCTGCCGCTTTACAGAGGCGCGGCTCCGATGCAACGCGTTCTGATGGACGGACAGCGAGAGACAGGCGTGACCATAATGTATATGGACGTCGGGCTCGATACGGGTGATATGATGCTGAAGCGGGTGCTTCCGATCGGAGAGAACGATAACTTTGAGGACGTTCACGACGGGCTCGGTGTGCTCGGTGCAGAGGCACTGCTGGAAGCGGTCGCACTCTTGAAATCAGGGAATGCACCGCGCGAAAAGCAGAATGATGCGCTGTCCACCTACGCCGCGAAGATCACGAAGGAGGACTGCTGTCTCGATCTTTCACGCCCCGCAGAGGAGCTTCACAATACGGTCAGAGGGCTATCCCCGATCCCCGTGGCGTTCTTTTACCTCGGAGACGGAAAAATGCTGAAGGTGCTTGAAACGCGAAAGGGAAGCGTCAATTCCGATAAAGCCCCCGGAACCGTCCTCGCACTGTCAGACCGAGGAAACGCGGGGATCCTCATCGCGTGCGGATCGGGAAGCCTCCTGCTCACGCGCGTTGTGCCCGAGGGAAAGAAGCCGATGGACGCGATCGCGTTCGCAAACGGCAGAGGCCTGAAGGTGGGAGACCGCTTGCTTTAAGGCAATGCTCAAAATCAACCTGGACCGCAGAAAGGAGAATGCGCTATGAAAAACAAAGTTATTACCATCAGCCGCGAATTCGGTAGCGGCGGCTTCTATATCGGAGAGCTTGTTGCGAAGCATCTCGGCATTCCGTTTTACGATAAGGAGATCATTGATCGTATTGCGGAGGAGACGGGGCTTGTGAGGAGCTATATCGAGCGTCTTTCGGAGTACGCGCCCTCGAAGAGTATTTTTGCCTATTCCTTCGTCGGCCGCAGTATAACGGGAGAATCCATTGAGGATTATATTATGAATATCCAACGCAGAGTGATCATGGAGGTCGCCGCAGACGGGCCTTGTGTGATCGTCGGCCGCAGTGCCGATTATATCCTGCGGCGGCAGTCCAACGTCGTGAATATTTTCATTCAGGGTGATCACGAGGAGAAGGTCAAGCGCGTGATGGAGCTGAAGGACGTCTGCCGCGAGGAGGCGGAGCGCATGATCAAGGATACCGATAAGAAGCGCAGCATCAATTATAAGTATTGTACGGGTCGGAATTGGGGCGACCGTAAGAACTATACGCTTATGATCAACAGCACCCGCGTCGGTATGGAGCGTACCGCAGAGGTGATCGCGACGCTGTACGGATGACGTGCAGGAGATAGGGGACGGCTTTTGCGTGCCGTCCCTCTTTTTTCTTTGCTCGGAACTGTTAAAAAATCGAAAAAGTCGCAAAAAAACGGAATAAAACAAAAAAATATGAAAATATCTCTTGACAAGCTGTCCGAAATATGATATACTGATGCTACCTCTGCGGACAGAGCTTTTTTTGTGTTGCCCCGATGCGCCAAATTTCGAACAAAATTCGAATACGGGACACGCCTCTGCCCCATATAGAGGGAGGTACACGGGTCTTTGCACGATGCTTTCGTGCACAGCCTAATTATTTGAAATGGGAGGTACCAAAAACTATGGCAAACGAAGCAAGAGTCAAGATTACGCTTGTCTGCACCGAGTGCAAGCAGCGCAATTACGACACCAAAAAGAACAAGAAGAACGATCCTGACAGACTTGAAATGAACAAGTACTGCCGGTTCTGCCGCAAGCACACGCTTCATAAAGAGTCGAAGTAAGCGGAAAGAGATGGTAATATGAAAATGTCGGGAATGAATTTTAAGAAAACACTCCTCGCTCTTCTGTTGGCCCTTACGCTTCTGTTCACTCTGACGCTTCCTGCTTTCGCAACCGATGTTGCGGATACGGATTCCTCTGCGGAGATCTCTGATACCGCCGAGGAGCCTACCGAGTCCGGAAGCGAAACGACCGGATCTACTGATGAAACCACCGGCAAGACCTCTGAAACCACCGGAAAGACCTCCGAAACGACGAAGGCAACCGGAAGCACCACCACCGCGGCTCCTGTCGACGAGGGTATGGGCGTTGGTGATTGGATCTCGCTCGGAATCGGTGCTGTGATCCTGCTCATCATTCTCATTATGGCGATCCTGTTCATCACTGCAAAGGATGATCCTGAGATCGGCAAGAATGGCGAAAAGGTTCCCTTTGCCCTTCGCGGCAAGAGATTCTTCCGCAGCTGCAAGAGTGAAGGAAAGAAGGTCGTTTGGACGCCCGCTAAGACCGTACGCAAGAACACGCTCGTGGTTATCATCGTGATTGTTGTTTGTGCGATCGTGATCGGTCTGCTTGACTGGGTGTTCTCCGGAGGCTTCAACGCTCTGGCAGGACTGTTCTGAGAGGAACATTATGAGTGATTTTGACGAAATGAACCTGGGTCCCAGATGGTATGTGGCGCACACCTACGCGGGATACGAAAACAAAGTAAAGACAAGTCTTGAGCGCATCGTGGAAAACCGCGCACTCGGACACTTGATCTACGACGTCCGCATTCCGGTCGAAATCGTCCGCGAAGTGAAGGACGGTCAGGAGATCGAGACCGAGCAGAAGGTATTTCCGAGCTATGTGCTGATCAAGATGACTATGAACGACGAAAGCTGGCACGCAGTCCGCGGAATCACGGGCGTGACGGGTTTCGTAGGTCCCGGGTCTCGTCCCACCCCGCTTTCGGATGAAGAGGTGGAGGCGCTGAACATCGGTGAAACGCGTGTCGAGCTCTCCTTCAAGGAAGGGGATACCGTCGATATCGTTTCGGGTCTGTTCGAGGGCTTTTCCGGTATCGTTCAATCCATATCCGAAGACTTTAAGACCGTTACGGTGCTCGTTAAGAAGGGCCGCCGTGATATGCCGGTCGAGCTTGATGCCGCTGAGCTTCGTCGCGTAGACTGAGCCGCAGTGACCGCTTGACTGTTTGACAGCATAAGGACGTTACCGTCCGAAAGGCAATCGCAAGGGTCGCCGTGAAAAACACGGCAGATCCCGCCAAATCAGTGGGAGGGAAAAAATTTTTCGTTTTCCCGTATCATCACCACAACGGAGGTTATAAGAATTATGGCAAAGAAAATTCAGGGTTATATTAAGCTCCAGCTTCCTGCAGGTAAGGCTACTCCTCAGCCCCCCGTA
>JAZNOQ010000059.1:0-28381 GCA_045589215.1 Eubacteriales bacterium
GATCGCCCGATCGAGTGCCACACGCTGCCGCTGACCCCCCGACATTTCCTTCGGCTCCTTGCCAAGGTAGTCGGTGATCCCGAGGATCTCCCCCGCCTCGACTACCCTTCTGTGGATCTCCTCATCCGGGATCTTTCGGATCTCCAGTCCGAACGCCATATTCTCATACACCGATATGTGTGGATAAAGCGCATAGTTCTGAAATACCATCGCAATATCTCTGTCCTTCGGCTCCATATCGTTAACGAGCGCACCGTCGATATAGATCTCCCCCGTGGAGATATCCTCAAGCCCCGCGATCATACGGAGCGTTGTGGATTTTCCGCAGCCCGACGGTCCAACGAATACGATGAATTCCTTGTCTGCGATCTCCATCGAAAAATCGCTCACCGCACGGTTTCCGTTCGGGTATACCTTATATACGTGCTTCAGACTTAAGCTTGCCATCCTTTTTGTGTCCTTTGCCTTTCTCTCTGTTTGTATGTATCACAAGAAAAGTTCTTGGAGGAGTCTGAGGGGTGTTCTTTCAAGAACATCCCTCAGAGGGGCTTTGTCAAAGCCCCAAAAGCTACCCCTTCACCGCACCGCCGGTAACGCCTGCGACGTAATACTTTTGGAGCAAGAGGAACAAGATCGTAACGGGCACGGCGACCACAACGCCGCCCGCACAGAAGCGCGTGAAATAGCTGACGATATGCTCTTTGTCAAGGAAGGTAAACATTCCGACCGCCACGTTGTAGCTCTTACTTTCACCGAAAGCAATGAGTGAAGCATACATATAATCCCCCCACGGCCCCATAAATGCCATCAGGGTGGTATAGATCACGATCGGCTTTGAAAGCGGCATCATGATCTTGTAGAAAACCGTCATCCGCCCCGCACCGTCGATCCGCGCCGCCTCGTCAAGCGCACGCGGAACGGTATCGAAATAGCCCTTTGCGATATAATATCCCATTCCCGACGAGCCCGTGTAAACGATCATCAGACCGATGATGCTCTGCGTCAGCCCCACGAGCTTCAATATAAAATAGACCGCGATCATCGACATAAAGCCCGGGAACATTCCGAGGACGAGGATCACATTCATCAAAGCGCGCCTACCCCGAAAGCGCATCCGTGACAAGGAATAGCTCACCATCAAAACGAACGACGTCTGTATCGCCGCAACAACGAGCGAAACAACAAAGGTGTTGCCGAACCACAAGGGGAAATCGGTATCACGGAACAGCGACACGAAATTCCGAAGTGACCACTCGCGCGGAAGGATATAGTTTACCATTCCCGTCGATTCTCCGCGGAACGCCTGAAATATGAGATACGCGAAGGGGATGAGCCAGATCACGGAGATCAGGATCAGAACCGTGTAGACCGCGGCATTCCCCGCTCTTTCCGCATTTCGTTTGCTTCGGTGCTTTCTCGCACCCTCAAATACGCCCACGTTCGTCATTGGAAATCCTCCTCGTTCTTCACAGATCCCGTGTTGTTATAAACGATCAGCGAAAATACCGCGATCACAATGAACACCATAATGCCGATCACCGCCGCCATTTTATAGTCGCTCCTCTGTGTCATCGTAAGCTTATAGAGCCAGGTGATGAGCAGATCGGTGTATCCTGCAGGCGTCTCGTATTCCATCGTTGCGGGCGCGCCGCCCGTCAGAAGATAGATCACATTGAAGTTGTTGATGTTCTGAATAAAGGACGTGATCAGATACGGCGTCGTAACGAAAAGCATATACGGAAGGGTGATCTTCATATACACACGGAAGGGACCTGCACCGTCGATCTTTGCAGATTCGTAAAGATCATCGGGAATATTCATCAGAATTCCCGTCGCGATCAGCATCATAAAGGGGACCCCCACCCAGATATTGATGAGAACGACCATCACCCGCGCGTAAGCACCGAGCGTCAGAAAGGGGATCTTCTCGCTGATCCATCCCCAAGACAAAAGCAGACCGTTCACGATACCGTCATCCGCGAACATCCGCGAAACGATGAGGAGCGACACGAACTGCGGAACGGCGATCGTTAAGACGAGGATCGTTCGAAACAGCCGCTTAAACCGAATCCCCTTCTTGTTGATCATGATCGCCACGATCATACCGAGAAAATAGTTCGTGAAGGTGGCAAAGAACGCCCAAACGAGCGTCCAGATCAGGATCTGCCCGAAGGTAAAGCCGAACTTCGCTCCACCCGTCGCCGTTCCGACGCCGAACAAAGCCTTGAAGTTGTCGAGTCCCACCCAGGAAAAGAGCGCGCCGGGCGGCAGATGCTGTGCGTCGTAATTCGTAAACGCAATGAGGATCATAAAGACGATCGGAAGCACCGTAAAGATCAATATGCCCGAAAGGGGAAGCGCAAGCAGGGTTTTATGAAACTGCCTGTCCGCGAGGGCACGGAGATCGTCTCTCAGCGTGGGAAGCGGAAGCGACAGCTCCCGAAAGCGCTGTGCCTCGGCATTTGATCTGCAATTACGGTACCAGACGTACACGAAGGAGACCGTGAAAAAGACGGTCAGGATCCCGTAAAGAAGGATCAACATGCTGTTGTCAACATAACGATAGAAGGTGAGTCCGCTCTCGGGATCGGTATAGATCTCGGTCGCGACCCTGCCGAGATGCCTGAGATCAAGCAGATAGCGAAATCCATACAGCACCATATAAACGAGAAAAACAAGCTCAAAAACGAGATACAAAAGTCCCCGAACGATCTGACCTCTGAAAAGCAGCCCGAAACCCATCAAAAAATAGGAAATGCGTGTTTTCGCGTCTCCGTCGCGAAAGCCCCGATAGAGATCCGAAAAGATCCCCGAAAGCCTCCGTAAGCCTGCGGCGGCAGCACGCGGGATCCTTCGGACTCCCGAAAGAAGCTTTCCCGGCAGATCTCGAACGAAGCTTCCCGTACGGTAGAGAAGCCTCTCTGCGGGGGTCATTTTGAGATACGAAAGATCTGCCATAAAGCCCTCCGTCCCTTACGAAACCACGTCCGCCCGCAAGTATTCGGTAAGCTCGATCAGAACCGCCTCAAGCTGATCATCGGTGTAATTGTTATAGGTTCCTGCATTGACCTCGGTAGCAAGAGCCTCCATCTTCGCCCAGAAGTTTGCACTGCACTGAGGCTGCGCGGGTGAAAAGACGAGCTGCTCCCTGAGGGCAGCAAGTGCTTCGTCCGAACGGACCGCTTCGTTCTCCTGTGCCTTCTTGTTGGACGGTCCCCATCCCTTTTCGGTGTAACGCGCAAGCTGAACGGCTTCACTCGTCAGATATGCCGCGAGCTTATGCGATACAACGACCGCCTCATCGCTCTGCGTCGGGTTTACACCCATCAGCTTATAGCCTGCCCACGAGCTCATCTGCTCCTGCCCCTCGGCAGTCGTCATCGTCGGAAGCTTCGCAACGCCGTAATTTTCGCCAAGATAACCCTTGATCGCCGACGAGTCCCACACGCCTGAGATCGCCGCGCCCGCAAGACCGCCGTCGGGATTAAACTGCGCCGCAAAGCTGTCACTTCTCTGGAAAGCACCGCTCTTCACCATATTGACCATCACGCGGAGTGCCTCTACGCCGTCATCTGAATCAAAGTCACAGTTGACCTTCTTGATCTCACCCTTGTCATTCGCCTCGGTGGTATAAGAGCACCCCGATCCGAAGAAGAAGGAAACGCCGTACCAACCGCTCTGGTTGTCCATATAAAGATTCTTTCCTGCCGCCTTGCAGTCCTTCAGGATGCCGTCAAGCGTTGAAGGATCCTTCACAACGCTCTTGTCGTAATAAAGGAAATAACCGTTGTCGCTCGTCAGCGGATAGGCATAGACCGTCTCGCCGAGCGTTACCGCCTTGACAGATCCCTCGTCATTCTGCGACTTTACGTCCGAGAGATACGACCCGCCGAGCTTTGCAAGCGCACCTGCCTGCACAAGTCTGCCAAGCTGATCCTGCGAGAAGGAATATACGTCAGCCCCCGATTCCACGTCGGTCAGCATCTGTGTCGCCGTCTCGCCCTCTCCCATTGCGGACACCTTGATCTTATATTTCTCCGCAACGTCGGGATTGTTCTTTAAGAAGATCTCGCACTGCGCTTTGGTGAAATCAACGATCTCCTCGGCAACCCAAACGAGAATCTCCTCCTTTCCGCCGCCTCCCTTACATGAAGTCAGGAGGATCGGAAGCACCGACAGAAGAAGTGCAAGAAAAAGCGCTGTCGCCCGCTTCATATATTTCGTCATAGCTTAAACCATACCTTTCTTTTGCATTGTCCCGCAAGCGTGCGGGATCTTCGGCGGCGCAGCTTGCGCATCCGAAAGCAAAAATAGTATTGCCGCTTTTCTGTCGATTATGTCCTGTTTTTCCGTTTTCGGTTTTTTTGCGCTCAAAAAAATGACCGTCTCGCAAGCAAATGCGAAACGGCCACTTGATCCGTTCTGTTTTTATCCTCGTTTTTCTTCCTTGATCCGTGCACCGAGGCTGCGGAGCTTACCCGCAAAATTGAGGTATCCGCGTGCCACGCACTCCTTTTCGTCAAGCACGACCGTTCTCCCGTGTGCCGCAAGTCCTGCGATGATCATAGCCGCCCCCGCGCGAAGGTCGTGAGACTTTACCGTAGCACCGTAAAGCTCGCCCGTGCCGAAGATCCTTGCTTCATTCTGATTCAGCACGATATTCGCACCCATTTTTTTCAGCTCCTCGGTGTACTGAAAGCGCGCCTTGAAGATCTTCTCAGTCACGGTGCTGATCCCCCCCGAGGAGAGGCAGCAGAGCATCGCAAGCTGGGGCTGCATATCGGTCGGGAAGCCGGGATACGGCTCCGAAACGAACGACGTCGGCTTCAGTACTCCCTTTGAGGAGACCGTAACGCGGTCGGGGGCAACGTCAAGCTGAACGCCCATCTCCCGAAGCTGCGGGAAAATGCACTCAAGATGCCTTGAAACCATATCGCGTACCGTGACGCGTCCGCCCGTCGCGGCGGCGGCAACGATAAAGGTGCCCGCCTCGATCATATCGGGAAGAATGCGGTATGTACAGCCGTGCAACTCGCTGACGCCCCGCACCGTGATCACGTCGGTGCCCGCACCTCTGATGTCCGCGCCGCAAAGGTTCAGATAATTCTGAAGATCCACGATGTGCGGCTCCTTTGCCGCCCTTCGGATCGTCGTTACACCCTCTGCCGTCACGGCGGCGAGAATGCAGTTCACCGTTCCGCCCACCGTGCTTTCGCTGAAAAAGATATCAGTTCCCTT
The DNA here is from genome assembly GCA_045589215.1 of Eubacteriales bacterium. Taxonomy (GTDB): domain Bacteria; phylum Bacillota; class Clostridia; order Oscillospirales; family CAG-272; genus JAZNOQ01. The sequence continues at coordinate 5,239 of JAZNOQ010000059.1, forward strand.
CAATTTTCCCGCGGGAACGGTCGCGTAAACCCCATGGCTCCCCGCTTCAACGACAGCACCGAGTGCCTCAAAGCAACGGATGTGCCGATCGATCGGACGGGAATCAAATCCGCATCCGCCGGGTGCGCCGATCCTCGTTTCCTGCGCGCGCCCAAGTTCCGCACCGAGTAAATAAAGCGAGCCGCGCATCGTTCTGACGAGCTCGGGGTCTGAAGTTCCGGGTTTCAAGTGATCGGTCGAGATCGCGAGCGAATTCGGGGAAAGCCATTCGACCTCCGCTCCCATACGGCGTAAGATCTCAAGCGCTCCCGTGATATCGGTAATCTTCGGGATATTCTCAAGCACCGACCGTCCGCGTACGAGTACCGTCGCAAAAATGATCGGAAGTGCGGAATTCTTCATTCCGCTGATATATACGTCTCCCATCAGCGGAGAGCCGCCATCTATGATAAAGCAGTTCATACCGATTTCCTTTCCCTTGTCACCGAATTTCGTTTGTCACGATCTGATCATTGCCGCACCGCGCGGCGCGCAAAAAAGCAATATAGGTACACCGACAGTATATGAGATCTGTCGGATACACGTGCGGCTTTCCTTCTAATCGGTTTGCCGCGAGGGGGCGAGATAAGCAACCGCGAGATCGACGACCATGCCGTAGCTTGCCGTACCGACCGTTCCCTGCGACTGCAGATAAGAGTCATTGACAGCACCCGAGACCGCCCCGACTGTCGAGTGCCGATATTTGTCGAAGAATGCGGAATATGCACGCTGTTCCGCTCGGACGCTCTCATCGACGCGACCAAGCGCATCCCGATAAAGCTCCCGATCGGCACGGTAAAGCGCCGACATCACGTATTCGTATATTCCGACGAGCCCGCTGTACCGAATATAGGTGTATTCGGATCTCATGCAGACGAGGAAGGCAACGAAATTCGCTTCATCCTCCCGCGCGATCCCTCTTTGATGCGCGAGCTCGTGTGCCGCCGTAAAGGGGATCGTATAGTCGGGGAAATTCACGTTGATATTCGCTTCCCCCGTAAAGAAGGTGTAGACCCCCGTGATGTGCGTATAGGACATCGGCTCGCTGAGCATCACGGGCTTTACTGCGCTGTAAAAACTGCTGATAAAATCATACTCACCCGATAGGGAGTCGTATGCCAGAAGTAGCTTGTCATTCATTTCCTTATAGCTGTACGGCATCAGGGAAAAGCCATCGGACAGGTAAAGCACCGTGTCATTTGCCTCGTTGATCTCATCGATCAACAGAAGTGCCGTATCGTACAGCTCCCTCGCGCTGATGTCCCGCCGCTCGAGCGAGAGCTTTTCCGAGAGCGGACGTGTATAGTAGCCGGGGGCAAATGCAAAAACGAAGATCTGAAATACGATCGCGATCACGGAGAGGATCGAAGCGCAGTAGAGAAGCACCTCGCGCATGCTCCCGTTTCGGTATCGGATCCCAAAATACAACAGAAATCCGAGCAGGACGGGGGATGCGATCAGAAGCGTCTCCGCGACCGAAAACGGGAATGCATTCGTCAGATACGCGAGAACACGGCGAAGGAACGCCGCGACCGTTCGGTTAAAGAAGTCCGAAAAAGCGGGAAATATACGAAAAAGTAAATATAGAAGTCCCGAAAACAGAGTCGTCCCAAGCACCGTCCATAAATAGCACCGCAAACGGCGCTCGCGCCGCTCTCCGCGGCTCTTTTCTGCTTCCATACCGTTCTCCCTAAGAGGCTGTGTTCTCCCAAAGGCGAACCACCTCTTTGTCATATTCAAAAATCACACGTTCAAAAGCCACCTGCTCCATATCCGTATCTCCAAGCCGGAGTCTTTTGCGGTTCTCATCTCCGTACAGAAGCACACCCCGTGTTCTCCCGTTCGGCACGGGAGGCGTGAAGGTCGCCTTCCGAATCGGTCCGCGCGATCCATAGATCAAAAATTCCGAATCCGCAGCAAGAGACATAGCAATATCCTTGTATTCGCTTTCCTCGACCGACTGCGTAAAATAGACAAGTTTTTCCTTCCCCGAGAGCGTGAGTGAAAAGATCGGCTGAACCGACCGTTCAAGATAAACGGCATCCGAAAGCATCATATCAAGCGAGTCTGTAACGGCAATCTCCTCTCCGCGTTCATAAAATCTGTAAGGGATCCCGTAATACAGGAGCCGTTCAACGAGCCCCTCCATATAAAGCATTTCACGATCCGATACAGGGGTCGGAAGCAGCACCTCGCGCACGAGATTTGACCTGCAAAACAGCGGAACCGACGAAAGATGGCGGAATCGGTACTGCGTCAACACAACACGTGACCACTCGGTGCATCCGTTTCGCCCCGACTCGGTGACCGCCGCGGAATAGCTCGAATAATAACCCTCCGAAAGATCCACGAGCACCGCCGAGGTGCCGTCCGTCACCGTAAGAAGCTCGCCGCCCGATACCGAGATCACGCTGACGGGTAATGTGTCGGCGGCGGCAAACGCCGAAAGGTGTACGAGGAGACAGCATACGTAAAAAATGGTCGCCACGGCAGGCGGCAATATGAACCACCGCGCCCGTATCTCGCGCGGCTTTTCGTCGTTCGTCTCGGGTGCTTTTTGCCCACTCCGTCTCCGAAATATCTTGCGAATGCGCAAAAAGAATTGCGGTGGCAAGCAAAGAAGCAGAACCGTCGGAAGGACGAAGACGAAAACGCAAACGCCGACAAAGGAATAGGAAAGTGACACCGTCGCGTTCGGGATCCGGGAGATCCCTCGTGCGACCGAAAGGATCCATCCGCCAATCACGCGGAGAAGCATTCCCGCAGCACTGCCGACGAGCACCACCCGTCCGAATAGCAAAAATACCAGCGACAAAACGAGAAAGGTCGGCATCAAGCAAACGGTCAGAAGGTTTGTCAGAACTCCGATCAGCGAAAATTCCCCGCCCGAAAGATACAAAACCGGCAGGATCGAAAAGCTCGCGATCAGTGAGATCCCGAAGGAGATCATAACGGCACGAAAAAGGCGCACAAATCCGTATCGAATTCCCGTTTTCTCGCGCTTCGGTGTGTAAAACCGCGCGTTCAGATGCGGCGCGAAAACGAGAAGCCCAAGCACCGATGCAAAGGACATCCAAAGTCCGACGCTCGCAATAGCAGACGGCATCACGAGAAGGACTACTGAAACCGAAAGAAACAGCGACGTAAAGACATCGGGGCTTCGCGAGAAAAATCCGAGTAACGCCGCAAAGCCGAGCATCAGACCCGCTCTGCACGCCGACATCGAAAAGCCCGTCAAAAGAAGAAACGCGAAGATCGCAAGAAGTGTCAAAAGAGAGACCGCGCGGCGCGGAAGTCCACATCTTCGAAGGAGCAACGCCAAACCGCCGATCAGAATGCTCATATGAAGTCCGCTGAGCGCAAGAAGATGCGAGATCCCCGCACGCCCGAAGTCACGAACGGTGCTTTCCGACAGACCCGTCCGATCTCCGAGTAGCACTGCCGACGCGAACGCTCCAACCTCTCCGCCGAGGCTCTCGGAAAGCCGAAAGGAAAGACGGTTCCGAAGCGTGCGTGCAAAGAAGGTGAGCCGATCCCACCGTGACGGCTCGCGGTCGTCCTCCGTGAGAAGGGTGATCTTTTCCGCGCTGTTTTCGCACAAAAGACCGATGAGACAACCATCCGCAATCGCGTACGCGGGGTACGCGTAGATCTCCGAGAGCGCACACCCTTCTGCCTCAAAAGCAATGCAGTCTCCGACTGCATATTCGCCTGCCGCATCTATGACAAGGGCGGCGTCAAACGGTTCGGCTTCTTCCTGCTCTCCGATCGCCCGAACAGTCACCCGATACCGCGAAAATCCTGCCGAGGAGGATTCGCGCTCCTTGATTTTTGCCGTTACCGTGACGGTTTCCCCGATAAATTCTTGTGCAGGCGCGTAAAAATCGAAAAAATATCCTCCTGCGCGAAGGAGACCGAGCACCGTGAACAGCATCGCGATCGAAAGCGACACCAGCCTGATGCGAAGTCTTGGGATTCGCACCGCGAAAACGACAAAAACCGCACAGAGAAGGGCGGCAAGTATGATGAACCCGAAAAAGACGGTGTACGAAAGCTTCGGGCTCACCGAAAGTATGTCCGAAACTGTAAGCGCATAAACCAAGAAAAACGAAAGAATGAGACAAAACAGCGATAGCGCAAACGGGCGCCTGCAAAATACTCCCATCAGCTTCGACGTCTCCTATGTATGATCAAAATATCTCCACGCCCGACACCGAAAGTCCAAGCGCTTCCATCGCAAAACGCATATCGCTCGGAAGGGGTGCCGTCACCGTCACACTGCGACCGTCCGACGGGTGCGGAAAGCTGACACATGCAGCGTGAAGCGCCTGCCGCCCGATCTGCTCCGATGCTTCTCCGTACAGATCATCTCCGACAAGTGGGCAGGAAAGGCTCGCAAAATGCACCCGAAGCTGGTGGGTGCGTCCCGTGCGCGGTTGGGCGCGGACAAGCGTTGCCCGTTCGTTTCCCATCACCGTCTCGTATTCGGTCAGCGCATACGCCGCGCCCTCCTCCTCAAGGCTGCACACCCGACGTGTGATGATGCTCCTATCGGTACGGCAAATATAGCCCTCGATCCGTCCGCTTTCGGGTAAAATCTTACCCGAAAGGAGTGCGAGATAGGTTTTTTCGATCCGCCTCTGTCGCATTGCTTCGTCAAGCCGCGCGGAGGCGATCTTGTTTTTTGCAACAAGCACGACACCGCTTGTATTGCGGTCGAGCCGACTTACGGGACGGAATACGAACGGAATGCCCTTTTCCTTGTAATGATACATAAGCGCATTCGCGAGGGTATCGTCAAGATGCCCGTGGGACGGGTGTGTCGGCATATTCGGCGGCTTGTTCACGAGGAGCACATCGTCGTCCTCGTAGAGAATATCGACGGGAAACATCGCAGGGATCGCGTGACCGAACTCCCGATCCCGATCCGAAAGCGACAGAACGTCTCCCGTGCGAAGCACGTATCGCACCGTAACGCGCTGACCGTTGACCACGATCCCGCGTTCATCGTTTTTGAGACAGGAGATCATTTTCACGGACAGTCCGAGCGTTGCCTTCAGATAACTGCGAAGCACCGTTCCGTCGTATTTTTCATCGACCGTAATTTCCATTCGACGCTCCTCTCCAAATACTTAATTTATTATAGCATACAAAAGCGTCCTTTTACAAGTACCAAAGCGGATTTTTTTGAAATTTCTGCGATAAAAATGAGCCAAACGCAAAATGCGTTTGGCTCACCCATTCGTATATTTGACATTCTGTCACTTCTGCGGGATCTCTTCCATCACGAAGATCTCGAACACGTCATTCAGCTTCAGATCGGCGTAGCGCTCGAGCGTGATACCGCACTCGTAACCCTCGGCAACCTCGCGCACGTCGTCCTTGAAGCGGCGAAGCGATGCGATCTTATCCTCGGCAATCACGATTCCGTCACGAACGACACGAACCTGTGCGTTACGCTGCACCTTACCGCTCTGTACGTACGAGCCCGCAACGTAACCAACGTTCGGAACGTGAATGAGCTGTCTGATTTCACACTGACCGATGATATTTTCGCGGAACTTCGGAGCAAGCATGCCCTTCATTGCCGCCTCAACCTCTTCGATGCACTCGTAGATGACACGGTAGGTTCTGATCTCTACGCCCTGACGCTCTGCGGAGTCTGCCGCCATACGGTCGGGACGGACGTTAAAGCCGACCACGATCGCGTTAGACGCTGCCGCGAGAGTAACGTCGCCCTCGTTGATCGCGCCTGCCGCCGCGTGGATCACGCGCACGTGGACCTCCTCGTTCGAGAGCTTTTCAAGCGACTGCTTGACTGCCTCTGCCGAGCCGTTGACGTCTGCCTTGACGATGATATTCAGATCCTTGATGCCCTCGGAGATCTGCGAGAAAAGCTCGTTCAGGCTTGCGCGCGCATTTGCACGGAAGACCTCTTCCTTTGCCTTGTCGCGACGCTGCTCTGCAAGGGTACGTGCCATTCTTTCGTCCTCGACCGCCTGAAAATCGTCACCTGCGGTGGGAACCTCTGCAAGACCGATGATCTCAACGGGAACCGAGGGTCCTGCCGTCTTGAGCGCACGGCCCTTGTGGTCTGTCATCGCACGGACACGGCCAACAGCCGTACCTGCGATCACGATGTCCCCGCGGTTCAGCGTACCGTTCTGTACGAGAACGGTCGCAACGGGACCGCGTCCGCGATCGAGCTTCGCCTCGATGATAACGCCCTTTGCACGGCGATTCGGATTTGCCTTCAGCTCCTTGATCTCCGCAACGAGCAGAACGGCCTCAAGCAGCTCTTCGATGCCCATACCTGTCTTTGCGGAAACGGGCACGCACTGAACGTCGCCGCCCCATTCCTCGGGAACGAGGCTGTACTTCGTCAGCTCCTGCTTGATATGATCGGGATTTGCTCCCGGCTTATCCATCTTGTTGATGGCAACGACAATATCGATATTTGCCGCCTTCGCGTGGTTGATCGCCTCGACGGTCTGGGGCATGATGCCGTCATCCGCCGCAACGACGAGGATCGCGATATCGGTCGACTGTGCGCCTCTCGCACGCATTGCGGTAAACGCCTCGTGACCGGGGGTATCGAGGAAGGTGATATCCTGATCCTGAACCTTCACACGGTATGCACCGATCGCCTGCGTAATGCCGCCTGCCTCACCCGCAGTAACATGGGTGTGACGGATCGCATCAAGCAGCGAGGTCTTACCGTGGTCAACGTGACCCATAACGCACACAACGGGTGCTCTCGTCACGAGCTGATCCGCAGTATCCTCATGCTCATCAAACAGCTTCTCCTCGATCGTTACAACGACCTCCTTCGAAACCGATACACCGAATTCCAGCGCCACCAGCTCTGCGGTGTCATAATCGATGGTCTGGTTGACCGTTGCCATCTGACCGAGCATCATCAGCTTCTTCACGACCTCAACTGCCGTGACGTGCATACGGGATGCAAGCTCGCCCACAACGATCGCCTCGGGGAGCGTGATCGATTCCGGGGGCTTCACAACGATCGGCTGCTTCTTATGAACCTGCGGACGATTGTTCTTCTGTGACATCTGGCCGCGGTTGTTCTGATTCTGCTTCTTCAACTTCTGATTCGTCGGGCGATTCTCGCTGACCGAATCGGGCACGAAGTTATCAAGTCTCTCATCATACTTCGAAAGATTGACCTCTACCGAACGGGTATCGACCACACGGGTCGCGCCCTTCTGCTTCTGATCGCTTCCCTTCGCGGTCTGTCCGCGAACGATCGCCTGCGGCTGGAATTTTTCACGAGGCGTGTTCGGGATCGATCCGCCCTTATCGTCATAGCCGCCTCCGCGGTTCTGGTCAAAGCGCGGACGGTTGCCCGTTCCGCTTCCACCCGTGGGACGTCCGCCGAACTGCGTCGGGCGACCTCCCTGCTGTCCGCCCATCGGTCTTGCCCCGGGGGCAGCTCCTCCTTGACGGAAGCCTCCCGCAGGATTCTGACCGGGACGCGCATTATTACCGTACTTCTGAGTATTCTGAGCGCCGAAACGCGATCCGCCGTTCGGAACGCCGTTTCGATCCTGCACAGGGCTCGATTTAACGGGATTCTGCTGTGCGGCAGCTGCCGCCATAACACCGGGACGAGTCTTATCCTTCGACTGCGGGCGAGCAGGCTGAGACACGGGTGCCTCCGCCTTTTCTACCTTCTGCTCGGGCTTGTTTTCAGCGACCTTCGGTGCCTCTTCGGGCTTTTCGACCTTTTCGGTCTTTGCAGCCTTCTCGACCTTCGGTGCCTCTTCAGACTTTTCTGCCTTTGCAGACTCCTTCGGCATATCCGCCTTTTCGGTCTTCGGTGCCGATTCCTTCACGGGCTTCTCGGATACCGCTTCCGCAGGCTTTTCTGCGGGAGCCGAGACCTCTGCAGGCTTCTCTTCCTTCTTCTCTTCCTTTTTCTCGACGGGCTTTCTCGACGGGATATAGGTCACGCCATCGATATAGTCCTCAATATTCTGCACCTGATGCGCAGTTGTAAGAGCCTCCATCAAGAGATCAAACTCTGCAGGCTCAAGGGTCTTTTGGGTCTTGACCTCAACACCCTTCTCAGCAAGGATATCGGAGAGCGCCTTGCTCTTCATACCGAGATCCTTTGCAAGCTGGTTTACTTTGAATTGCGGATTCAATGCCATATGTCACACTTTTTCGCCCCGGAACGGCCGTGGGCGTCCTTTCTTTCAGGAAATCGTTTGTTCCATACCGTGAATCCGTCCGAATCCACAATATGTTTGGTTCGATGCGAAGCCTTTGCTGCCTCGCGCTGTCATTCTCTTCGTCTGTCTGAATTTTTAGAATTTTTACTGAAAAAGCCGTCAGCTCTTTCGGGGGAGATACTTTTCCATTGCACGGACAATGCCGCTGTCGGTGATCCCCACCGCGGCAACAGATCCGTTTCGCTTGCCGAATGCCCCCGCGAGTCCCGCGCAATCCGTTTTGACACGATAAAGCGGAACACCGTAATACGAGGTCTTATCGGTAAGGCGTTTGTGCGTATTGTCCGACGTATCCGATGCCTCAAGCACGAGCTTCACCTGTCCCGCCCGAAGGGCGTCACAGATCTGATCGGTACCGATCACGGTCCTTCTTGCCCGCGCGGCAAGTCCTGCAGTCGAAAGAAGCCGCGCTTCGCGCTCTTCCTCGGTGAGGGTGTCCTTCGGAGCATCACTCGTTTTCTTCATAAGAGGCAAGCTCCTTTTCCATTTCTTCCCAAACGGCGTCGGGGATCTCGCACGCGAGACTGTGGGAAATGCGGCGGTTCTTACGCGCCTTCCTCAGGCATTCCGCACTTTTGCAGATATACGCACCGCGTCCGGGCTTGCGTCCCTTAAAATCAAGGGATACACCGCCCTCGGGATCACGCACGACACGGAGCAGCTCTAATTTCGGCGCGTGTCTGTTACAGCCGAGGCACTGGCGTTCGGGGATCTTTCGTTTCTTCTGTTCCATTTCCCGTCTCCTTCCAATCAGGTTCTCCTTTGCTCTTTACAAGAAAGAAGCTCAGTCTGCCTTGATGTCGATCTTAATGCCCGTCAGACGAGCCGCAAGGCGGGCGTTCTGCCCTTCCTTACCGATGGCGAGCGAAAGCTGATCGGCATCGACCTGCACACGGCAGGAGCGCTCGGTCAGCATCGTGACCGAATTGACGGTTGCGGGAGAGAGCGCCGAAATGACGTACTCCTCGGGATTTTCGGAATATTTGATAACGTCGATCTTTTCACCGCCAAGCTCTTCAACAATGTTGTTGATACGTACGCCGTGATTACCGATACAAGCACCGATCGCGTCGACGCTCTCGTCACGGGAATATACCGCGATCTTGGTTCTCGAGCCCGCCTCACGCGAAACGCCCTTCACGAGAACGGTTCCGTCCGCGATCTCGGGGATCTCAAGCTCAAAAAGTCTGCGAACAAGTCCGGGGTGGATACGCGAAAGGGTTACGAGCGGACCTCTCTGCTCCTTGTTGACCTCCATAACGAAGACCTTGATCTGATCTCCGACGTAGAAGGTCTCACCGGCGATCTGCTCCTCGTAGCGAAGAACTGCGCGTCCGTTGCCCGTTTCAAGCACGACGTCACCGTTCACGGGATCGATCTTGCTGACCGTTGCCGTGATGATCTCCTCGCGCTTGCTTTCATACGCTTCCTGCGCCGCCTTGCGCTCACCCTCGCGGATGCCCTGGATGATGACCGACTTTGCCGCCGCCGCGGAAAGGCGTCTCAGGTTCTTCGTCTTGACCTCGTTTTCGAGAACCTTGCCGACGACGTTGCGCTTGCTGAGCAGCTTCGCCTCCTCAAGCGATATCTCGCAAAGGGGGTCGGTGACCTCCTCCACGACGGTCTTTTGGAGATATACCTTGAGGTCCTCCTTCTGAGGATCAAAGGCAACGCGGATCATTGCAGTCGCGCCGTACTCCTTACGGAGAGCCGACTCAAGTGCCGCCGTGATCTTCTCCAGCATATAGTCCTTGGGGATTCCCTTTTCCCGCTCAAGCGCATCAAGCGCCGCGAAAAATTCCTTGTTCATAACTTCAAAATTCCTTTCATTGCGGAGTTTCCCGCAAAAATACGTCTATGTGCTCGGCAATAGCCGATCATTTCAGTGTCGTGCCGTGCGTTTATCCGATCGTGGAAAAGTCGAAATACGTCTGCACCTTCGCGACCGCCGCACGAGGGAAGGTGAGCGTCTCACCGCCCGCCTCGGGATCGTATTTCCCGAGTCCGATCGTGATCTCGCCCTCGGCACACGGAAGCAGAACGCCGCGATACAGCTTCGAGCCGTTTAGGGGCGCGTACAGCTTGACTTCAACGTTCCAGCCTTCGCAGGCGGAAAGATGGAAATCGTTCTTCAGCTCACGCTCGATCCCGGGGGAGCTGACCTCTAGCACGTATGCCTCTGCGATCGGATCTGCCATGTCGAGGATCGGATCGATCGCACGGTGAAAACGCTCGCAGTGGTCGATATCCACGCCGTCCTCTCTGTCGATCGTAATACGGAGCACGTACCGTCCGCCCTCTCTCACGTATTCAATGTCCCAAATGACAAGCTCCTGCTCGTCTGCTACGGGACTGACCAGATCAAATACCGCATCCGAGACCTTTTTCGTCGGACGCTGTGGGCGGTTTTCCTTGTCCATTCCGTTCTCCTTCTGTTCGATTTCCCTGTGTTCGTCTGTTCCAAAAATTAAGAGCAGGTTTTTAAGAACCCGCTCCGACGATCATCACACTATACTCTACGATAGGTAGTATACCACGCATTACAAAAAAAAGCAATAGTTTTTTTACATTTTTTTGATTTTTTTTGTTTTTCACAAAACTTCGATCGCTTTCAGAGTGATTTGTAGGCAAAATATTGCCGAAATCTTCCTGTCAGGTGTTTACAAATCGCAAAAAATGTGTTATACTAATATATAATTGTATTTATTTTAATGAAAGCATTCGATTTCAAAGGCATCGGAAGCCTCTCCGATTGCCCATATACAGCCCCTATCCCTTAAGGGAAGAGAGGAGTCCTTATGAAGAAAGATAAGCTTCCGGAAGCACGCTACCGTGTGACCGACCACAGCAAAAAAATCTCCGAGCGAGAGGAGCTTTTACGGGAATTCCGTAATTCGGAGCAATCCTCAACCCGTTCCTCGGCAGGAAGCGCTTGCGTCCTGCTTGCCTTTTTCGCGCTTGCAGTGGTGATATTGTACGTCTTTCTGACCGCATCCTATTCGACAAGTGGCATGCTGATCCTTCCCCGCGAATTCCCCGCAGTCGTGATCACCGTTGCAGTGGGATACGCCCTTCTGTGTCTCGTCATTCTGCTTCTCGGACGCCGCGCATCCCTTTCGCGCTTCCTCAAAAAGCAACGCTCGGCATCGACCGACACCTCCGCGATCCGTCTCTTCAAGGAAAAGATCGACCTTCCATACGTAGTCACGAGTGCGGACGGTAAGATCATCGTCGCCAACCGCGCGTTTGAAAGTGCCGTTGCAGGCAAATACAGCTCGGTCGGCGAGGATATCCGTGACATCTGTAAGGTCGCACTTGACAACATCATCCGCACCACCACGGCAGAAAGCGCGACCGATCAAAAAATCAGCGAGGTCCACGCTGCCGCCGTTCGCGCCTATCCCGCAGCGCTTCATCACGCAACGACGACCGATGCCTGCCTGAACCTGCTCCGTGAGATCGACGCGATCACGTTATCTCTCGGCACCGCAGAGGAGCTTGACCCAGATTCCCCACTGCTCCGCGTGCACGAGATCGCATCGAGTGCCTTCCGCGAGGCAGAAAAGCGCTCGGAGCTTTGGCATCTTTGCCTCGGCACGCTCGAAAGCACCCTCTCCGCATCGGCGCACAAGCCGAGCGGAAACGACCGTCAGCTCCTTTCTCACATTTACGAGCTCGCACGTGACGCCTATAAAACGGCACTTGAAAAAGAAAACGAGAACCTCCGTGAAAACGCGCGGCGCGACTTCACGGAATCCCTTGAAAAGATCATTCTGATTGCCGAAAGCGATCCCACCGCAGGACAACTTTACTCCGCTTTCCGCCTGCGGCTCGATATGTTCTGCGGAAAAAATCTCCTTCCCCACGTCAGAACCCTTCTTCTGAACATCCGTCAGCAACTCGCGCAGAGCCTCCCTGACCCGACCGTCGTAACGGATGACAAGGACACCGTTACCCTGCAAGCGATCCTGAAGCTCGTTGACGAGGGACTTGCCGCGCTCCACAGTCCGCGCGAGGCAGGAGATAACGACCACGCCTTCTCCGTGTCGATCCTTTCCGGAATCATCCGTGCCGCCGAATCGGCAGGCGCAAGCTCGGTCAGCCGTTCGATCCACGCGATCCGTAGCATTGCCGATGCAGGACTTTGTGCTCTGCTTCCCGAAAGAACCGAGGAATATATCTCCCTTGTAACGCGCGAACTCCTGCTCGCAACCGCAGATCGACGCGACACCTCCCACACCGATGCGGAGATCTACCGCATCGCATCCGATATGCAGGAAGCCGTACAGAACGGAAATCGCGAGGACGAGGAGCGCTTTATTGCCTCCTTCCGTGACGCCGTTCGCCGCGTTGCAGAGGAAAGCCGCTTCGGAAGCGGTCTTGAGGGCTCGGAATCCGACCGCATTCGCACGATCATTGAGAAGGCGGTCTCGGGAAGCCTGTCCTTCCTCGAGCTCCGCACCTCGGGCGTCAAGGCGCTGTCGGGGCTCATCAAATACGGCGAGGAAACGCTCACCTTCCGCGACATCACGAAAAACGATCAAAAGCTCATCTCGTCCTCGGTCGCAAAGATCAAGACACTCCGCGACGAGCTTCTGGCGCTCTCCGCGCCGACCCCCTCGGTGGCGCTCGCTGCGGCTCACAAGATCAGCAAGAGCCTTTCCGACCTTTTGTCAAAGTTCGATGAGAAGGCAGATTATGCAAACGTAACCGCCACGGGCGAGGACGAGCGCTCGGCGCTTGCCCGCACGAGAATTTTCTATTCGGAGCTCCAGCGAGTCGCCGCAGTCTCATTCCCGCTTTCATCGGCACAGCTTCTCACCTCCTTCCTCGGACGCGCATCCGTCGCCCTCGCGGGATACCGACTTTACTCCTCGGTCCTTCTGAAGGCAGAGGGCTCCCTTTCTACGGAAACCGAGCCCGACCTTTCCCTCGGTGACTGCCTCCCCGAGGTTTCCGATCCCGAATACGCAAGCCGCAGCTTTTTGCAGTCGGCAGAGCTGCTACTCCTTCATATCGGCGTTTTACGCATCTACGGAACGCGGCAGACGCTCGGCTCACTTTCCGATCTCGAACACACCGCCGAGTCTCTTTACGAAAAGCTCGCGGTACGCCGAATCCTTTCCCTCGCACTCGTCACGGTTCCGATCAACTCGATCACCGAGACCGCAAATGAGGGCGCTCACGACAAGGAGCTCTATCGCATCGCGTCGGCTTACTTCCGTGAGTCAACCACGCACCGCAGTCGCATCCTCCTGATCGCCTGCCGCACGCTCACCGAGCAAGCGCTTTCCCTCCTCGGACACACCGAGCAGTTCTCGCTTGAAAGCGATGAGGAGATCGCCGCCTTCGCGCAGCTTCGTACCGAGGTCGCACGCGCACACGCGTTACTCCTTTCACACACGGGTTCGTCCTCCCCCGAGGAGCTCATCTCCCTTTCGGAAGACATTTTCAAGAAATGCGCCGCAAGACTCGAAGACTTCTCGAAGAAGGAATGCACGGCGGGCGTGTATCACGCCGCGCTTTGCTACCTTTCGGAGTTCTTCTCCGATCTGAACGGCAAGCTTCTTCGCCGTGAATTCTTCCGCACCTACCGTGACACCTCCGCAGAGATCGTCTCGGGACTCTACCGTGCCGAATATACACTCACAGCGATCGAGGAGATCCGCACGATCTCTGACTCCGTGCTTGCCTCGCTTTCGGATCATGCCGTATCCTTTGCAGGACTTTCTTTGAAGGAATGCTGCTCCTCCGACCTGCGCACCATCGCAGGACTTTCGGGTGCCGATGTGATCGCGGATCTATCAGAGCTCGCCGACGCACACGCCGAGGAAGCGCTGACCGCCAAGACTCTCTGGGAGCTTCGCCATCAGACCCTCCGCCGTATCTCTCGCCGTCTTGATCACGCAGAGGAATGCTGTGCCTTCCACGACAAGATGCTCGTGCCGCACCGTAACGAGATTGCCCGCCTGCGCAAGGCGGTAGACGAGGGCAACCTACTTCCCCACTCGGGCAGTCAGAAGGAGCGCGCCGCAGAGGAGACCTCCGCCGACCTCCGCATCTCTGCGAGGGATCGGATCATTGTAGAGCTGAAAGCAATACAAAAGGACATTCCCACGGAGATACCCTCGTCTGAAAGCATCGAGCACCGATTTGCCCGCGCCGTAGCCACGCTTCTCGAGGCCGCGAACGCACCTCTTTCGGAATTTCTTGTCAAGCTGAAGCCCTTTTACGAGCTTCTGAATCATATTTCCTCCGAAACGCTCTCTTACCGTCGTAATAAGAAGCGCTTTCTCCTGCTCCGCACGGCTCTTTCGGAGGAGGGATCGATCTCCTTCATTCCAAAGACGGGAGCTCCGCTTTCAAGGCAAAGCGTTTACGAGCTCTTCTCCGAGTATCTCATTGCAACCCTTCACACGGTCCGTCCCGTGCGGGAAAACACCCCCGCGATGAACGACATCTTCCACATCGTTTCAAACACCAAGGAAAGCATCGAGGACGACTCGTCTCCCTATTTCAGGCTTTTCGCCGCCTCCTCTCTTTCTCGCATCGAACGACTGATCTCACGGAGCTTTTCGGGCGAGCGGTATGCAAAAATCATGCCGCCCCTTTGTGAATTCATCCGCCGCAGTGCGAAAAACGTCACGCTCCGTGAGATCACACCGACGCAGGAGAGCATCCTCCGTCTCTGTACCCTCGCCTTCCGCGAGGCAGATGCACTCTACCGACTCGGCGAGATCGCAAGCGACTCGATCAAGATCCTTTCGCGTTTCTCTCCCGACGCTGTACCGTCTGGCAGCGACTCCACCCGCATATACAACACGGTAACGGAGATCCGCCAAAAGATCGAGACCTGCGCGCAGTCGGTTCCGCGAAAGGGCGGCTCCTACGCGCTCTTTATACAGCTCGACGCTGAAGCAAAGAAGCTTCAAAAGGAGCACCCACATCTTGAAAAAGAAAAATATACCGGTGACGCATACGCCTCGATGCTTGCATTCCTGCGCAGCGTGTCCGAGCTTGCTTCCCCCTATCTCATTCTGATCGACAGCAAGGAATCCGCAACGCTTCGCTCCGAGGTCTCGCGTATCCGCCGAAACGTCCGTGAGGTAGCCGATGCGACCTCCACGGTCGGCAGCCGCGCGACCGCCGCATCAGCGCTTGCCGCGATCGGTCAGTACGCCTATACCTTTGACGGCGAGGAGGAGATCGCCGCGATTACGGACACCGCATCCGACGCGCTTTCGTCTATTCCCGAAAGTCTCGGCGCAACCGAACGCATCTATACGATCGCAACCTCCGCTCTCTCCCGGATCATTTCGGAAAGCGGCCACGAGGAGATCCGCGCGTATGCGACGCGGGCACATACCGATCTTGCAGAACGCCGAACGATCTATCATTTCCTCGTAACCGTCCCGATGGAAGCGCTGAACGAAGCCTTCCACGATCCCACCGATCCAAAGATCTATCCCGCGGCAGAATCCCTTTATCGTAAGCTCGAGATGTCAAGCAGCCGCTTCCGCATCGAGCTCGTGACGGGCATACTCCGCGATTCCCTCGAAACGCTCCGCACCCTGACGGCTCCCGGCACGTTCAGCCGCATTCGTTCGGTGTGCACGGCGCTCTACCGATCGGTCGAGGAGCTTGAAGACGCACTCCGCAGTCTGCCGACCGACGGAGGGGAGGCGTTTATCCCGCCCGTCCTTCATGCAAAGGTAAAACAGCTCCGTGACCGCCTCGATCAGCTCTTTACACTCGCCAAAACCGCCGCGGCGGAATATCGCACGGATCCCGAGTGTGCAAAAATTGCCGAGCGGATCGCCCTGATCGTTTGCCAGGGACTGCTGAACGTGGACGCGATCACCTCGAACAAGGAATCCGATTCGGTCGATCGACTCCCCTCCGCTTGTAGGGAAATCCTAGACGAAACGATGTCGTCTCTCCGTTTGCTTACACGCTCGGAAGAATACCTTTCGGATATCCGTACACATCTCAACGCGCTTCTTCCCACCCTCTCCTTCCCGTCGCCTCTTGACGACTCGACCGAGGAGGAGGACTATAACGCCGCCTTTGCGGCAATGCTACGCCGCGTGCAGAGGGAAATGGAGTATATTCCCGAAAGCATTCTGCGCTTCCGTGAGGAGTCTCCTGACGACAAGGTCGCGGGAAGCCTCTCGCTTTACCGCTGTGAGGCTGTCGCAAGAAGCCTATCTCTCTTCCTGTCGGAATACAAAGAGCATCCCGAGACATTTACGACCGATTCGCTATGCTGTGCCGTCGCAGGTCACCTTGCATATCGTGCAAGCCGAAACGGAAGAACAGACGAAAACGGTGTTATTGCCGTTTACGACCGAAAGGGCCGCCCGAGCGGTCAGAACAATACCGCCCCCGTCTCCAAAAAACGCGGCAAGGAGCTTTTCCGCCCCGTTATCCAAAATGTCGAGGAGACCTACCGCCTGCACGGGCTTTCGGTCTCGAAGGCGTCGGTCACGTCATCCGAATGCGTTACCATCGGCGGTGCGCGTTATATTGCAAGAAGCTATCCGCACAGATCGGGCGGTCGGGACTATTATCTCGTGACCTTTACCTCGGTCGAGGAAACCCTGACGCTCAAGCAGTCCTGCGAGGATGAAAACACCGTCGTCGCGTTGATCTCGCTTGACAACCTTGAGGAGCTCGCACAGTACGTCCGCATCGACCACAGAGAGGCCGAGAAGGAAGTCGAAAAGGCTCTCCGCACCTGGGCGGGTGAGATCCACGGCATCTTCCACGAATACGAGAGAGACAAATATATCCTCTTCTTCTCGCAAAAGGAGATGGCGTCGCTCGTCAACAGCAAATTCTCTGACATTCTCACGACCCTCGAAAGCATCAAGCTCGGCGACAGCAGTGTTTCCGTCACTGTCTCTATGGGCATTTCGGCACTCGGCGATACCCTCACGATGAAGGAGCAAAACGCCGCCCTCGCGCTCGATATGGCACTGAAGCGCGGCGGCGCACAGATCGCTATTTTCAGGGATGCCGAGAATCAGGAGGACCGATTCGAATTCATCTCCGGAAACCGCGTCAAGGGACTTCAGAAGGAAGGCCGTGCAGGCGCACGCGTCGTTGCGAAATACCTTTGCGAGCTCATCCGCAAATCGGGCAACGTCCTCGTGATGGGACACAACTTCCCCGATTTTGACTCGATCGGCTCCTGCGTCGGTATTGCCGCCCTTGCACGCTACTACAAAAAAGAGGTCCACATCGTTGTGAACCGCTACACGCAAAATTTCAGGGACTGTACCCCCGACCTTCTCACCCTGCCCGAATATCAGAACGTCTTTATCGACGGCACGATGGGAATGGAGCTGAAGGGCACCGATACCCTGCTTGTACTTTGCGACGTCAGCAACACCAATATTATGGAGAGCCGCGACATCGCTCGTACCTCCTTCAATACCGTCATCATCGACCACCACTTCAAGACGACGGACTCGGACGACCTCAAAACGCAGCTCACCTATATCGACCCCTCCGCATCCTCCGCGTCCGAGCTCGTTTCGGAAATCCTCGAGGAAGTCCTTCCTCCCGATGCGCTCCGCAAAGAGGAGGCAAACATCCTTCTGTCGGGCATCATGGTCGATACGAAGAACTTTACAAGATCGGTCGGTGCGCGTACCTTTGCCGCCGCGCTTTATCTGCGACAAATGGGTGCAAACGTGGAGATCTCAAGCACCTACTTCTACGAGCAGAGCGGCGACTATAAGATCGAGGTCATCTTCCGAAAGAACCTCGAATTCCACAAGTCTCACCGCGAGGTGGCGATCACCTTCTGCTCTCCCGATGATCTCTCGGCAAATCCCGAGCTTTCGGGCTGTGACCTGCGCGTTGCGGCATCGAAGGCGGCTGATAAGCTCCTGACCGTGCGCGGCATCCGTGCATCCTTCGCACTCTATCCGTACGTTGCGGGCGGCAAGGAGGGCATCGCCGTTTCGGGTCGTTCGGATGGCTCGATCAACGTTCAGCAGATCCTCGAAAGCTTCCACGGCGGCGGTCACTTCGACTCGGCGGGTGCAACTCTCCCCGGGAAGACCGTGAATGACGTTATCGAGGCACTCGGACACGTCATCGACGACTACTTCCGTGAGGAAGAGGAAAAAGCAGCGGGAGACATCCTGAACTAAGATCCACTAACATCATATATCAAAACCACTAAGTGAGGAATCAAGCTATGAAAGTAATTTTAACAACAGACGTTAAGGGACAGGGCAAGAAGGACCAGATCGTTGAGGTATCCGACGGATACGCAAAGAACTTTCTCTTCCCGAGAAAGCTCGCGATCGAGGTCAACGCGCAGAACATGAACGACGTTAAGAACCGCGAGATCGCGCAGCAAAAGAAGATCGCGAAGGAAAAGGAGGAGGCAAAGCGCATCTCGACGCTCCTCGAAACCGCGACCGTCAAGATCCGCGAATCGGCAGGCTCCGACGGCAAGCTCTACGGCTCGATCACGTCAAAGGATGTCTCCGAGGCACTCCAGAATCAGCTCGGGGTATCGGTCGACAAGCGCAAGATCGAGATCTCCGATCCGATCAAGAGCTACGGTGCTTACACGTTGACCGTCAAGCTGTACGGAAGCGAGATCGTCGGCAAGATCCACCTTGTCGTCTGCGAAAAGTAATCCCTAATGCGTAGCGGGCGGAAATATCCGCCCGTCGCGAAAATAAAAAAGCACGGGGTATCACAATGCCAAACCAAGAAGACACCATTCTCGATCGAAAGCTTCCCTTCTCGCTTGCCGCAGAGCAGGCGCTCCTCGGCTCGATCCTCATCGATCCGAACGCACTGAACGAGGTCGCCGATCTGATCAGAGACACTGATTTTTACATTACCGAGCACACGAAGATCTATCTCGCTCTTCGCGAGCTTTTCCTGACCAACAACGAGATCGACGTCGTAACTCTCGTCGACACGCTCGTGCGGCAGGGTGTATACGAGAAATCGGGCGGTCAGGAATATATCAAGACCCTCGCAGAGGCAGTCCCGAGCGCGATGAACGTCAAGGACTACGCCCGCATCGTCAAGGATAAGAGCACCCTGCGTCAGCTGATCGGCGCGTGCGCGGATATTTCCGACACGGCATACAGCGAGCAGGACTCGGTCTCTTCCATCATCGATAACGCCGAAAACCGCATTTTCTCGATCGCACAGGGCAGAGACACCAAGAACTTCCGCCACATCCGCGAGGTGCTCGGATCGGTCTACGCCCACCTGAAGGAGATCTCATCCGAAGGCGGCGAGGCATCGCAGGGCACGCGAACGGGATTTTCCGGGCTCGATAACGTCCTCGCAGGCATGGGAAACTCCGACCTCATCCTGGTCGGCGCACGTCCCGGTATGGGTAAAACGAGCTTTACCCTGAATATTGCATCGAACGTTGCGATCCAGACGAAAAAGAAGGTCGCGATCTTCTCGCTTGAGATGTCGGCGGATCAGCTCGTTTCGCGTATGCTCTCAAGTGAAGCGATGGTCGACAGCTATAACCTCCGAAGCGGTAAGCTCACCCCCGAGGATTGGGTGAAGCTCGGAGAGGCATCCGGCAAGCTGTACGAATGCGACATTCTGATCGATGACACCGCAGGCATTACCGTCACGGGTATGAAGGCGAAGCTGCGCCGCGTGGAAAATCTCGGACTCGTCTGCATCGACTACCTTCAGCTTATGCACACCGACCGCCATATCGACAACCGCGTACAGGAGGTCGGCGAGATCTCCCGCGCAATGAAAATTATGGCAAAGGAGTTAAACGTACCGATCCTCTGCTGCGCGCAGCTTTCCCGAGGACCCGAGTCGAGAACCGACAAAAAGCCGATGCTTTCCGACCTTCGTGATTCGGGCTCGATCGAGCAGGACGCCGACGTCGTTCTCTTCCTCTACCGAAGCGAGTATTATGACGCGGACAACAATCCCGATATGAGCGTTGCCGAGGTCATTATCGCGAAAAACCGTCACGGCTCGACGGGAACCGTCAAAATGGGCTGGTCGGGACGCTTTACGAAATTCTGTACCCTCGCCGACGAGGATTCCCTGCCGCAGTAATGCCACGTCTATCGGACATTTTGCTCGGATGATATCGCCCGTATGGGCAAATACTGTATAGGAGGCGCGCTCTTTGACCGAAAGCTATAATTCAATCATTCCCGCCTCCGTAAAGGAGGGGCTCGAAGAAACCCTGATCGCCGTGCGGAAGGGCAATCTTTCTCCCACGTATCCGGAAGGATACCGCACGCCGTCCGAGCTTCTCTCCGGCGCAGAAAACGCGCCGATCCTGCTCGGCTTTTCGGGCGGTGCCGACTCCTCCGTTCTTCTCTTTTTCACCTACTGCTACGCAAAACAGCATAACATTCCCCTCCGTCTCGTCCACCTTCACCACGGCATCCGCGGCGAAGAGGCAGACCGAGATGCGGCGTTTGCAAAAGAGATCGCCGCACTATACGGCGTTCCGCTTACCCTCGTATATAAAAACGTTCCCAAGATCGCCAAGGAACGCGGCGAAAGCATCGAAACGGCGGCTCGGCGCACGCGCTACGAGGTATTCGAAGAGGTGATGCGCAAATATGAGATCGAGGTTCTCTTAACAGCCCATAACGCAGACGATCAGCTTGAGACTGTTCTCTTTCATCTTCTCAGAGGAAGCGGACTGTCGGGGCTTTGCGGGATCCCGCCCGTGCGCCCGCTCGAATGCGGAAGCGTCGTGCGTCCCCTTCTCGAGGTCTCTCGCGAAACGATCGAAAGCACCGCCGCACAGTACGGCATTCCCTTTGTGAACGATAGCACCAACAGCGACACCGCCTACACGAGAAACCGCCTGCGGAAGGCGATCGTTCCCGTGCTTCGCGAGATCACACCAACACCCGAAAAAGCAATTTCACGTCTCACCGCCTCCCTGCGCCGCGATAAGGCGTATCTAGAGACCGAGGCGTCAGCGCTTCTCGCCCTTGCCGATACGGGAAATGGGCTTGACCGCACGCTCATTGCATCC
Organism: Eubacteriales bacterium; assembly: GCA_045589215.1. GTDB lineage: Bacteria > Bacillota > Clostridia > Oscillospirales > CAG-272 > JAZNOQ01. Next base: position 26,551 of record JAZNOQ010000059.1, read on the forward strand.
GCACCGGATGCCGTCGCGCTCCGCGCCCTGCTCCGCTATTGGCAGAACGCCGTACCGAGTCTCGACAGCTATTCCTCGGTACACCTCGACGCACTCCTCGATTTTACAAAAAACGGCAGAAACGCTACACACCTCTCTCTCCACGGGGCAACGGCGGCTCTTGAAAATGGGCATCTTTCCATCTATAAGGGCAGTTCAAAACGCTCGCCCCTCCCCGATTTCGCGTGTGTTCTTTCGGATGGGGAAACCACACTCCCCGAGAGAGGCGTCACCTTTTTCCTCGGCACACCCGAGGAGGTGCGCTCGTATCTTGCAGAACGCTGTCAAAGCGCGCAGAAAAACGATAAAAACATTTACAATTTATCCACACAAATCGCTTTCTCTTTTGATACAATAGATAAGAAAATGCATACGCTTCCGCTGACCGTCCGTCCCCGTAAGCCGGGCGACCGCATTTTCACGCGCGGTATGCACCGTTCACTGCGAACGCTATGCAACGAGGCTCATCTTTCCTCCAAGGAACGAGAACGCCTCACCGTCGTCACGCTAGGCGACGAAATTCTCTGGATCCCCGGTCTCGCCGTCCGCGACGGTTTCGTTTCGGCTCCCGCGAAGGGACGCTCTTATAAGACACTTCTCTGCTTCAAGGAGACACCTTGATCCGGAGCTGACTTCTCGAAAACATTACATTTATATATATAATACTACCTATGGGCTCATCCCACAGAAAGGCACGGTTATATCGCTTTGAAAAAAAACAAATTCGGCTTAGTCATATTTTATATCCTTCTATTCGTCGGCTTCATCTTCATTTTGAGCCGTGTGCTCGGATCGGGCACGTCGGTCGAGAAAATGGAGGATTACAGCGAGGTCGTCGAGGTCTTCCAAAACAATCAGGTCACAAAATTCAATGTCAGCAACAAATATCTCCTCACTCTTGAATTGACCGACGGAACGGCAAGATCCTATCAATTCGACTCGCAGTCCTTCAGCATCTTCTATAACGATCTGTCGGACACCATCCTGAGAAATCACGCTTCGGGCGTTCTGAAAAGCTATGAATACGAGCCTGAGAGATCCTTCCCGTGGTGGCTGAGCTTCCTGCCGATCATCATCATCGTTGTCCTCCTCATCATCTGGATCTTCTTTATGAATTCGGCAATGGGCGGCAAGGGCGGCGCGGGCAAGATGAACAGCTTCGGCAAGGCTCGTGTCAAAACTCCGCAGAACGATAAGAACCGCGTTCTCTTCCGCGACGTTGCAGGCGCGGACGAGGAAAAGGCAGAGCTTCAGGAGGTCGTTCAGTTCCTGAAGGATCCCTCAAAATTCACGCGCCTCGGCGCAAAGATCCCCCACGGCGTCCTGCTCGTAGGCCCTCCCGGCACGGGTAAGACTCTGCTTGCAAAGGCAGTTGCGGGTGAAGCGGGTGTTCCCTTCCTTTCGATCTCAGGCTCCGATTTCGTCGAAATGTACGTCGGTGTCGGTGCTTCCCGTGTTCGCGATCTCTTTGAGACCGCACGGAAATCTCCCGCCGCGATCATCTTCATCGACGAGATCGACGCCGTCGGACGTCACAGAGGCGCAGGTCTCGGCGGCGGTCATGACGAGCGCGAGCAGACCCTGAACCAGCTTCTCGTTGAAATGGACGGCTTTGGCTCGCACGACGGCATCATCGTCATTGCGGCAACCAACCGCCCCGATATTCTCGACCCCGCTCTGCTCCGTCCCGGACGCTTTGACCGTCAGATCACGGTCAATTACCCCGACCTGCAGGGCAGAACCGATATTCTGAAGGTCCACGCGCGCAACAAGCCGATGGAAAAGGACGTCT
>JAZNOQ010000060.1:0-3684 GCA_045589215.1 Eubacteriales bacterium
CTCGGGGGTTGCAGCCGCACGAATATTTACGGTTGCGTTTTCAAGCGGGATCGCACCGCGCGCCGTTGCAACTCTTACGATCAGATATCCCGTCCCCGTATTCGAGCCGGGATTTTGGTTTACGTCTATCTGTTCATCAAATCGATTCAACTCGTTTTCCTCCTGTATTTCGTTGAAAAGCACCGAAGCGTCACAAAAAACCTTCAAATACAGCATATGTGAAAAAAAGGACCTTGGTTCTTCTGAGAAAAACGAATATCCTCTTGCAATATCCTGATGAATTTGCTATTATATTAGTGATCAACGCAAGACAAGGAGGAGCGAAAATGAAAACGAAACCCTTTTGGAAAAAGAAACGGATCGCCGTCGCACTTTCGGTTTTTCTTGCATGTTCTCTCATTCTTGCCGCCTTTGTCGCTTCGTATTTGCGAAACGGCGGGCTTTTCATCGATGTTTTGCCACAGGAAGGAGTATCCTTTGTTTTCTTGTCGGTCGGACAAGCGAACGCTACCCTGATCTTCACAGACGGTGGCACGCTACTGATCGATACGGGCTCGAACGATTCTGAAGAAACGGTCCTTTCTGCCTGTTCATATTACGGTGTTACAGAGCTCGAATACGTGATCCTGACACACGCCGATGAGGATCACGCAGGCGGTCTCGATGTGATCCTGAATACATATAGGGTAAAGAGCGTGATGCTTACCGAAAGCGCATACGAAGAACTGAAGGAAATGCGCGAAGGGAAGTCACTTGCGTCGGCTCTTTCCGCGAAAAAGACTTCGCTTCTTATCGTAACCTCAGGTGACAGCCGTTCTGTCGGGACGTCTCTCCTTGAGATCCTCGCTCCGTCAGAATATGACGAAGCACTTTCGGATGGCGGAAACGAAGCAAGCCTGATCCTGCTCCTTGAATACGGGGAAACACGAGCGATCTTTTCGGGGGATGCCGATATAACGGGAGAGTTAAACGCACTTACCGCACTTGTAAAGCACCGCCCCGGACTCTCTTATGATATCCTTCTTGTCGGTCACCACGGCTCTGCGACCTCCTCGTGCGAGCAATTTGTTCGTTATGTCAAGCCACGTTACGCGGTGATCTCTTGCGGCGAGAATAACACCTATGGACATCCAAGCATTGAAGTTGTGAAGCGTCTTGAAGACGTCGGAGCAAATATCCTTCGCACTGATCGGGATGGCACGGTGGTTTTACATTCCAACGGAAAAACGGTGACAATATTTTCCACTTCGCAGAAAGTATCTTGAAAAAACCACCGAGATGTGTTATACTGTAAGCACTTCCTTTACTTGAGGTGAAGATCATGCAAAAAAATGAAACAAATTCGAGAGTTGTACTGATCACGGGCGGTTCCCGAGGGATTGGAGCAGCCTGCGTCAGGAGGTTTACGAAAAACGGAGACGCGGTCGCATTTTTCTACCACACGCATGTGGAAGAGGCCCTGTCTGTCTCGGAAGAAACCGGCGCGCTTGCGCTTTGTGTTGACGTCAGCGATCCGATCGCCGTTTCGGATGCCTTCAAAACCGTAGAGAATACACTCGGAGAGATATCCGTGCTCGTCAACAACGCAGGAATATCGCACATCGGGCTCTTTACCGATCTTTCCTTCGAGGAATGGAACCGTATCATCGGCGTAAATCTTTCGGGTGCATTTTACACCGCCCGCGAGGCAGCCCCCGCGATGATCCGTAAGAAATACGGAAGGATCGTGCAGATCGGCTCCATGTGGGGGAAAGTCGGTGCATCGTGCGAGGCGGCGTATTCCGCAAGCAAAGCAGGGCTTCGCGGACTTACCTCTTCGCTCGCCAAGGAGCTTGGACCGTCGGGGATCACGGTGAATTGCGTCGAGCCGGGTGTGATCGATACCGATATGAACCGCTCTCTCGACGAAGCTTCCCGGGCTGCACTAATAGAGGAAACACCGCTTTCACGCATCGGAGGGGCAGACGAGGTCGCAGATGCAGTCTTTTTCCTCGCGTCCGATTCCGCCTCCTTTATCACGGGGCAGTTTATCGGCGTGGACGGTGGCTTTGCCATTTGACCCTTTTTGGAACTTCATTCGGAGCGACTACACACACGGTCGCTCCTATTGTTTTTGTTCATAATGACATATTTTTATTTTTTGAAAAATTTTTCTCTCCTTTGTTTTTTTGACAAAGGGTGTGTTTTTTCGAAAAAAGATTTTCTGTCTGATCTTTTTTGATCAAAAACAGCTCTAAAGATGATATGTTTTTGTAATTTCTTAATTTTTGAATGCTGAAAGTTCAGCTCTGAACCGCTTTTTTCTTCTATGCAGATTGACGAAACGCCAAAACGTCGCGTGACAAAATCACGGAATGGAAACAAAGAGCGAATTATAATATTAACACAATATATAGTGGCAAGTGTCGCCCGACATCACAAAATATTGATTTGCACCATTCCGGCGCGACGCCGAAAATCCCCCTACACGTACATTATTCCATAGGAACATTATGAAAGAGAGGACTAATTTGAAATGAAGATCATTAAAAGAAACGGCTCCGAGGAGATTTTCGATAGAGAAAAGATCAAGGCTGCGATCAAAAAGGCGAACGAGGCAGGTACGGGACGCCCCGAATTGACCTCGCGTCAGATCGATTATATCTCACTTGTTATCGAGGACAGATGCAAGGACGTCGGACGTGCGCTTTCGGTCGAGGAGATCCAGGAGATGGTCGAGACACACATCATTCTTCAGGGCGCCCCCGAAACCGCAAAGCGTTATATCCGCTATCGCTATAACCGTAGCCTTGCACGTATCGCAAACACGACCGATAACAAGATCCTGTCCCTCATTGAGTGCAACAACGAAGAGGTAAAGCAGGAAAACTCCAATAAAAACCCTACCGTCAACAGCGTTCAGCGCGACTATATGGCAGGCGAGGTCTCGAAGGACCTTTCGGAGCGTATCCTGCTTCCTGCCGATATCATCGAAGCACATAAAGCGGGAATCATCCATTTCCACGATATGGACTACTACGCGCAGCATATGCACAACTGCGACCTCGTTAATCTCGAGGATATGCTTCAGAACGGTACGGTTATCAGCGGAACTATGATAGAGAAGCCCCACAGCTTCTCGACCGCCTGCAACATCGCGACGCAGATTATTGCGCAGGTTGCATCTAACCAGTACGGCGGTCAGTCCATAAGCCTTACTCACCTCGCGCCCTTCGTTGAGGTCAGCCGTCAGAAGCTGCGCGCCACCGTTACCGAGGAGCTTGCCTCGGTTGGCGTAACCGACGAGGAGGCAATAAAGACCCTCACCGAAAAGAGGCTCCGCGAGGAGATACGCAAGGGCGTTCAGTGCATACAGTATCAGGTCGTCACCCTTCTTACCACCAACGGACAGGCACCCTTCATCACCGTTTTTATGTACCTCGGAGAGGCAAAGAACGAGCAGGAGAAGGCCGACCTCGCCGTGATTATCGAGGAGACCCTTCTTCAGAGATATCAGGGCGTAAAGAACGAGGCGGGCGTATGGATTACCCCCGCGTTCCCGAAGCTTATCTACGTGCTTGAGGAGGACAACGTTCGCGAGGGCTCGAAATATCACTACCTCACAAAGCTTGCGGCAAAATGCACCGCGAAGCGAAGTCGGAGGCCAAGCGGTCTTAGGAAGACAATTTTCATTTTCAACTCCTT
>JAZNOQ010000061.1:0-8593 GCA_045589215.1 Eubacteriales bacterium
TGATCGGCGCGAACGGCGCGGGCAAGACGACCACGATGCAGAGCGTCGTCGGTCTGATCCCGAAGCGGAGCGGAACGGTCACGTTTGACGGAAGAGATATCACGCAGAGCCCCTGCCATAAGATCGTTCACTTCGGCATGACGCAGGTTCCCGAGGGACGGCGCATCTTCCAGGAGCTGACCGTTTATGAAAATCTGCTCATGGGAGCATATGCGGTGAAGGATTCCTCGGGCTTCAAAAACGATCTTGAGGCGATCTATGCGCGTTTCCCGCGTCTCGCGGAGCGTAAAAATCAGATCGCGGGTACGCTTTCGGGCGGTGAACAGCAGATGCTTGCGATGGGGCGTGCGATCATGAGCCATCCGAAGCTTCTGAGGCTCGACGAGCCCTCGATGGGACTTTCGCCTCTGCTTGTCGATCAGGTCTTTGAGATCATCAAAGACATCAACCGCGACGGCACGACGATCCTGCTCGTGGAGCAGAATGCGGGCAAGTCGCTTGCGATCTCCGATCGCGCGTACGTGCTTGAAAACGGTAAGATCGTAATGTCGGGCACGGGCAAGGAGCTTTCCGAGAGCGAGACCGTCCGTAAGGCATATCTCGGCGGCTAAGATCGACCGTGAAACGTATGAAATTCAGTCCGTCCGCGCTTATGGTGATCTCCATGAGCGTGTTCGGTACGATATCGGTATTTGTTCGAGAGGTAGCTCTCCCTTCGGGAGAGATTGCGTTTTTTCGCGCGCTCTTCGCGACACTCCTTGTCGGCGGCTTCCTTCTCGTTACGGGAAAAAGACCGAATGCGGGGAAGGGGAAGCGAACGCTTCTCCTTCTGCTCCTTTCGGGCTTCGCGATGGGGATCAATTGGATCCTTCTGTTTGAGGCGTACAAGTACACAACGGTGTCGTCGGCGACGCTTGCGTATTATTTCGCGCCTGTTATTGTCACCGTGCTTTGCCCGATCTTCTTTCGGGAAAAAATGTCGCCGCTTCAGATCCTTTGCTTTGTCTTTTCAACGGTCGGACTCGTTCTGATCACGGGTGTCGGCGGAACGGGGCAGAATGATCTTGTCGGAATCCTGCTTGGACTCGCGGCGGCATGCTTTTACGCAACCGTCGTGCTTCTCAACAAGTGCATCAAAGAGGTGGAGGGAATTCACCGCACCTTCTTTCAATTTTTGGCGGCGACTGCGACGCTCCTTCCGTACGTGCTTCTTACGGGCGGTTTTCACCTTTCCGCGCTTGACGCAGGTGGGTGGGGTGCGCTTCTGACGGTCGGGCTTCTCCACACGGGTGTCACATACTGTCTGTATTTTTCCGCCTTGCGCGGACTGTCGGGGCAGAATGCGGCGATCCTCAGCTACATCGATCCGCTTGTGGCGGTGCTGATCTCGGTCTTTTGGCTCGGAGAAGGCATCACTCCGCTTGAGATTGTCGGTGGCGTTATGATCCTCGGATTTTCTCTCCTCAATGAGATCGCTCCGAGAAAACGCGCACCGAAGGAGTGAACGTAATAAAAGGGGCTGATTCACTATTCAGTGAATCAGCCCCAAAATTGTTTCTGTTTTTTATGGAGTTATTCTCCTCTTTTAGTGGATGGATATTTTTATATCCCCCGTGTCGGTGGTGATCTCGCATTTTCCGCCCGTTGTAGTTTTGGGTACGTCTATACGGCCTGTGTCCGTTCTTACTATGAATACCTTTTCCGAAAGGAGTGTTCCTTTGACGTCGCCCGTGTCGGTTTCAATGAAGATCTCGGCGGCGTCGCACCCACTAAGGCTCACGTCGCCCGTGCTTCTTTCGATCGAGAGACCTCCTGACATAAGTACGTTTCTCAGTGTCAGGTCTCCCGTGTCTCCGCTCGATATAACGCTTTTGCACGTAATGCCCGAGAGGTTGGCATCACCCGTAGACACCTTGACCGTGACGTCCCCGTCAGAGATTACGTCGGAAACCGTCACCTTGCCCGTGGAGACCGAAAGATCAAGCGCGCCTGCGGAGATGCCTTCGATCCGAATATCTCCCGTAGACGACTTGATCTTAACGCTTCCAGAGGCGGAAGCATAGCTTGTTACGTCACCGGTGCTTTCTGAAATATCAATGCTTGAAAATTGAAGATCCTTGGGTATACTGACGTCACCTGTGTCCGAGCGGATCGAAAGCGCGCTGTATTCTCCCTGCGGAATGCTTACCGTTATTTTGGGCGAACCGAAATTGATGCCGATGAATTCGTACCATTTCCTCGTATCGATGACCTCGATGACAAGCGTATCATCCTTTACTGAGACCGAATGCTTTGCGTTTTTCTGCTCGTAGCACGTGACCGAGCATTCTGAATTTTCGGAAGATACAAATACAATGTCGGCGGTATCGGTAACGACGGAGATATTTTTGTAATTCTCGGTTATCTCATAGCTGTTCGTTTCGTATTTGTTCGTCGATAATCCCGTAAAATCCCACTTGAGCATTGTCATTGCTCCCCCAAAAATCATACATCCGATGAGTATCAGGGCGGTCGCTACGATACACCAGATTTTTGTTCCCTTACACATTACGCTGCCTCCTTTCCGATGAAGCACTTCTTTATGCCGAGCGCGAGCTTTTTCGTGAGTAATATGATCCCCCTCGTCGCCGCCTTGCAACCGAAAAACAGGAGGATCGCGAGCCCTGCACAAAAGAGGCTCGCACCGATCATGGCGGCTCCCGTGAGACCGTTACCGGTCATAACGAATATGATGGCTGCTGCTATGAAGCCGAGGGAACACCCGATCAGTGAAGCAAAGATCGCCCACAGAGAAATGATCACAGACCATAGCACGACGTATAGAGAAAGGACGACGGCAAAAGCGGCAACGGCAAGCGAAAGCCATATCGGAGAGCCAAGCACGAGGAGAACGATCTCCCACGCGCGTAGCTGCTTTTTCGGCTTGATCCGTTCCTTTGCGATCCTTGAGAGAGGGATCTCTGCAAGGATCTCTTGTGCGATCGCATCTACGGATCCGATCTGTGCAACGGCATCCTCCTCCGAAAGCCCCTCTTCGGTACGGTCATCGATCATTTCGCTGTAAAAGCTCAGGTGCTCCTCGACGTCTTGCCTCGGCAAGCCGCGGAGGCTTTCCCGTAAATTCGCGATAAATTCCTGCTTATTCATTTCCCATGTCCTCCCTTGCTACGAATTGATAGATCGACATCACCTCGCGCCACTCGTCCTTGAAATCCTCAATGCGCCCGAGGCCTGCCTTTGTGATATGATAATACTTGCGAAGCCTGCCGTTATGCTCTATCGTTTGCACCGTCAGCATTTTGGAAAGCTCCAGACGCTTCAGGATCGTGTATAGAGTCGATTCAGACATTTCAATGTACGGCTTCATATCCTTTATGATCTTATAGCCGTAGGAATCTTCATTTTTGATCGCGGCTAAAACGCACACGTCGAGCAGCCCACGTTTTAATTGAATATCCATTCGCTCCTCCTGCTTTTTCGGGGGGATCTACCTCTGTGATATACCCCCTGTTACGTAATACATCATATCACGAGGTATTGCTTTTGTCAAGTGCTTTTAGGGAAAATATAAAAAAGAATATCAAAAAAGGACACCGCAAATGCAAAGGCAATTGTGATGTCCTCGTTTGTTTTTACAAAAGTTTAAGTCCGAATTTACATTCAGCCATTCGGATGAGCTCCTTTTCGGGGTTAATCCAAATACGAGATCAGAGCCTCGTCAAAGAATTGCGAGTCACCGACTTCAGCATAGTTACCGAGAATATTGTCAATGTGGCGTTGATCTATCGAATACTGCATCGAACCCGACGGCAGCTCGCCGTAGATCGCGCGGTAGATCATATGCGCGCCGACGTAGCCCGCAAGCGGTCTGCTGTGGTCGTGTGCGTCGTCGATACACAGCTCCCAGCGGTCGACGCCGCCGAGGATCAAACCGTCGAGCTCTGCCTTCCAATTCAGACAAAACAGCTCGGGGTATTCGCTTTCTGCGGCGATGACAGCGTCCGCGCTTTCGTTGTGTGCGGGGAATATGACGAGTGTGGTACCGGAGTCGTCACACGCTTCCTTGAGCGGCTCGAGATTTTTGACTTGACTTTGGGAGTAAAGTCCGCAGATGAATACGAATTCGTGCGTCCCCTCACGGATCAGCGCAAGGTACTCGCTATCGTCCGCATAGGTGCCCACATTTGCGTAACCCCTTGAAACCGCTTCTACGGTACAGTCCCTTCCGTCGTTTTGGAGCATTTCGGTTAAAATGTTGCCGATGTCGGAGGAGCTTATGAAGCTGTTGCCGAGGATCAGGATCGAGGAGGGATCTCCTTGATCGGATGCGAGTGCGCCGAGGGTGTCGCTCTGGATCTGATCGAACGCAAGCACGTCCATATAAAGGCGATCCCTGTTTCGGTCGTCGATCTCCGCACAATCGGCAGTAAGCGTGACGGTGCGGGTGTGACCGTCTGTCAGGTACTCGTATACATATCGATAGCGGAAGACGGCGTCAGCGTTTCTTTGCTCGATATACTTGTTTACACGGACTCCGTTTTTGGTATGCGATTCGGTATGCAGAACGGTAAAGTCAGCAGTGTCATCGGCGGGCGCACCGAAAAGAGCACCTACGGTTTCACCATTGCGGAGAATGTCAAAGCCATTGTCAGCTTCGGCGAGCTTCCACTCCATAGGATGCGAAAGCATCAGCAGAGTGCTGTCGGAGCGGAAACCGTAGTAAAAGGACTTGTAGCCGCTTGTCGGACGGCGCTCGATGTCCTCGTACGACGTGGTTTCAACGATGGGCGCGGTGGTTTCCTCGCCCGCTCCTACCGCTTTATCTTCCGCTTGTCCTGCGCAGGAGGAGAGAAGGAGTAGCAGTGCGGTCAAAAAAAGAAATGGCTTTTTCATAATTTGTCTCCCTTCGGTTCTTCAAACAAGGCGAAGCCAATCATAACCTTCGTTCAGAGTTATGAATTTGGCTTCGCCAAAGGTTATGATATGACCGTTTCTGCGAAACGATCATAAACAACTTGGGTAGAGCTCAAGTCACTCCCACTCGATCGTTCCGACGGGCTTTGGTGTGAGGTCGTAGAGGACGCGGTTGATGCCCTCGACTTCATTTGTGATGCGGTTCGTGATGTGGTGCAGGAGCGCGTAGGGGATCTCCTCGACCGTTGCGGTCATTGCGTCCGTGGTATTGACGGCGCGGATGATCGCGGGCCAGCCCTCATAGCGCGCTTCGTTTCTCACGCCGACGCTCTTGACGTCGGGGATCGCGATGAAGTACTGCCATACCTTGCCTGCAAGACCGTTTTTATCGAATTCCTCACGTAGGATCGCGTCAGCCTCGCGCAGTGCGTGCAGGCGGTCGCGGGTGATCGCGCCGAGGCAACGAACACCGAGCCCGGGGCCGGGGAAGGGCTGACGGTAGACCATTTCGTGCGGCAGACCGAGTGCCTCGCCAACGACGCGGACCTCGTCCTTGAACAGAAGCTTTACAGGCTCAACGAGCTGCATTTCCATATCCTCGGGGAGACCTCCGACGTTATGGTGCGACTTGACGGGCTTGCCGCTTTCCTTCGCCTTGATGCTTTCAAGAATATCGGGGTAGATCGTGCCCTGTGCGAGGAAGGAGATGCCGTCGAGCTTTGCCGATTCTTCATCGAATACCTTGATGAATTCGGCGCCGATGATCTTGCGCTTCTTTTCGGGATCGGATACGCCTGCGAGAAGATCAAGGAAACGGTCGGTCGCGTCGACGTACACGAGGTTTGCATCGAGTGCTTTACCGAAGACCTCGATGACCTGCTCGCTTTCGCCCTTGCGCATCAGGCCGTGATTGACGTGAACGCAGACGAGCTGCTTGCCGATGGCTTTGATGAGGAGTGCGGCGACAACGGAAGAATCTACACCGCCTGAGAGGGCGAGAAGAACCTTTTTGTCTCCGACCTGTGCTCGGACCTCTGCGACCTGCTCTGCGATAAACGCATCGGCAAGTGCGCGGGTCGTGATGCGCTGCATGTTTTCGGGACGAATGCTGTTTTCCATAATTATCTCCATTCCGCCGCGTTCGCGGCACAAATATTTATCAAATGCGATAAGATTCTTTGATGTTCTATATTTTATCACAAACTTTGAAAAACGGCAATATATTTTTTGAAAATTTTTTCTATGAAGTGAAAATTTTTTATAATTCTTTATGGAAGGATTTCCGATATGTCAGAATTATTGAATGAAATTTCGTTTTTCTGAAAATCACGGGGACTTTCTCCCATTACATCGTGAAAGGCTCTGTAAAAGCCGGAGGAACTCGAAAAGCCGCTTTCAAATCCTGCGTCAATTGGTTTTGTGCCTTTTTTTATAAGCTCTGCCGCGTTTTTTACCCGAGCCCGTACGATGTAATCCTGTAAGCATACTCCGCTATATTCCTTGAATATTCGCGAAAGATATGAGGGACTTATGTAGAATTTCTTTGCGATAGCTTCTCTTGAAAGACCGTTTTGTAAGTTGCTTTGGATATACGCCATTGCCTTGCATACCGTTTCGTAGCCCGAGTTGTTGAGTGACACGATCCTTGTTTCCTCAGTCACGAATATTCTTGATATGCTGATAGCCATTGATACAATGATATTGGATATGCTTTCGTTTCGCCAAGGCTGGTTGCTTTTCACCTCCGCGTCGATCGCGTCAAAGCTTTGCAGAAGCTTTTGATAATAAGGGGTGTCTTTGGGGATAATATTAGAAAAAGCAGCCGTTCTTTCGAAGAAAAATCGAACGCAATTCTGCATTGGATATACTGTAACGGGGAGGAAACGTATGTCGGCGATCAAAAAACCTTCCTTCGACGTAACGTTTTTGATATATCTTTCGTCGTCCTTACAAAAAATGAGGATGTCGCCCTCGCCAACGGTGTAATCCTTTCCGTTGATATGCCAGATCCCGCTGCCCTCCATTACTCGTACGAATTTCATTTCCTCGAATATGCAGAAGGGCTCTGAATAGCCCGTAGGACGCCTTACGATAGCATAATGGAACGCGATGTTTTTTATTACGTAATTGTCGATATGTCGATTCATTCTGAGCCTCAAAAACATATTTTCCATTATTATAATACAATAATGGAATTTTGTCAATCACGAATGGAGAAAAAAGAATTTTTTTGCGGTACAATTATAGTAGCAGTTAGCTGCAATAAGCTTTTGGGGGAAACAAAGAATGAAGGTAAAAGAAATTCGTAGCGTTGACGTTGTGACGGGGCTTGACAGGACCGAGAAATGGGATGTTTACGGAACCGACCTTGGAATTCCTGTATATAGTCCAACGCGTAGGAGAATGTATTTCCTTTTTGGAGATACCGAAGGCATAAGTGAATACGACAAAACGCAGCCGAAATATTGGAGAGGCACCGTTGCGGGATACACGGACGATATGGATTTTACAGAAGGAATAAATTGGGACGGATTTCTTTTGGATGGGGCGGGACGCGCAAAGGAGCTTGTTTTTTCTCATCACTCGTCGTCGAAGGTGAAAAAAGAAAGATCAAAGATAAGCCAAGGCGGAATTGAGATAAACGGCAATCTTTACGTATTTTACGAATCCATCTGTTATTGGGGTCCTCTGGCGTCGGGGTATTGGTATCTCAACTACGGCGGCACGCTTAAGTCCACGGATGGCGGAGAAACCTTTGAAAAGGTTTACGATCTTACTTGGATCGAACCGCTTGAGGATGACGATCGCTTTGAAAATGCTTCGCTTTGCGCGACGGAGGATATGAATTTGAATCCGAGCGGTGTAGAATTTGACGCCAAGGCTCATATAGCTCCGGGATTCGGTCAGATGTACGGATGCGACGGCAAGGACGGATACATTTATATATTCGGACGCTACGGTGGCAGAATTCACGGGATCAAGGTCGGAAGAGTAAAGAAAGAGCGCTTTGAGGACTTTTCTGCTTACGAATACCTTACCGAATACGATGAAAGCGGAGAGGCGGTATGGAAGCCTTACAGAGAGGGGCTTGACGCAATCATAGCAAATCCCGAGAAGGCAGAGATCATTCCCGCGCCCACAAGCAATATGTCCGTCGCATACAATAATTATCTTCAGAAATGGCTTCTTACTTATTATTATCCCAACAAGGGCATTATGTTTGCTACGGCAGACACACCTTACGGTCTATACTGCGATCCTCAGATGGTGCTTCCTATCGATCATCCCGAGCTTACAAAGGAGATAGACATCGAGTTTAACTCCAACAGTCTTTACGGTGGCTTTACACACGAGATGATGTATCGCGAGAACGGAAAGATTGTTCCGATCGTTATTTCACAGTGGTATAGGCGTGCAGGCAAGAACAGATTCTATGGCTCAAGACTTTTTGAGATAGAATTCGAATAAATATGAAACGAAAGAGTTGACGTAAAGGAGATATGTCAGCTCTTTTGTTTTGTTAAAGGGGGGAGATCTCACGTGAGAAAACAAAAAATACGACGAAAACGCTGAAATTTATGGCTCTTGGGGAACGGCTGTTTGGTGCTTTCCTAAAACGGTCGGACGCTACGACGGCGGTCGGTTCGCTTATGGGGGATGACAGGGAAGTCGGAGGCCA
>JAZNOQ010000062.1:0-16711 GCA_045589215.1 Eubacteriales bacterium
GCTTTTGCCGCAGCAGAGGTCGCAGATGCGAAGCTCGCCCTCGCTCGGCAGATGCGAAAGACAATCGCGCGTCAGCTCTAAAAATCGGCTGATCTGGCGGAATTTCGATTGCTTTTTGTCGCGGACACGTCCGTTTTCGTCGCTGACGTCAAGCAGACGCAAAAACGGCTCCTTGCCGCTCAGAATATAGCTCTTCTGGCGGTTGTTTGAGGAGATCGCCGCCGTGGGGGCATCGTCCTTTTGCAGAGCCTTGCGCAAATTCTCGCCACCCAGCAGAGTGCGGTTGCCCGACTTGGAGCGGCGCAATTCACAGCTTCCCACCGTGGTGATGAGGTTGACCTGACCGAACCCTTCGGCAAGCGCGGTAAATCGCGCCGCATTTTCGGCGGAAATATTTTCGTGCATTGCCTTGTTGTCCGTGCGTAGGGACTCGGCTTGCGCCATGACCCTGCCGCCGATGCGGCGCAGGGTGATCACGGTGCGTTGCAGCTCGGGATCGTCGGGCTTGGAGAACACGGCTTTTTTCAAAGCTCCGCTTTGCGCCGCCAGCGCGATCAGCTCGCCCATGCGCGCTTGAGGCGTATCATTCATCGTCTTGCTCCTTTGCGCTGTCCGATTGGCTCGGCTCTACGGGCGCGTCGCTTTTCGTCTGCGCGGTCGCCTTTACTTTCTTCTTCTTTTTAAATTTGGAAAAATCAATCTTGGATTCGGTGTTGTTCCAGATGCGCTTGAGGTTTTCGCGGTGCATAAAGACCACGAAGCACGCCGCGAGGAACGCCATGAGCATATTCGCGCCGTTGTCGTCCGCGGTTTTGGTGAGGATCGCCGCCCAGTGGAACGCCATGGGGTACATGATCGCCGCCATGACAGATGCCAAGGACACGAAACGCGTACCAATCAGCACAATGAGGAAGGTGCCGAGGATCACGAGGAAGGCGAACGGGTGAATGACCAGCGCCACGATACCGAAGCACGCCACGCCCTTTCCGCCTCGGAAGCGGTAGTAAATGGGAAACATATGACCAAATCCTACGAAGAAGCCTGCGATCGCCTGACCCCAGATGCCAAAGAGCAGTCTGCCCAGAAGAGTTGCAATTGCGGCTTTTCCGAAATCCAGGAGCAACGTCAAAACTGCCGCCTTCACGCCGAAGGTACGGAGCATATTGGTGGTTCCCGCGTTGCCGCTTCCGTGCTTACGGATGTCGTCGCGGTAGAAAAGCGTGGAGATCAGGATCGCGGGATTGATGCTACCGATCAGATAGGGCAGAATGATGCAGAGCATAGCCGCGCCGATCACGACAAACGAGGCGGCATTGCCCGTGAGAGAAAAGGTTTGAATGACCCAGTGGCGCACGTCCCAAAGCACGCGGATCACGTTATCGGTCGTCATCAGTGAAAAATTCATGTCATACCTCCGATCAGAACAGCTCGATCAAGTCTTTTGGGCTGTGCGTGAAGTTGTGGAAGGTGCCGTCGGGACGGATGCAAGCCATGTCCTCGATGCGGCAGCCGTATTTACCTTCCAGATAAATGCCCGGCTCAAAGGTCACCACGTGACCGCGACTGAGGCGGCTGTCGTCGGGCGCGGCTTGGGAAAGGCGAGGGCTTTCGTGAATGAACATGCCCACGCCGTGACCGAGCGAGTGACCGAAGCAGCCCTCGTAGCCTGCGTCGTAGATGATGTCGCGCGCGATCTTATCGGCTTCACGGCAACGGATCCCGACCTTCAGAGCGTCGAGTGCGGTCGTTTGCGCTGTGAGCACGGTGTTATAGAGTCGCTTCATTTCGTCATCGGCCTTCCCGAGCACGACGGTACGCGTCATATCCGAGCAGTAGCCGTCGATGCGCGCGCCGAAGTCCATCGTGAAAAAGCCCTTTTCGAGCTTCACGTTTCTCGGTACGCCGTGGGGGAGGGAGGAGGCAGAGCCCGAGACTGCGATCGTTTCAAACGCCGTGCCCTCGCTTCCCATTTTTCGCATAAAAAATTCAAGCTCAAGTGCCGCTTCAAGCTCGGTCATATCGGGCGTGAGGACGTCAAGCATATGGCGGAAGCCCGCATCGGTGATCTCCTGTGCCTTCTTCATTTTCTCGATCTCCTCGGCGTCTTTATAAAGACGGAGCCCGTCGAGCATCTCGGAGCCGCCCGATCTCAGGGTGCAGGTGTCGAAGATCTTTTCGATCCGCTCCTTGCCCGATACGGAAAGCGTCGCCTCCTCAAAGAGAACGGTCTTTCCGTCTCCGACGATCTCGCGCATCGCGAGAAGCATACCGCCCGTCGGCATCAACACTTCAAAGCCCTCGGCGCATTCCTTCTCTGCCGCTTCGAAATAGCGGAAATCGGTGATGAGATAGCCCTTGCTTTGCGTGACGAGCACGTAGCCGTCGGTGTAGGCAAAGGTGGTCAGATAACGCTGATTGATCTCGGACGAGACGATGACTGCATCGGCGTTTGCCTTTTTCAGTGCGCCTTGGAGCTTTGTGAGGTGTGACATATCGTATTCCTTTCGGTGTAATTCTGTTTACTTACGCGTTTACGCG
Source organism: Eubacteriales bacterium (assembly GCA_045589215.1). Classification (GTDB taxonomy): domain Bacteria; phylum Bacillota; class Clostridia; order Oscillospirales; family CAG-272; genus JAZNOQ01. Next base: position 2,539 of record JAZNOQ010000062.1, read on the forward strand.
AGGGCGTTTTGCGCGGCGCGGTACAGTTCTTGCATCGCGAGGGCATCCTCTGCCATCGTTCCCGCCGATTCGCAAATGATACGCGGTGCGAGACCGTCTTTCGCGATCGCCTCTGCAAGAGGGGTGAAGTCGGGGCCGAATTCGGTGTCCACAAAGGTCAGGTGCTTCTTTTCGCCGCTCTTTCCGAATTCGATCTTCGAGAAGTGGCAGTGGAGCGTTTCTGCATAGCCGTTACCGAGGGCAGATCCGATCGTGTCGAATACGCGGCGGTAGCTGTCGCTGTCGGGGAAATAGCCGCCGAGATTGCGCGCGTTGAGGTGCCCCCAATCGACCACGGGATAAAGGCGCGGATCGAGACGGCAAAGCTCGACTACCTCCTCGACCGTTCCGAGCTGGTTGATCTTGCCCATCGTTTCAAGTCCGAGACGGATCGTGAGATCTGCGGGAAGCTCGGACAGAAGGAGGGAGAGCGTTTCCTTCGAGTGGAGCATTCCCTCGTCGCGCGACATTTTCGCAACGCCGCCGCAATGAATGACGATGGTATCGGCACCGAGTGCCTCTGCCGCGTCAAGCGAGCGACGGATGTAATCGACGCTCTTCACGCGCTTTTCCTCCTCGGGGGAGGCAAGGGAGATAAAATACGGCGTGTGGAGGGACATCGCGATGCTGTGCTTTTTTGCCTCCTCGCCGATCAGGTGAAGGGTAGCGATGCCTGCGGTGAGTCCGTTTCCTGCCTGATATTCATATGCGCCGAGTCCGATCGACGCGAGCCACGCGGGAGCTTCCTTCGTTGCCTTGTGTCCGCTTGCGTAGAAGGACTCGCTGTTACCGCCCGGGCCGAAAAGTGCTGTTTTTGTCATATCGGTTGCCTTTCGTTTGATTCACCACTTCCGCTTCGGGGGCAGACGGAAGGTCGAGTAGCTTGTCTTGTGGAGCTTGTTGTACTTTCGAATGACGGGGATCTCAAGGAGCCGCTTCGTGCGGAAGAAGAGATTCCGTTTATCATAGATCGGCGGCACGATGATCGCACGCATTCCGTGTGACTTACCGAACGCCGCGTCGGTGAGGAGCTGGTCTCCGATCACCGCAGTGCTTTCTACCGTTCCGTGAACCGCCTCGAGTGCCTCTGCGAGCCGCTTCTTCCCGGGCTTACCGCTGTCGGGGAAGGCGGGGAGGCCGAGCGTCTTATTGAACCGTTCGACGCGCGGTCTGTGATTATTCGAAACGAGAGCCGCGCGGATGCCGTTTTCAGCGAGCGACTTGAACCACGCGCGGATCTCGTCGTCGGGATCGGGCATTTCGTAGGGTGCTAAGGTATTATCTATGTCGATCAGCAGAGAGGAAACGCCGATCCCCTTAAGGAACTCGGGCGTGATCTCCCTGTACGACGGGAACATATAGTCGGGGAGAAGCGTATGTCTCATTTGCCTCTGTTCTCGTAGCCGATCATCCGAAGAGCTTGCCGTCGGTGTATTCGTTTACGAGCTCCTTTGTGTTTTGGTTTTCGTGTGAGAGGAACCATTCGTACAGCTCAGGGTTGCTGTATGTAGGCGTCCAGGCGTGGTGAGCGATGTTGGGGTAGACCGTCAGGCGCGCGTTGCCGTTTTTCTTGTTGACGGCGTTTACCATCTTTTCGGATTCCTCAAGTCGAACGGTCTTGTCAAGGGCACCGTGGAACGCCCAGACGGGGACGTTTGCGAGCCGTGCGGCATTCCAATACATACCGCCGCCGCAGATAGGGGCGATCGCCGCGAAGTATTTCGGCATACTCATAGCAAGCTGCCAGGTTCCGTAACCGCCCATGCTTGAGCCCGTCAAATAAAGATGGGACGGATCGACGAAGGGGGTTGCAGCGATCTGCTTCACGAATTTCCGAAGGGTCTCAAAGTGGTCGAACCACGTATTCTTCGAGCATTGCGGCGCGAAGACGACGAAGGGGAAGCCCTCGTGTGCCTCGGTCAAGGTAAAGAAGGGGTTGCCCTTCAGCTTTTCAAGGTCGCGCCCGCGCGTTCCTGCGCCGTGGAGCAGCAGGATCGTTGGGTAACGCTTGGTCGGGTCAAATCCGTCGGGATAGCGGATGAGGTACTGCATATCGTTCAGTTCAAATTGTTCAAAGTACATAGTTTCTCCTCCATTATGCCGTGATCACTTGCGGAGCTTTTTCTCGTTCAGCTTCATGACTGCCTTCTTGACGGTCATCGAGCCCGAGATCGCACGACCCGGAAGATGTGCCTCCTCGGTATAGAGCACCACGCACTCGCCGGGGAGATAATCGACGTAGGGAGAGGGCTCATACGCATAGAAAAGCACGTCCTTCGCTTCGTTCAGCGGAACGGTCTCCTTGAGGGGGGCTCTGTCGGTGTAATAGATGCGCTCCTCACCCGTGAAGAGGCACTGCACGTCAACGTAAACGTCGTGCGCCTCCATATCGGAAAGCTCCTCCTTGGTGGTATAATTCATCACGTTGACGAAGCAATCGTCCCCGAAGTAGTAGCGGCCGTTTTCGGTCTCCTCGGTGATGGTCGCGAGGAATGCAAGTGCCTCATCAGGAACGGTGAAGTAGTTTTTCAGGTCCTGATAGTTTTTCAGCTTGATCATTTTGAAAGCTCCTTTCGCTTTTCTTCATTATGATTTATTATAGCGCAAAATTTTCACTTTTGCAAGTACCTGCGGGGAAAAAGTTGAGAAAGGAGAGGGAAGACTTGGGGGAGCTCGAAATACGAGTGCAAGCACTCGTAGCAAGCTTCGGGATTGTTTTGAGAAGCTCTTTGGGCACTTGAAGCTTGCAGGGGGTTCTCGTCTCCCCGAAGGGTCAAAAAAAGCAACTGCATTTGCAGCTGCTTTTTTTGACGTGCCTTGAGGGACTCGAACCCCCGACCTACTGCTTAGAAGGCAGTTGCTCTATCCGGCTGAGCTAAAGGCACAGATATTTAATTATAAACGAAAATTCCGTACACACCCGTGTACGAAATTTTAGTTTGGAGCGGGTGATGGGAATCGAACCCACGCGGCCAGCTTGGAAGGCTGGAATTCTACCATTGAACTACACCCGCATCACAGCCTTTATATCATACCACTAATTGCTTCGTTTGTCAATAGGAAAATGAAAATTTTTTCTTTTTTATTTTCGCTTTATTTTTCCTCTTGACAATTGCGTTGACTCGGTATATAATGACCCAAAAGGCGAGCCTTCGCCCCGATCACAGAAAGAGTCACAGCAAGCATCTGTGCGGAGAAGAGAGGTACTGTATGACCGATTTAACGAAGGGATCCCCGCTTCGACAAATATTTTTGTTCTCACTCCCGTTTCTCATCGGAAACGTTTTTCAGCAGTTTTACAACATTGCCGATATGGTCATTGTCGGGCGTATTCTCGGACCCGAGGCTTATACGGCGGTCGGTGCTACGAGCTCGCTCGTGTGGTTTGCCAGCGGTGCGATCCAATCTCTGACGATCGGCTTTTCCGTTATTGCCGCACAGCATTTCGGCTCGCACGACGAGGAGGGCGTTAAGCGCGCATTCGGCGCGAGTATTTGGCTTTCTGCGGTCATTTCGGTCACGATGGCGGTCCTTTGCGCGATTTTTGCCCGTCCGATCCTAATGCTTCTGCAAACACCCGCAGACATCATCGATCGATCCTATCGGTACATCGTCTGGATCTTTATGGGGCTCGTTGCAACGGCGCTCTTCAACCTGCTTTCGAATATGATCCGTTCGCTCGGAGATTCGCGTACGCCGCTGTATTTCCTTGTGATCGCCTGTGTCATCAATATTATACTCGACATCGTTCTGATCGCATTTTGCAAGATGGACACAGACGGCGCGGGGCTTGCGACTGTGCTCGCTCAGCTGCTTTCGGGGCTTCTCTGTATCATATACATCAAGTGGAAGCAGCCATTTCTTCACGTTTCGCGCAAGGATCTCAAATGGGACTCCGAGATGAACGTCCGCCTTCTGAAGGTCGGTATCCCGATGGCTTTTCTCAATATGGTGCTGTCGGTCGGTTCGATCGTGATGCAATTCGTAACGAACGGTCTCGGCACACAATACGTGACGGCGCACACCACGGGGGCGAAGGTCGAGAATTTCGTCACCCTGCCGATCCTGTCCTTTGGTTCAGCGATTTCGGTCTTCGCGGCGCAGAATTACGGTGCGGGGAAGTATTCGCGCGTGATCGAGGGCGGAAAAAAGACCTTGTGGATCTGCTTCTGGTGGAGTGTGATCGCGAGTGCGATCATGCTGCCGTGCGGCAGATTTGTCATTACGCTGCTCGCGGGGGACGTGCCCAACGCGGTGGTGAATAACGCGTATTTATATATTGTTGTGAATACGCTCCTTACCTTTGTACTCTCACCGCTTGTAATTTTCAAGAGCGTTCTGCAGGCGGTATGCCGAACGACCTTCACGATGATATCGGGCTTCACGGAGGTCGTCGGACGGGCGGGTCTTTCGGTTTGCGTGCTGTTTTTTATGAACGGTATGCATCTGTTCGGGGTGGAAACGGGATTTTTCATTATGTGCTTTGCATCCCCGCTCGCATGGCTGCTCGGGCTTCTCACGGTTCTTTTTGACTATATCGGAATGGTGAGAAAATTCCGCCGCAAGGCCGACCATTCGTAGTCTTTACGCATCGGGAATTTTCGGCGTTTCCGCGCAAAGAAGGGAATGGAGGGGCCATACGCGTATTCGCGCTTGGCTCCTCTTTGTGCCGCAGGATGAAAAAGTTTTTCGGAAAGCACGATTTTTTTTCGAAAAAAGCTATTGACAAACAGGGAAAGGTGTGTTATAATATCACCCGTTGGACTGATCTTCAGTCTTCCATATGTGGTGGGAGTAGCTCAGTTGGTTAGAGCGCCAGGTTGTGGCCCTGGAGGCCGTGGGTTCGAATCCCATCTTTCACCCTTTCGCCCCTCAGAACCTGAGGGGCTTTTATTGTTTTATTGAAGAGCCTGCAGGCGGCGTATCGTTCGGGATATGCCTGTCCGAGGGAAATGATCTTCGAAAGGAGAACAAAATGTATCGAATCGTTAAGAAAAAAGTACTGAATCCCTCGGTGGTTCAGCTTGAGATCGAAGCACCGCTCGTCGCAAACAAGGCGCGTCCCGGTCAGTTTATCATTCTCCGCGTTGACGAAAACAGTGAGCGCATCCCGCTGACCGTTGCAGGTGTGAATAAAGATAAGGGAAGTGTTAAGATCATATATCAGATCGTAGGCTCGACCACCGAGAGGCTCGCGCACAAGGAGGCGGGGGACTATATTCAGGACTTCGTCGGTCCTCTCGGCGTGGCGACGCATCTCGAGGGCTTAAAGAAGGTCTGCATCGTAGGCGGAGGCGTAGGCTGTGCGATCGCGATGCCGATCGCCGAGGCACTTCACGAAATGGGTGCTGACGTGACGAGCATCATCGGCTTCAGAAACAAGGATCTCCTGATCCTTGAGGAGGAGTTCAGATCCTACTCGAACACGCTCCGCGTGATGACGGATGACGGCTCCTACGGTGAAAAGGGCAACGTCACGGTCCCGCTTAAGGAGATGCTTGATGCGGGTGAAAAATTTGATATGATCATCACGATCGGACCCCTCATTATGATGAAATTCGTCGTTCTGACGGCGAAGCCCTACGGCACGCCCGTCACCGTTTCGATGAACCCCATTATGATCGACGGCACGGGAATGTGCGGCGGCTGCCGTCTTACGCTCAATGTAGACGGCAAGAAGGTCACGAGGTTCGCCTGCGTGGACGGTCCTGATTTCAACGGCTACGAGGTCGATTTTGACGAGGCGATGGCGCGCGGCAGAATGTACGGCGCGTTCGAGCGTCACAAGTACGAGGAGACCTGTAATCTCTACAAAAAGGAGGTACGGTAACGTGGCAACGGCAAATATGAGTCTCACGAAAAACGAGATGCCGACGCAGGATGCGAAGGTAAGGGCGCACAATTTCGATGAGGTCGCGCTCGGATACAGCGAGGAAACGGCGATCGACGAGGCAATGCGATGCCTCAACTGCAAGCATATGCCGTGTGTCAGCGGATGCCCCGTAAAAATTCACATTCCCGAATTCATTTCGAAGATCAAGGAGGGGGACTTCGAGGGTGCGTATCAGGTCATCACGAGATCGTCCTCTCTCCCCGCCGTTTGCGGCAGAGTTTGCCCGCAGGAAACGCAGTGCGAATCGAAGTGCGTGCGCGGGATCAAGGGTGAACCTGTCGGCATCGGCAGACTTGAACGCTTTGTTGCCGATTGGCACAACACCTTCGGGGCGGAAGAGCCCGTTCGTCCCGAAAGCAACGGACACAGAGTTGCGGTTGTCGGCTCGGGTCCCTCGGGGCTCACCTGCGCGGGCGATCTCGCAAAGAAGGGCTATGAGGTGACGGTGTTTGAGGCGCTTCACACCGCAGGCGGTGTGTTGGTTTACGGCATTCCCGAGTTCCGTCTCCCCAAAAAGATCGTTGCAAAGGAGGTCGAGACGCTCGAAAAGCTCGGCGTCAAGATCGAGACCAACGTCGTGATCGGCAAGACGCTCACGATCGACGAGCTGTTCGACATGGGCTATGAGGCGGTATTCGTCGGCTCGGGTGCGGGACTTCCGAACTTTATGGGCATTCCCGGAGAGGGGCTGTGCGGCGTTTATTCGGCAAACGAATTTCTCACGAGAAGCAATCTGATGAAATCCTACCGTGAGGACCCCGAAACGCCCATTATGAAGGGCGGCAAGGTTGCGGTCGTTGGCGGTGGCAACGTGGCAATGGATGCCGCGAGGACCGCACTTCGTCTTGGTGCTGAAAAGGTGTACATCGTTTATCGCCGTTCGATGGAGGAGCTTCCCGCACGCCGCGAGGAGGTCGAGCATGCGGAGGAGGAGGGAATCGAGTTCTCCCTGCTCACAAATCCCGTCGAGATCCTCGGGTATCACAATCCCGACGATCCGCGAGATCCAAGAAACGGCTTTGTTACGGGGATGACCTGCGTTCGAATGGAGCTTGGTGAGCCCGATGAGCGCGGCAGAAGACGTCCCGTGATCGTAAAGGGGAGCGAGTTTACCATGGATCTCGACACCGTGATCATGTCGATCGGAACGTCTCCGAACCCGCTGATCAAGTCGACCACCGAGGGGCTTTTGGTGAATGAGCGCGGCGGGATCATCGTAAACGAGGACGGGCTGACCTCACGCGCGGGCGTTTACGCGGGCGGCGATGCCGTCACGGGTGCGGCGACCGTCATCTCCGCGATGGGCGCGGGCAAGACCGCCGCGCGGGCGATCGACGAGGCGCTGTCGCAGAAATCATAAAAAGTAAAAAAGAGACACACGCGGGTGTGTCTCTTTTTTTATGAAGATATGATAATTTGCTTTTCGTAAGGTCAAAGGTTCTTTATTTGTACGAGCTTGCCTTTGCATCCTCGAACTTCACGTCGCCGAGATAGTCGACGGGGTTCAGTCCGACGTATTTGCACATCTCGAACATCTCTGCGACCGTATTGATGTTTACGTCGATGCCGTTCGCCATGCGGTCGGCTTTCGCGATGATCTCCTTTTCGCCGTGGGTGTAGATGCGTGTCGCGCCCTCTGCCTTGGGGGACTCGCGCAGCTCGCGCAGGAAGGTGGAAAGATGCTCCTTGATCGCGTCAGCATCCCCGAAGATCTTGGGATCTACCGCCATAAAGCCGTGGCAGGTTCCGCCCTTGCCGTTCGTGTGGGTATGGTTTGAGGTGATACCCATAGAGAGAATGGAAGAGAATATCTCGCAGAACATACCGTAGCCGTAGCCCTTATGTCCGCCGAGCTGCTCGGTCTCACCGCCGAGCGGCATGATTCCGCCGCCCCGTTTTGCGACGATGTTTGCAAGGACGTCCTTCGCGTCGGACGAGCCCTTGCCGTCCTTGTCGAGCGCCCAACCCTCGGGAAGGGGCTTGCCGAGCTTATTGTAGATCTCAAGCTTGCCGCGCGTAACGACCGTGGTGGAGGCATCAAAGAAGAAATCGTAAGGATCTGCGGGCATTGCAACGGCGATGGGGTTGCTTCCGAGCATCGCGAGACGTCCGAAGGTGGGGACCATGATCGCCTCGCTGTTGGTCATAGCCATACCGAGAAGTCCTGCGTCACACGCCATCTTTGCGTAGTAGCCCGCGATTCCGAAGTGGTTGGAGTTGCGGACGGTGACGATCGCCATGCCTGTGGTCTTTGCCTTTTCGATCGCAAGCGTCATTGCCTTGTGAGCGATCAGCTGTCCCATGCCGTCGTTACCCTCGATCACTGCCGAAACGGGGGTTTCGTGAACGATCTCGGGCTTTGCATTCACCTTGATGAGTCCCTTCTCGATCCCCTTATGGTAGCGCGCAAGTCTCTGCATACCGTGAGACTCGATGCCGAAAAGGTCGGAAAGAAGGAGCACGTCGGAAATGATCTTGCTCTCGTCCTTGGTAAATCCGAATTTCTCGAAGCAGTCGTTGCAGAACCGTTCGAGTTCTTTGTAAGAATATCTTATGTAAGGTGTCATATTTACCTCCGTAAAAATTTGCTTGAAAACGTTTGAATACTACTGATTTTATCATATTAACTGTAAATTGTCAATGCTACTTTCAGATGAAATTCGAACAATTTCAAGTAAAAATACGACGATGCTTCGATTTGCGAAGGAGAATACCCGTACGGGAGATCGAAATACCCGAACGCCTCAGCGTTCGGGCGGCAAAGCGCGTAATGATTATTCAAGACTCTTACTGACGTCCGCTTTGCAGGCTTCGATTAACGAAACGAATGATAAAAATAAGGAGATGCAGAAGCATCTCCTTATTTTTATGAAGCGGACGATTGAATGTCCGAACTATTAGCCATATTTTCAATTTCATCGGATGTGGGGATGTTGATTGGCTTGTCGTCAAAGGTGAGGATCAGTTTGATATAATCGTCATAAACGAAAATTGCCTTGACGAGTCCGTCAATCAAACGCTCCTTGTTTTTCTCAAATCGCAAATCGAGGTTGCGGAATTTGTTGAGGGTAAAGATAATAAACTGTCTCGTGATTTTCGGTCTCTTAGCTTCCTCTGCTTTGATACTCTGCACTAAGATTTCCTCTTCCGCCTCTAATTCTTCCAAACGAGATTTAGTCGAACGCGTGATAACGCCCTTTTCGTTACTCCGTATTGCCTTTTAAATAACTGTGAGAAGTGCGAAAAATTGCAATACCCCGCCTCAAAGCAGATGTCCGTTATACTTGCATCGGTATTTTCGATCATGATTGCGACGTATTTAAGCCGCACACTTAACAAATATTGAGAAAAATTCACACCAAAGCACGATGCAAACGATTTTGTTTGGGAATTTTGACTTTATCTGCTCAAGGGTGAAGAAGTCGTTTGATGTGAATTTCACGCCCAAGAACTTGTCGTTTTCAAGGAACTGGCTTATCTCGCCCGCTCCCATATTAACCCTCGAAAATGCGGGAAAATGATAAACCAGCATGGGAAGCTCCACGCTGTCCGCAAGGCGGTTGTAGTAACCCTTTATCTCCTCAAAGCTGAACTTGTAGTAGAAGGATGCGACCGAGGAAATGGCGTTGTAGCCAAGCTTTTAGGCGCATTTCGCAAGCTCTGTTGCCTCTGCCTCGTTTACCGAGCCGATGTGGGCATAAGCGTTGCGTCCTTGGCACAATCCTTGACAATTTCCATGACCTGCTTGCGTTCGCCGGTGGAAAGCAAAAACGCCTCGCCCGTGCTTCCGCAAACGTAGAAGCCCTTAACTCCCATATAAAGGTTGTGCTTAACAAGAGCCTCAAGCGCCTTCTCGTTTATTTTGTTTTCCTTGTCAAACGGCGTAAGAAGCGCCGTGAACATACCTTTGAATATATTTTTGCTCCTTTTATTTCATATTTTCTATTCTTCCGCCATCCTCGTTTTCAATGTCATCCGAGTTCAGGCTGTCAGAGATAAGATTTTTAATAAGCCCTTTGTTTACAAGCTTAGGGCAATGGCTATCGGTGTTGTTTTCAAGTGATAATTGGTTTATCGTTAAGCTTTCCACTATGGTTCCGTTACCTATGTGAATGGTATCTATAGGATTTTCATATTCACGGCGGTGGAGCCGCTCGATAACGATATTCTTAAACCGTGTATCAGCCTGAAGCCAAATAAGAGGAAAGTGATGGTTTTTGTTTTTCATGTGAACTTCTTGTATAGGTAACCGCTTGGATTTTGATGCGTGGATATCAGTAAGAGTTATGGCATCAAAACAGCCCTCGGTTTCACCCGGATAGAATTTCGTAAATCCGATGCAGTACTGATAGTAGGTTCCATACACATTTGAGATAGCAACGTGTTTGATGTTGTCCTTTACGGTCAGCAGACGAACTGCGCTGTGGCAATTTTCGGCAAATATTCCGTCTATTTCGATATTGGTAATATCGCCCGAAGACCCCTCGTGAGCATTGAGTGCCACAAGATCGTCGTAGCAAGCACCTTGAAGATTTTTGATTACACCAAAATGACAGTTACCGTCAAGGTGTATTCCGTCCATGTTGGAAGCACAGGGATTTCCGTAGTTAAAATCGAAAGTAATATTTTCAACTGTAAAATACGAAGCCCTGTCCATCATTACAGCGTAGTTTGCCGGATCCTTAAAGGTCATATTCGACAGTCTGAAATTGCGGACGTTATAGAAGAACATCAAGTGACCAAGATAATGCTCGTCGGTAAAGTTTCTTGTCAGAATTGGGTTTTCCTTTTGATTTTGGTTGTTGTAATTCCAAATTCCGCCCTCAATCTCAAAATCGTGACAAGCGACCTCGGCGTCGGGAGAATATTCGTCAACAAAAAACCAGAACTTCTTCTGTGGCTCGGTAAAGCATTCCATAAGACGCTTTGCAGGCTTTTCAATCACCTTATTCATGAGCATAAAGCAATCAGAACCGTCAGCAAGTCTTATCTCAGCAAAACGAGGTAATTTAAGCTTGAAATTTGAATGAATAACAAGAGGCTTAGAAATAAGATAGCACTTTTGAGGTGCGGGTAATGATACCTCGCAAGCTCCGCTGTCAATAAGCTCTTGTATTGCGGCGGTATCATCGTGTACGCCGTCTCCGTAAAGCTTGTTTTCAATCATTTTCTCTTTCCTTTCCACATTAATTTTCAATTTTCTTTATAAAAACAACAATGTTCCGACAAAGCAAAATATAAGCCCTATCACATTGTTTTTTGTGAGCTTATCTCTAAATAACACCACACCTGCAAGCGCCGATAAAATCATTGTTCCGCCTGTAAGTATGGGGTAAAGGACCGTCGCGGGCAGGTTGACCGCACCAAGAAGCTGCAAGAAAAACGAAACACCCGAGATAAACGCAGACGCAACTATCAAAAGCGATGCTTTGCCATCAATACGTTCCTTGTACTTATCACTTTTGCCAAATACTCGGACAACAACGTAAGCTATACCCGAAATAACAAACTTACACACGCCGACCAGAACTACAAAGTCAATCCCGTCAACAGTTTCGTGTACTGCCTCTATTTGATGAAGCTTTGAGGTTACACTTGTAAACCCATTCAAAACAAATACGCTTAAGCACATTAATATCTGCCATATATTAATCTTGCTTTTTCCAAGGTTAGACAACACCACGGAAAAAATCATAATAATGATTCCCACCATTCGCAAAGGCATAAAACCTTCATTAAGGAAAGCCATTCCCCAGAGATAGGGCACAAGCATACCGCCTGTCATAAGGAAAAGTGTGTATATCGCCATGCTTCCGTTTTTCATTATGCGAAAACCGATAATGTTGTATGCCATAACAAGCGATGAGAAAACAGCCGCCATTATCAGCGAATAGAAAGAAAACCCGATTCTGAATCCGCTTGCGGCAAAAAATATAACAGCACTGAAAAGTCCGATTAAAGCGTTAAACCCAAGACCTGCCAAAAGCCCCGTGCCCACACGTCTCTGATACAATTTATTGATAACAAAATCGCAGGCGAGCAAGAAAGCCGCCGCAATTAACATAACATAATTCATTATAAACACCTCCATCAACAAAATTATAGCATACAAAATCGAAAATTTCTATTGACATTTCGTCAATAAATATGCTATAATCGTCACAAGCAAGGAGGAAGTTTAAAAATGAAGCAAAAAAATATAGATCTTAGTAATTTTACAAACCCAAATTTTCAAATTGCTTATGCTGAAATAGATTCCAAATCAAACCTTAATACCTTTGACTCACACATTCACGATGAGTGCGAAATCTATATAAATATAAGCGGTGATGTCTCTTTTGTAGTTGAAAACAGCATATATTCAATTATCCCGGGTAGCATTATTATAACCCGCCCCGGCGAATACCACCATTGCGTTTACCATAGTAATGCGCTTCATAAGCATTTTTGGATTTTGTTTTCATCAAACGAAATGAGCGATCTGTTTTCCCGCTTTTATGAAAGGGGCGCGGGAGAAAACAATATGCTGATACTTTCGGGAAATCGCTTTAAGGAGCTTACCGATCTTTGTCATGCCATAAACGAAAATAATACCCCCAATACTGAATCTTTATACCGGTTCTTCAAGCTTATCCATTTGATAAACATGGCAGGAATTCCCGAAACCAATATAACAGCCGACTCCCCTTGTATGGACCTTGCTCTGGATTTCATACATAAAAATCTTTCCGAACCAATATTGGTAAAGGATATCGCAAATGCCGCATACGTAAGCATAGCCACACTTGAAAGACATTTTGAAGACAATTTGCAAATGTCTCCGTCCGAATACTTAAAAAAACGGCGTCTCGCTCATGCGGCAAACCTATTGCAAAACGGAGCCTCTGTAACATATGCGTGCCAACAAAGTGGATTTATCGACTGCTCAAAATTTATTATCCTATTCAGAAAGCACTACGGAACCACCCCTTACAAGTGGAAGCAGGAAAGACAAGCTTTCAAGGTGTGATAAAAAGCAACAATTCCGCAAACAACGAAAAAAGCCTATTCGCAAGAATGGGCTTTTTTGATATAATAAAGCTACAATGGAAAGCTTCCGGTTAACTTCCATTTTAGCTTCCATTTTGCTCATTTTAGAGTGTGGAAAGTTCCATAAAAGTTCCACAAATTTGGAGATTTTGAGCCTAAAATGCGGCTTGAGGACAGAAAAAAGACAGGCGGTGTTGTTTAGACACCGTCTGTCGTATTGCGTTAAGCTATGTTCGTACAAGCCTTGGTGCGTAAGGAGCGAAGCCTCTTGCCCGCACCGGCAGGTGCTTACGCCTTGAAGTATCTGTTAAGGAGACCCTCAAGAGCATTGCCGTGACGAGCTTCCTCGCGTGCCATTTCATGTACTGTATCGTGGTTAGAGCCAAATCATTGTACCTTTACTCTTTTTAGATCAAACCTTTCCTCGGTAAAGTTTTTCTGTGCAGAGAAATATATTATAATGAAACTTATCAATCAAAAGTTGCATCGCTGTAGTCAAAGAAAATAAATTGAAAATTCGAGAAACTGAACAATTAATAGTAAAAAACAAATCCGAACCAATTTCGACTTACGAAATAGTTCGGATTTGTTGCGTTTGGTGACCCGTACGGGAGATCGAAATACCTCGATTGCAGGCAATCGAGGCGACAAAGCGCAATGAGATTAGTGGAGGATCGACCCGTACGGGAACATATTTCGACGCTACGCGTCTCAAAGATGATCGACGGGGAATAGAAAAGCGAGATGCAAAAAGTGCATCTCGCTTTTCTATATGACCCGTACGGGAATCGAACCCATGTTACAGCCGTGAAAGGGCCGTGTCTTAACCGCTTGACCAACGGGCCTGGTAGCGGAGATTGGACTTGAACCCATGACCTACCGGGTATGAACCGGTTGCTCTAGCCAACTGAGCTACTCCGCCATTTATTTACTCGTTCTTTGCCGAACGCTCAACTATTATACCACAAAGCCTTTTGCTTGTCAACCCCTTTTTTAAAAATATTTTTGCGGATTTTCGCATATTTATGACTAGTAAGAATTTTATGATCACTTTGCGGGAGGGAAGGATTTGAAAAAGAGAATTTTGGGGGTGCTCCGTTTGGCGGTGCTGTTATTGATTTCAGCGCTTTGTCTGTCCTTTGTGTCCTGCGGGGCGCGGGGAAGTGTCGGGGCGGGAGAGGTGCAAGTCGGACGTAGCCATGTCGTTCTGTG
>JAZNOQ010000063.1:0-11702 GCA_045589215.1 Eubacteriales bacterium
GGTCTCGGCTTTGCGGTAGCATATCAGGGACTCCTCGTAACGGTGATCACCTTCGCTTCTTACCTGCTCGGAAGATTCTGGCTTGCAGAAGCATACCACGCAGAAGCAATTGCCGCAGGTGTTTACTCTGCTGAAATGCTCGGTATTTCCATGGCATTCCTCACCCTTGCAATGTGTGAGATCTGCCACGCGTTCAACATGAGATCTCTCCACGGCTCGATCTTCACGATGAAGCATCAAAACCTTTGGCTGTGGGGCGCAGGGCTCCTTTCCCTGATCCTCACAACGGTCGTTGTCGAGGTTCCCTTCCTTTCCGAAGCATTTGAGCTCGCACACCTTGACCTCAGAGAATACGCGATCGCATTCGGTCTCGCGATCCTGATCATCCCGATCGTAGAGATCGTCAAGCTCGTTTCCCGTGTCATTCACAAGGCAAAATAAATCCTATAACCCAAAGGGGCAGTCTCACTTAGGTGAGACTGCCCCTTTTTATATCTTCACTATACTCTTTGTGCCTTCCGATATGCCGCGGGAGAAACCCCTACATATCGCTTGAACACACTTGAAAAATAAGAGGAATTCCCCATACCGACGGAGAAAGCGATCTCCGTGACGCCGAGCTCGGAATAGCGCAGTAGTGCCTTCGCGTCCTCGAGACGGATCTCGGTCAGATACTCCCTGAAGGTTTTCCCCGTGTGCTGCTTAAACATATGACTGATATGAGAGCGACTGCACGCAAACTGTCGGCAAACGTCCTCTATTTTTATATTTTGTGTGTGATATTGCTTGATATACCGTATCACGGCATCGATCAGGCACTCCTCCTTTTTATTATCGTTTTCGGATCTGACATATGCAAGCTCCAACATATTACAGAGAGGAATCAGCAAGGTATCAATTTCTTCCTTGCTCGGCATCTGTTCTTTAAGCGTTTTGTACGCCGCGGTCAGGCTTTCAATGGGAATAAAATACGTCTCAGCGACAGAACGGATATAGGACTCTGCGTGTTCACTCCTATATCCGCTGACCGAAATGAAGCCTACAACTTCCTGGCTGTTTCGGATCGGATAAACAAACTCCCGAACCCCCGCAAAGCAACTCCCGCAAAAGGCTCCGTCTTCGCACTTTTTTATGATCTTTTTCTGACGCTTGATACAGTGCTTTTGTGCCTCGGGAAAGGACTTTACGTAAACACAATACGGGTTATCGTGGATGTTAAAAGTGATGAGTTCACTCGTCAGTATCAGCGATTCCCTGCCGAGGGGATGCAATGTGACCGACAAGCCACAGTGTTTTTTCAAAAAAAGAATGTAGTTTTTTATATGTTTAATATCATACATCGCCGCCACCATTGCACATTTTTATACATTATAAGCACAAAATCAGTTGTTTTTACACAATAAACGTGCTACAATAAATTATACTACAAAATGTGGGAGAAATCAATATGAATTTTGAAATCTGTATCAATAAAGTCAAACAGTATGACGTTGTCGTGGTCGGTTCGGGACCTGCGGGGGTTGCCGCAGCGATTTCGGCGGGCAGAAGCGGTGCAAAGGTACTGCTGATCGAAAGCTGTGGACGAGTGGGCGGCATCTCCACCTCGGGCATGATGAGCCACTTTACCGGAAGATGCGGAAGCGCGCTGTATGCCGAGATCCTTGTACGGGCTGCACAGAAAAACACCTATGAAAGAGGCAAGGTAAAGGTTCAGATCGATCCCGAGCTTCTCACACTTACCTACATCGAAATGCTTGAGGAAGCAGGGGTAGAGCTTCTGCTTTATACTTCCTTCTGTGACATTATTATGGACGGCAACACGGTGAAAGGGGTCATCTGCCACAACAAGAGCGGATTTTCCGCATTTGAAGCAACGGTCATTATCGACGCAAGCGGAGACGGTGACGTGGCGGCAAAAAGCGGTGCCGAATTTTTCAAAGGACGAGAAAGCGACGGAGGGATGCAGCCCGCAACGCTGATGTTCAAGGTCGGCGGCGTAGATATGGCGCGTGCAGTCTTCCCCGGCTCCTTTGAAACGAAGGTTCAAACCGAAAAGGGCGAGCTTCAAGCCCTCGCGCGTGAAAAGCTTCCCCACCCTGCAGGACACGTTCTGCTTTACAGATCGACGATCCCCGGGGTGGTGACCTGCAATATGACAAATGCCACCGACATCGACGGAACGTCTCCGGAGGATCTGACACGGGCAGAGATCATTTGCCGAAAGCAAATGCCTCAGATCGTGGATTTTCTGCGCGAATATGCCCCCGGATACGAAAACTGCTACATCATCGGAAGTGCTTCCCTGATCGGGATCCGCGAAACGCGTCACTTTAAGGGTATGAAAACCATCACCGAACAGGAGATCGCAAATGCCGTAGAGCACGAGGACTACGTCGTAAAAGACGCTCATTTTAACTTCGACGTCCACAACATCACAGGCGCGGGACTCGACAAAACAGGCTGTCAGCATAACTTCAAGCAAAAGAAGGGCTATACCATTCCTTACGGCTGTATGGTGCCTGAAAAGATCGACGGTCTCCTGCTTTCGGGAAGAAATATTTCGGGAACGCATATGGCACATTCCAACTACCGTGCGATGCCGATCTGTGTCGGCATTGGTGAGGCATGCGGAGC
The DNA here is from genome assembly GCA_045589215.1 of Eubacteriales bacterium. Taxonomy (GTDB): domain Bacteria; phylum Bacillota; class Clostridia; order Oscillospirales; family CAG-272; genus JAZNOQ01. Next base: position 2,635 of record JAZNOQ010000063.1, read on the forward strand.
AGCGGCGGCAATTGCCGCAAAAAGCGGAAAGCGGCTTCGGGATATTGATGCGGGCGAGATCCGCGAATTGATGGAAATGAAGAAATAAAAGCAAAGCATTCGCCGACAGGCTCATCTAGCTCGGAAGATGCTTTGCGAGAGCGCTCAAAAAATATATCGGTGAAGATAAAAGCGAATAATAAAAAAGCGAGCCCGATGCATAACGCACGGGCTCGACTTTTATGTAGATCAATCCAATCAGTGGCAAATGAACTTCTCGGTATCCTTATCGAAGAAGTGCATTCTAGTCATATCGAATGCAACGTTGATGGTATCATCCGCGCGAGAGGTCGAGCGGGAGGATACACGAGCGGTCAGGTTGATCGGATCTGCATACTCATCACCCTGCGGAACAGTGAGATAGAGGTAGATCTCTGCACCCATAAGCTCGGTTACGTCAACGTGAGTCTCGACAATGCTGTCGGTCTTCAGGGAAACCTGCATCGGATCGTCGGCAATTGCCTCAGGACGGAGGCCTGCAACAACTTCCTGACCGATGTATTCGCGGAGGGCGGGGTTCTTTGCCTTTTCTGCGGGAAGCTTCAGGCTGCAGACGGGCGAACGGTCCTCTTCGCTCTTAACGCCGAATTCGAAGTAAAGATCCTCATCTCTCTCAACGATCGTACCGTTGATGAAGTTCATCTGAGGAGTTCCGATAAAGCCTGCAACGAAGATGTTGCAAGGATTGTCATACAGATGCTGAGGAGTATCGACCTGCTGAATGAAGCCGTCCTTCATAACGACGATACGGGTCGCCATCGTCATAGCCTCGACCTGGTCGTGGGTAACGTAAATGAAGGTAGTACCGATTCTCTTATGGAGCTTGGTAAGCTCGGTTCTCATCGTTGCACGGAGCTTTGCGTCGAGGTTCGACAGAGGCTCGTCAAGAAGGAAGACCTTAGGATTACGGACGATCGCACGACCGAGTGCTACACGCTGCTTCTGACCACCGGAGAGAGCCTTCGGCTTACGGTCGAGAAGGTGGGTGATATCGAGGATTCTCGCAGCCTCTTCAACGCGGCGCTTGATCTCCTCCTTCGGCGTCTTGTTCAGCTTAAGACCGAACGCCATATTCTCAAACACAGTCATGTGAGGATACAGAGCGTAGTTCTGGAACACCATCGCGATCTTACGATCCTTAGGAGCGACGTCATTTACAAGACGGTCCTCGATGAAAAGCTCGCCCTCGGTGATCTCCTCAAGACCTGCGATCATACGCAGAGTCGTGGTCTTACCGCAACCGGAAGGACCGACGAATACGATAAATTCTTTATCCTTGATTTCAAGGTTGAAATCGGAAACGGCAGTAACACCGCCGGGGTACTTTTTATAGATGTGTCTAAGGGATAAGCTAGCCATTCTTTTTCATTCCTCCGTGAATGTGATTTACGTTTCTTCAGCAAGAGCCGTGTTTTTTTACACACCTCTCAATTTAACAAATACTATTATATCATAGTTTTCGTCAAAATGGAAGAGGGCAAATCTCCAAAATTTCTGTTGTGATTTTGTTCAACCTGCACAATCTATTGTTTTCTTTTGTGAACGAGAGATTTCTTCGCACTCAATTCGCTTATTTTCAACGCTTTTTCTCGGATTTCCCCTGATTTCCCTTCATCGTAAGTCCGATGCGCTTACGCTTTTTATCAAGCGTCAGTACACGCACCTCGACGATATCACCCGTGGAAACGACCTCGGACGGATGACGGATATACTTGTCGCTCATTTCGGAAATATGCACAAGCCCGTCCTGATGAACGCCGATATCGACGAAGGCGCCGAAATCGGTGACGTTACGAACCGTTCCCGTCAGCACCATTCCCTCCTCAAGATCCTCGAGCGACAGAAGATTTTCGCGAAGGATCGGTTGCGGCAAGGAATCACGGACATCACGTCCGGGCTTTTCAAGCTCGCGGATCATATCGAGGAGTGTCGGTTCACCGATTTCGAGAAGCTCTGCGATCTTTCCTCTTCCCGCCGCCTGCACCTTCTGTGAAAGCCCTTCAAGTCCGCCGCCTCTTACGTCGTCCTCGGTATAGCCGAAATGCGACAGGAGGGCTTTCGCGGCGCTGTACGACTCGGGATGCACACCCGTCAGGTCAAGAACCTCAGAGGAACCCGGAACGCGGAGGAAGCCTGCACACTGCTCGTACGCCTTCGCACCGACACGCGGAACCTTCAGTACCTGCGCACGCGTTTTGAATGCCCCATTCTCCTCGCGATACTTCACGATATTCTTGGCGCTTGCCGAATTGATACCCGAAATATAGGAGAGAAGGCTCCACGATGCGGTATTGAGATCAACGCCGACCGCGTTGACACAGTCCTCGACAACGCCCGTAAGCGCAAGGTCGAGCTGTGCCGCCTTCATATCATGCTGATACTGCCCGACACCGATCGACTTCGGATCGATCTTGACAAGCTCGGCAAGCGGATCCTGCAGTCGGCGTGCGATCGAAACAGCAGAGCGCTGTGTCACGTCGAAATCGGGAAACTCCTTCGCTCCAAGCTCAGATGCCGAATAGACCGACGCCCCCGCCTCGCTCGTGATGATATACTTGACGGGCTCCGAAATTTCCTTCAAAAGATTCGAGATAAAGATCTCGCTCTCCTTCGACGCCGTACCGTTGCCGATCGAGATCACATCGACGTGATGAGTCGCGATCAGACGCTTCACGATGCGCTTCGCTTCCTCGATGCGGTACTCCTGCCCCATCGTGGGATAGATCACCGCCGTATCAAGCACCTTTCCCGTCGGGTCGACCACAGCGAGCTTGCAGCCCGTGCGGTAGCCGGGGTCAAAGCCGAGAACGGTCTTACCCTTCAGCGGTGCCTGCATCAATAGGTGGCGAAGATTATCCGCAAAGACCGCGATCGCGCCCTCTGCCGCTTCGTCAAAGCGCATCGAGCGCACCTCATTTTCAACCGAGGGTGCGATGAGTCTTTGATATCCGTCTACCATCGCACCGATGATATGAGGTCTTGCGGGGCTGTCATATACCGACAAAAGCTCCTGCATCAAATAGTTCAGGATCAGCTCCTCCGAGATCTCGATGCTTCCCTTCAGTACACCCGTCTTTTCTCCGCGGTTGATCGCGAGGATACGGTGCGAGGGGATCTTCGACAGCTTTTCTTCATATTCATAATATTGCGCGAAAACGCCGTCGGGATCAACGTCTTCCGCAGCCTTTTTCACCTTGAGCACGCCAAATTTCACGGTCGTCTCACGGATCTCCTTGCGGTATGCGGCGTTATCCGAGATCGACTCGGCAATGATATCCGATGCTCCCGCAAAGACCTCCTCAACGGTCGTGACGCCCTTTTCCTCGGAAAGATACTTTTCCGCCTCGATTTCGAGCGGAGGCTCATAAGACTTTCTCTGTTCAAGCAGGAGGGCAGCGAAGGGCTCAAGTCCCCGTTCTCTTGCCATATCCGCGCGCGTCCTTCTACGCGGCTTATACGGGCGGTAGATATCCTCCACCTCGGTGACGGTAAGCGCGCTCTCGATCGCCTCGAGAAGCTCCTCTGTGAGCTTCCCCTGCGAGTCGATCTGTGCCTTGACCTCTTCCTTTCGCTTTTCGAGATTGCGGAGAGAGATCAGGCGTTCCTCGAGGCGACGGAGGCAGCTGTCGTCAAGACTTCCCGTCATTTCCTTGCGGTAACGGGAAATAAAGGGAACGGTGTTCCCCGCATCAAGAAGCTCGATCGCCTTTTCGACCTGCCAATCAAGAATGTTCAGTTCGGTTGCTAATACGTTTGTAATGTTCATTTTTCTATATTCTTTCATTCGTTGTATCAAGGGTAAGTTTTTTGTGATGTTCTTTTTACACGAGCGCGAAGGGGTCGACGTCATTCACGAGCGCGGGAAGAAGCTTCACACGGAAGGTGAATTCGGTTTCGTCGAGGCGGTACTTTTCAAGAAGCTCGGGACCGCAGGAGTTCGAACCGATACCCGCGTGGCGGTAATCGATATGAACAACCGTTTCCTTCATCGGAACGAGCTCGTAGTCGTGTGCCGTTTCGGTCAGCTGTTGCGTTGTGAAGTGACTACAGTTAAAGCTGAAATCCGCGCCGTCGCGAAGGGCGAAAATACCGTTTCCCGCGATCGAGGAAACAGCCATCCACTTGGTATCCGCGTGTGCCATATTCTCCTGAGGACGGACGTAATGCTCAAAATGCTCCGAGACCGTTGTTTCGAATCTGCCGAGACGCGATGCGAGGCGCTTGTCGATATAGCTCTCGACGGGGCCTCTGCCGAAGTATTCGAGACGTTCGCTCTCCTCGGGCATACTGAATGTGATACCAAAGCGCGGCAGAGGCGGGAGTCCCTCTCTGACCTTGCACTCGTACGAGATCGATAGCATTCCGTCTGCAGTCACCGTATACGTCACGTCGGCGTACAGGACGGGCATCTGTTTGAATGCCCCGAGCGAGATCTTCGCCTTGACGGTAACGGCATTCGTGTCGACGGACGCGACCGCACAGGAATCCGTACGAATGGTCAGATCGTGATAGCCCACCTCCATCCATTTCAGCTTGAGCTTTCGCTCGTTGTCGATCGGCGCTCTCCAAATCGTCGGAAGGATCGGAGACGCAAGCAGCTCTCTGCCGCCCGACAGGATTGAAACGATCGATACGTGAACGGTATCGAAGGTATATACGCGATCGGATGCCGACACGACAATCTTGCCGAATTCCTCGGAAACCGAAAGCGCCTCGGTCACGACGAGCGGGACCGCATTGGCGTTTGCTTCGGCGGAAAGCTCGAACTGATCCATGCCGACCTCATATCCGATGTCCGCCCAGTCGGTGACGTCGTTCTGTACGAGGGACACGTTCAGGACGTTATAGCCCGAAGAAAGCTGACCGAGCGTCAATTTATAGTCCGCAGTACCTTCGGGTGCGACTGTGAGAGACGCGATTCTGCCCGAGCGGAGCTTCTTGCCGTTATGCTCAACGGTATAAACAAGATCGAGATCCGAAAGATCACGGAACCGACGAAGGCTCTTCACGGTCAGAGTCGAGGTCGAAGCGTCAAAGGAAACGCGGTAGGGCTTCAGAACCTCCTTCAGTTCAAGCATTCCCGTATGTGGACGACGGTCGGGATAGACGAGTCCGTCGACACAGAAGTTGCCGAAATTCGGCACGTCACCAAAGTCCCCACCGTAAACATAGTGTGGATCTGCAAGTCGATTCTCCCCCGTTGCGACCGAGTGGTCGAGCAACTCCCAAACGCATCCGCCGAAGAAGCGGTCGTCAGAATAGATCAGCTCCCAATAATCCGCGAGATCTCCGGGGCCGTTCCCCATCGCGTGGCAGTATTCGCAAAGAAGGAGGGGCTTCGTGCAGTTCGGGTTATCGAGATGAGTCTCGTAAATATCACGGAAGGAGGGGTACATACGGCTGTCGATATCAATGTGCGAATCATCGAAGCCGCCGAGCGCGTGCGGATTTTCGGACAGCTTATACATCAAGTTACGGCGGCGTCTCGTTACGTCCTCACAGTGGACGATGTTACGGGGATCTCTCTCGTGGAGATAATTCGCCATTGTGACCTGGTTCCGTCCGACGCCCGACTCATTGCCGAGCGACCACATAATGACCGATGGATGGTTCTTGTCTCTTTCGTACATGCGCTCGACGCGGTCGAGATAAGCATGCGTCCATTCGGGATTGTCGGTCAGCAGCTCCCAATTCTTCACATACGTCATTCCGTGCGTTTCAAGGTCGGTCTCGTCACAAACATAGATGCCGTATTTGTCACACAGCGCGAGAAAGCGAGGATCGTTCGGGTAATGGCTCGTTCGTACCATATTGATATTATAACGCTTCATGAGAAGCACATCCTTCAGCATATGCTCCATCGGTGTTGCCGCGCCGAGTACGGGATGGCTGTCGTGGCGGTTGACGCCCTTCGCCTTGACCTTCTTCCCGTTGACGTAAAAGATCGAATCGCGGATCACAACACTGCGGAATCCGACGGGAACGCGGATATGCTCACTTCCGCACGAAAGCGCAAGCGAATAGAGCTGCGGCGCTTCGTCCGACCAAAGCATCACGTCGGAAACATCAAGACGAAATTCTCCCGTCCCGTCCGCACGGGCAGAACCGCTTGCAAGAAGCGTGCCGTGAGGATCGTAAAAGTCATACGCGACCGTTTCTTCTCCGTTCAGCTCAAGCTTCACGTTCATATCTGCGCGCGCAAAATCCTCGCTGAGATAGGTGTAGACCTGAAAATCACGAATAGAGACCGCATCGCGAACCAAAAGATAGACCTCGCGGAAGATCCCCGAAAAGCGGAACTTGTCCTGATCCTCAAGATAAGTACCGTCACACCATTTGAGAACGAGCACCTTGAGGGTGTTCTTACCGTCAACGAGCAGCTCGGTCACGTCGATCTCACTCGTCATATGGCTGACCTGCGAATATGCCGCGAAGGTATCATTTACGTAGAGATAGAAGCAGGAGTCGACACCCTCAAAATTGATATAGACACGCTTCCCTGCGTTCGCCTTCTTGTCAAACGAGAAGGCGCGAACGTAAAGCCCGCACGGAATATCATTCGGGAGATATGGCGGATCGATCGGAAACTGATACCCGCGGTTCATATAGTTTGGCACGTCATACCCTCTGTCAAGGACGCTCTGCCAGGAGCGCGGAACGGTCATTTTGTCAAAGCCATCGACCGAAAAATCCTTCGATATGAAATCGGGCAGCACGTGCGTAGAAGGATAATAATGAAAATCCCAATCTCCGCATAAAGAACGGAAGCGGTCGCTCTCCGCACGATTGTCTCGCACTGCAACGGCATCCGACTGATACGGAATGAAATACGCGCGCGGATTTTCACAGCCAACGTGCAGATCGGAAAGCGAACGGTGATATTCCGCAGGAAAAACAAAGCACTTCATAGAAGAGTCCTCCTTCTTCTCTAAAAAATCCTTCGCTTTAGTTTACCACACAAGTACGGATTTGTAAATATAAATTTTCAAAAAATTCGCGAAAATTCCCCGCTCGGTCGGAATTGTAAATAAATTGTTATAATTTGGTTTTCGTCTTGCATTTTAGAGAAAAATATGGTAAAATATAAAATGGAGAACGAGGGAATTCCCTTTTATTCAAGTAATCAAAAAATTCCATATACCAAGGAGAAAAAACATGACACCTACCAGCAACAAGTTTGTTCTTGATTGGATCAAGGACATGGCTGACATGACGCAGCCCGACGAGATCATCTGGATCGACGGCTCCGAGGAACAGGCAGAGGCACTCCGTGCAGAGGCTTGCTCGACCGGCGAAATGATCAAGCTGAACCAGGAAAAGCTTCCCGGTTGCTACCTCCACAGAACCGCAATCAACGACGTTGCGCGTGTGGAAAACAGAACCTTCATCTGCACCTCGAAGAAGGAAGATGCGGGCAACATCAACAACTGGATGGATCCCAAGGAATGCTACGACCGTCTCTCTAAGCTCTACAAGGGCTCGATGAAGGGTCGCAAGATGTACGTCATTCCCTATTCGATGTCTGTTGTCGGTTCTCCTTTTGCAAAGTACGGCATTGAGCTTACCGACTCGATCTACGTCGTTCTCAACATGCTCATCATGACCCGCGTTGGCAACAATGTTCTCGAAGCACTCGGCGACAGCGCTGACTTCATCAAGGGTCTCCACGCAAGAGCTGATATCGACGAGGAAAAGCGTTATATCGTTCACTTCCCCGAGGACAACACCATCTGGTCGATCAACTCGGGCTACGGCGGAAACGTTCTGCTCGGCAAGAAGTGCTTCGCGCTTCGTATCGCTTCTTACCTCGGCCGCAAGGAAGGCTGGATGGCTGAGCATATGCTCATCCTCGGTGTAACCTACCCGAACGGCGAGAAGAAGTACCTGACCGCTGCATTCCCGTCCGCTTGCGGTAAGACCAACCTCGCAATGCTCATTCCTCCGAAGTTCTACACCGAGAAGGGCTACAAGGTCGAGTGTGTCGGTGACGACATCGCATGGCTCCGCGTCGGTGAGGACGGACGTCTCTGGGCAGTCAACCCCGAGAACGGCTTCTTCGGCGTTGCTCCCGGCACCAACGAAAAGTCCAACCCCAACGCGCTTCACACCGCTCAGAAGAACACCATCTTCACGAACGTTTGCCACAACCTTGATGACAACACCGTTTGGTGGGAAGGTCTCGACAACAATCCTCCCGTCAATGCGCTCAACTGGAGAGGCGAGCCTTGGGATTACAAGAAGTACGACAAGAAGGACAAGGTCGGCACCTCGGGCGCTCATCCGAACTCCCGCTTCACCGCTATGGCGATCAACTGCCCCTGCATCTCCGAGGCATTCAACAAGCCCGAAGGCGTACCGGTCTCCGCGATCATCTTCGGCGGCCGCCGTGCAAAGACCGCTCCCCTGGTTTACCAGTCTACAAGCTGGCAGAACGGTACCTTCGTTGGTTCTATCATGGCATCCGAAACTACTGCAGCAGCAGCAGGCGCTGTCGGTGTAGTAAGACGCGATCCTATGGCTATGAGACCCTTCGTCGGCTATGATATGGGCGACTACTGGGCACATTGGCTTGAAATGGGCAAAAAGATCCCCAATCCTCCTATGATATTCAACGTAAACTGGTTCAGAACCGATGATGAAGGACATTTCATCTGGCCCGGATTCGGCGACAATATGCGTGTACTCAACTGGATTCTCGCTCGTTGCGAGGGTAAGGTTGATGCAAAGCTTACTCCTATCGGTTATGTTCCTTATGTTAAGGATATTGAGCTTGAAGGACTTGAAGGAATCGACGAAAAGACCATCGAAGGACTCCTTGAGGTTGATCGCGAGCTTTGGCAGGAAGATGCAAAGGGAATCAGAGAGTTCTATGCGACTGTAGGTGAAAGAGTTCCTGCAGAGCTTTACGAGGAACTCGAGGCTCTCGAAAACAGACTTAAGTAATATAAATTTGTCTGAATAACTAAAAAACGGTCCTTGTGATTTTCACAAGGACCGTTTTTCGTATATTATTTTTTATAATTAGTCAT
>JAZNOQ010000064.1:0-2549 GCA_045589215.1 Eubacteriales bacterium
ATTCCCTGACGGCAGTTTCGGTCACGCAGGCTCTACGGGACAGTGCTTCTACATAAACCGCGAGGAGGATCTCTACGTCATCCTGCTTACCAATGCCTGCCGCTGTTCGTATATCAACTCTAATTTTGAAAAAAAGGACTGGAGCACGATCTACGCCCCCGTGATCAAAATGCGTAGCGACATCCACAACGCGATCCGCGCAGACCTCTCTGCGGAGGGACTGCTTCATTTTTAAATTTTATTGTTTTTAAGGAGATAATCGTATGGAAAAGATCAAGATCGGTCAGATCGGCATCGGCCACAACCACGGCCATTCCAAAATGAAGGCTGTTCGAAAATTCCCCGAGCTTTTCGAAGTGATCGGATATGCCGAGGAGAACGAACGTTGGGTAGAAAAGCGCGGAGCGATGAAGGGCTACGAGGGACTTCCCCGTCTTTCGGTTGAAGAGATCCTCGAGAAGTCCGACGCGGTCATAGTCGAAAGCGACGTTTGGGATCTGACGAAGTACGCACAAATGTGCGTCGATGCAGGTAAGCATATCCATATGGATAAGCCTGCAAGCGGAACGCTTGAGGAATACAAGCATCTGCTCGACACGGCGAAAGAAAAAAATCTCGTTGTTCAGCTCGGATATATGTATCGCTACAATCCCGCAGTCCTCGAGACCTTTGAGCACATCAAAAACGGCGACCTCGGCGAGATCTATTCGATCAACGCAGAGATGAGCACCTTCCACGGCCCGAAATACAAGCAGTGGCTGACGAATTTCGGCGGCGGCATTATGTACATTCTCGGGAGCCATCTCGTCGATCTTATCGTTTATATGCTCGGAGAACCGAAAAAGGTCACGTCTTTTTTAAAGCACTCGGGACTTGACGGCATCGACTTCGAGGACAACAACCTCGCCGTGCTCGAATACGACAAGGCACTCGCACGCATCTACGTTTCCTCGGTCGAGGTCAACGGATACGGCAGACGTCAGCTGATGGTTGCGGGAAGCAAGGGAACGGTCAATATCTGCCCGATCGAGAATCCCACGATTATGACCTACGCAGATACCGCAATGGAAGCAAATCCCTATTCCGATACGAAGACAACGATCCCGTTTGATCTGAATGCTTCAAACGATCGTTACGACGTCGTAGTGCAGGATTTTTACGCTTACATACAAGGTACGAAGCAGAATCCCTTCACCTACGAGCACGATTATCTGGTGCAGAAGGTGCTCAGCGAGATCGTAGGAGGCGTGCGATTCAATGGCAAAAATATTGATTAAAAACGGCCGCGTTTGGGATGGAGAGAAATTCTTCTATGCTGACGTATTGACAAACGAAGACAAGGTCGAAAAAATCGAGCCGAATATCGAATGCGACGACCCTGCGACATACGTCTTTGACGCCGCAGGCAAGATCGTCTCAGCGGGACTCGTCGATATTCACGTGCATCTTCAGGTAGCCCCGACCGACAAATTCGGCATTTCTGCCGACCTTTCCACCATTCCTTTCGGCGTGACTGCAGCCGTAGATGCAGGACGGACGCGCGGTGAACGCGCAATCCTCGACTCCTTTACGGTGAAGAATGTCCTACTCGTGACTGCGCACATTCGCGACAATGTGGCACAGCTTGAAAAGGTCGAGGAGGCACTCGCGCGCTTCGGTGATAAGGTCGCCGGTATAAAGGTCTACTTCGACACGACACAATCGAACGTGACGGATATCACTCCACTCAGAACGATCTGCGACTTCGCACACAGAAGAGGGCTTCGCGTGATGGTACACTGCTCCAATTCCCCCACCCCGATGGCAGAGATTCTCGAGACCCTCGGCAGAGGCGATATTCTGACCCACACCTATCACGGCGGCGTAAACAACGCATCGGAGGACGGCTTTGCCTGCATCAAAGCGGCCAAAGAACGAGGTGTCGTGATCGATGCCGGATTCGCAGGACGCACGCACACCGACTTCGAGGTTTTTCGTCAGGCGATCGAGGCAGGCGCACAGCCCGACACGCTCAGCACCGATATCACCCGCTTCAGCGCTTACACGCGCGGCGGACGCTACGGGCTCACGATGTGTATGAGCTATTCAAGGCACCTCGGGATGACCGAGGAGGACATTCTCCGCGGTGTCACATCCTCGGCTGCAAAAGCGGTCGGTAAGGAAGGAGAATGGGGCTGCCTCAAGGTTGGCGGCCAGGCGGACATCGCCGTCATCGACTACACGAACGAGGGATTCTCCACGACAGACAAAACAGGAAATCATATCGAAAGTGATAAAGGTTACCGTTGCGTGCTGACGGTTCTGGACGGGCAGGTCTTTTTCAGAGATTAAAAACCAAACATTCAAAAGGAGAAAAATTGTGAAAAAGGTTGCATTTATCACGGGCGCAGGTGGGTATATCGGAAGTGAGACCGCGCGCACGCTTGCTAAAAACGGTATCGCGATCGCCGTTTGCGACATCAACGAGGAAACGGTCAAGGCGACTGTTGAAAGCATCGAAGCCCTTGGCGGAGAGGCATTCGGACGTAAGTCGGATCGTAGCCATGTCG
>JAZNOQ010000065.1:0-2420 GCA_045589215.1 Eubacteriales bacterium
CCCTCGTCGGTCACGCCTGCGTTCATACCCTCTGCATATGGATTGTGGTACGCGGTCGTTACTGCCGAGGCGATCAGATAGTTACGGTTATAAAAGGATCGTGCGGCATTTTTGTTCGTCGCGGCAATCTCATACTTGACCGTAGAAGCCGCATCCATATACAGCTCGTCCGTGCTTGCCGCAAGGGAAAGCGTAAGGGTGTCGCGTGCGGTCGTTACCATAGCGGAGGAATGAAGCCCCGTGGGATTTTTGTAGACCGTACCGTACATGCCGAGTACAGTAGCCTCGTCGTTCATTTGAGACACAAATGCGTCAACGCTTCCCGATGAGAGAACGGCAAGTGCCGTGCAGGCATCGTTGTAACCGCCCGTGATCGCGCCGTAATAGAGGTCGCGGATGCGAATGGTCTCTCCCACGGTGAGATTCATGCGGTTTCCGCTTGCCCCCGCGAGCATTTCTTCCGTTAGCGTGACGGCTTCGTCCATACGCTCCGCGAGAAGCTGCGACGCGAGAAGACCGGTCATGATCTTTACTGTCGACGCGGGGAAAAGGCTTTTGTCCGCATTGCTTTCGAGAAGGATCTCTCGGTGGTCAAGGTTATACAGAATGACCGCTTGCGCGTGAGAGCAGTCGGGAAGGTTGGGGGCTTCGGGAACTGCAATGATCGGAAGGGACGACAGGGATAGCAGAACGAACAGAAGGGCGAGAAAAAGTGCCGTACGCCGCACGCGGTGATTTGGTTGGCGGTTTTTCATAAAAAGCTTCCTTTCTGTTCTTTATTGTGACCGTGAAAGAGATCTCTTTTACTTTTTGAGACCGAATACACGCCGTGCGGTGTCTGCATCATTTTGGATCGTCAAGCGAAGCTCGTCGATCCCCGACATTTTCCTTTCGTCGCGCAGACGCACAGCGAAAGAGGTCTCGACCTCTTTCCCGTAAAGATCGCCGTCAAAATCAAGAATGTAGGTCTCACAGTTGATGCTGCTTGAGGTTTCTACGGTGGGACGGCTTCCGACATTGGCAACGCCGTACCGTGTGATCATTTCGCCCTCTTCGGGAATGCGAACGGTGACCGCATAGATTCCGGACTTCGGGATCACAGCGCGGGGGGGAAAATTCTGATTGATCGTCGGAAAGCCCATCGTTCTGCCGAGTGCCTTACCGTGTAGCACGGGGGCGGTAAAGGAATAGGACCTGCCGAGAAAATCTCCCGCTTTCTCTACGTTACCCTCCATAAGGAGCGCGCGAATACGGGTAGAGCTGACGGGGAATCCGTCTTTGGTGACGGGCGGGATCTCGCTGACCGCACCGCCGAACAATTCCTTGAGACAGGCGGGTGTACCCGCGCCTTTGTAGCCGAATGAGTAATTGAAGCCGCAAACTGCGTGGCGAGCGCGGCATCCGACTTGCAGGAGGTCTTTCGCAAAAGCCTCGGGGGAAAACGATCCGACAGCTTCGAAATCCTCGATAAACGCATAGCGGATCCCGAGCTCTCTGAATAGTCTGAGCTTGTCCTCAAGTGTCGAGAGATGAGGAGGCGGCGGGTCCTTCAAAAAGTCGGTCGGCGGGGAACGGAAGAGCCATACGCCCGGGAACGCGCCGAGCTCCTTCGCCTTCTGTACGGTCTCCCGCAGAAGCTCCCGATGCCCGATATGCACGCCGTCGAAGTTTCCGAGCGCAAGAACGGTGTCGGGAATATCCGAGGCGGAAAGCTCGCGAAAGGGAATGGTGGATAGATCAAGATACGTCAAGATATACCGCCTTTCACGTTTCCTTAAAGTAAAGGCGCAGAAGATCGTCGATCAGCTCTGTGCGGTCGATCGAGACGATCAGAGACCGCGCGTTCTGACAGTCGGGAATGTATGTGGGGTCCTCGGTCAACAGATATCCGCTGATCTGACGGATCGGGTCGTAATTCTGCGACACGAGAATGTCACGTATTTGGCAAAGAAGCGCATAGCGCTCCGGTGCAGTCGTTTTTTTCATCGGAGTACCTCTTTCCGTGTGAAGTTCCGCCGCGTAGGCGTTCGGATGAATTCTTACCTATATTATAGCGTAGTGCTCGATATTTTGCAAGGGGTTTTCGGATATTTGCACAGATACAAACAGATTAAAAATAAATTAAAATTTTCAAAAAATGGTATTGACAAACCCAAATTGATGTGCTATAATGTAAATCCACCTCAAAAAGGGTGGAAAAACCCGCATAAGAGAAGGCAGGAAGACAGGTAAAGGAAAAGCTTTGCGGAGGTTCTGAGGAAAAAACTTCAAAATTTCCGAAAAACTTTTCAAAAACCTATTGACAAGCCCCTTGTGGTGTGGTATAATAACAAGGTCGGCGCGCGAAAAGGCGCACGGCAAACGGTCATTGAAAATTGAACAATAAGAGATGAAGTACAAAGCAACGACTTGCGGATCTA
>JAZNOQ010000066.1:0-11501 GCA_045589215.1 Eubacteriales bacterium
CAGAACGACATGGCTACGATCCGACTTCTTTATTTTTATGATGGGAGCGAGAACCCTACGGTCGCGACGTTTTCGCTTTCGCTTGCGAAATGACGGCGTTCAGCCGTCAAGAAAACTCGCTATTTGGCATCGAAGATGACAAATCTATCATCGCGACGTTTTCGTTTTCGCTCGCGAAATGACGGCGTTCAGCCGTCAAGAAAACTCGCTATTTGGCATCGAAGATGACAAATATGTCGAGCCCCCCATGTCTCCATAAAAATAAAGCACCCCACGCGGGTGCTTTATTTTTATGATGGGAGCGAGAACCCTACGGTCGCGACGTTTTCGCTTTCGCTTGCGAAATGACGGCGTTCAGCCGTCAAGATAAACAAAGGGCTGAGTCATTGACTCAGCCCATTTCGGATCCTGTGAGAAACCGTTTTTATTCCCCTTCGTCCTCAAGCAGGAACTCCATCTGCACCGCCCACTCACGGTAGAGGCTATGCAGGCTTCCGCCCGGGCCGTAATGATCCTGATTCTTCGTGCTTCCGGTCGAATCCCCTGCGTACAGGTTGGTCGGCGAGTACGTCGAGTCAGCCATCAGCATCAGGCTTTCGTCTGCCTTCATCACGCTGAGAATGCCCTTGACAAGCATCGGCGACGAGGGGGATGCGGTGATCCCGTTCAGCTCAAGCAGTCTCTTCTGGATCGCGCTCAGAGTAGAAAGATCGGTATTCGCTTCAAGCGTAAAGCCGGAGAGGTAGTGATCAATATCCGCAACCGTCTCACAAAGCTTGAGGTCAGCCTCGGTGATCTCGGTCCACTTCACGACCGCCTTCATGCCCGCTTCGTTCAAATTGAACTCGTTGGGATCAGAGATCGAGAAGCCGACGAGCAGATCGACGAGCGCGTTCTGATTCTGAAGCTTACCGTATTCCCAAGCATCGGGGCTCATTCCCTCCTCGGGATAAGCGAGGAACACGTTACCGGTCTTGTTGATGTCCATCATATAGTCGTTGTTGAGACGCTTCAGCATACCGGTCTCTGCGTCGATAACGTAGTTAACGTCCTTTTCACCGTACTGGATCAGGTTTCTGAAATCCGCATTGGAGTTCAGATAGGTGATGATCTCCATCGCTCTGTTCATGTCCTGGCAGTAGGAGGCAACTCCCCACATATGCGTGAAGAGATCACTTTCGGTGCCTCTCGGATAGTCGAGAACAACCATATGGTAGTCTTCGCTGTAAAGCGGAACGAGGTCGCCCGCGTCGCCAACGACAACACCTGCGGCAAAGGGACGGGTCTCGTCTGCGCCTGCGCCGTAATAGCCGTCGCACTCATACTGCTTCAGAGTCTTGATCTGCGAAGAATATCCGACATCATCAAGCAGCAACATGCACTGATATACACAGTTCGTGCCACGCTTCTGCGTAACGACCTTCGAGTAGGTCGCGCCGAGAACCGAATAATCGTTCGAATGGGACTGCGACGTGATATTTCCGTCCTCATCCGTCGTGTAACCGAGATTCCAGAACTTGATGTTCTGAGGCGATCTCGTCGCCTCGTTATCGAGAAGCGGAACAAAGTTTTCCGACTCGGAATTTGCAACATCGTACAGGAAATCCTGGCAGAGGCTCGTGGTGAGTCCCGTGATGTTGTCTGCAATATAGAAATACTTCTCGATCAGTCCCTTATGCAGGAGGAGATAGGTATAGTCCCCAACGACATTGTTGTTCGGGATCGCGTAGGTCCCCATGACCGTATTCGCCGCGGTCAGGAATGCGGAGAAGATCTTATCCTCAAGAACTATCGACTTCTCGGAAATGTTCTCGTCAAGGACTGCGAGCCATTCGTTATTGATGTAACGCATATAGTTGTCGTAGCCCGAAACGTAGACGATGTCGATCTGGTATTCGGTCGCCTCGGGATACGCAAGGACGCCGATGCCCCATTCGTTCAGCTCGGTTTCAGCCTCGGTCTCAACGTAATCTTCCCCGGTCGTTTCTTCGGGCTGTACATACTTTTCGTACTCGGGATAGGATTCCCAGAACATCTCGTAGAGGCGCTCGGTCTCTACGCGGTAGGTGCTGCCGTCCTCATTCTTGACCGTGCGATTCGCCTTCACGAACTTCTTCCACGCACGCTTGGCGGCTTCCATTCTCTTGTACTCTGCTTCGCACAGAACAAGCTTTTCTTCTACCTTGGTGCTATATTCGGACGTCTCGTAAAATTCGAGCTCGATGTGGGTCATGAACTTCGATTCGGTGATCTTATTAACAGCCTTTTCGACGGAAGCCTGCGTCTCTTCGGAAGGAACCTCGTCGCAAACGAGCGCCCAAACGAGCGTCATAGGGTAGCGAACTGCCTCTTGTTCCTCTTCCTCCTCTTCACCTGTCGGCGTACTACAGCTTGCCATCGTAAACGACAAAAGCACAACAATACACAGAAGCAAGGATACGAGCTTCTTTTTCATTCTTGAATCCTCCTTGAAAACTACGGTGTGGTCTTTGCCGAAAAGCGGTAAACCGCCGCGGCAGGAGCCCCGTGCCGCGAAATGCGCACACCTTGCCCACACCCATCTATACTTGATATATTTTACAACAAAAAAGGGACTCTGTCAAGTCCCAATTTTGAGAGATCGCCCTCTGAAACAAAGGGTTTGGACGCCCGATCGGCAGAAAACCGAACCGACGGACGGCATCTTGCACAAGTTGCGATCTTATTTTTTTTGCACCTTGACCTCGCATTTGGGCGTTTTCAACATTTATCGCTTTTGCTTTTTGGTCAAGCCGAACAAAGTGTAAACTTTTTCAAACGGCAGGCACGTCGTGCAGTCGCTCCGCACGGTGCGCCGAAATTCCGCAGATTTCGGTGATCTGCCGATCATACAATTCTCGGTTTTTGAGATTTTTCCTCAAAATTCGACAGAATCAGTCAAGGAAGCCCCGCATTCTTCTCGCGCGGCTGGGGTGACGAAGCTTACGCAGCGCCTTCGCCTCGATCTGACGGATACGCTCACGCGTGATGTTGAACTTCTGACCAACCTCCTCGAGGGTTCTCGTTCTTCCGTCGTAAAGACCGAAGCGAAGCTTGATCACGTATTCCTCACGGGGCGTCAGGGTGTGGAGCTCACGCTCGATGACCTCTCTCAGGATATTCTGTGCGGCGGCATCTACGGGGGTAGGCGTTTCGTCGTCAGCAATGAAATCTCCGAGGTGGCTGTCCTCCTCCTCACCGATCGGCGTTTCGAGCGAAACGGGATCCTGCGCGATCTTCATGATCTCGCGCACCTTGTCGGCGTTCATACCCATCTTTTCACCGATCTCGTCAGCAGTCGCCTCGCGTCCGAGCTCCTGAAGCATCTGACGGGAGTAGCGCGACACCTTGTGAATGGTCTCGACCATATGGACGGGAATACGGATGGTTCTCGCCTGATCGGCGATCGCGCGGGTCACCGCCTGCCGCATCCACCACGTCGCGTAGGTCGGGAACTTATAGCCCTTCGTGTAGTCAAACTTTTCGACCGCCTTCATCAGACCGAGGTTGCCCTCCTGAATGAGGTCAAGAAAAAACATACCCTTTCCAACGTAGCGCTTCGCGATCGAAACGACGAGACGGAGGTTTGCCTCGACGAGCTCGTCCTTTGCCGCCTGACGCGCCTCGGAGTCCTCGGAATGCGTCATAATATCGGCGAGTTCACGCTCTCTCTCGGTCGAAAGAAGCGGCACGCGGCCGATCTCCTTTAAGTACATACGAACGGGGTCGTCGATCGAGAGACCCTCCGATTCGAGAATGCGCTCCATATTTTCGCCCGCGCCGAAGGATTCGACCTCGTGCTCGATCTCGTCCATCTCGGCGTTCGAGATGTCGCCCTGGAGTGCAATGCCCTGGTCCTCCATTGCGTCGTAGATCTTGTCGAGATCGTAGCCCATGCTTTCAATGGCTTCGATATCCTGCCCGGAAAGACCGTCGCGCTTTCCCTTTTCAATCAGCTCGTGTACGTCGGGTTTTTTCGCCGTATCCTCGGCTGCGCTCATTTTTCCCTGCTTTTCCTGCTCTGTCATAACTTTTCCTGCTTTCTATTTTTTAAGGTGATTTTATCTCTATATTGTTATTGTGGGGATCTGCGGAGTCAGCCCTCGTCGCCCTTGCGCTTTTCCTGTGCCTCTCGTCTGCGGCGCAGGATCGCGGCGACGAAATCCTCGCTTGCACCCTCGTTTATCCTTGTTTTTTCTTTTTTAAGTACCGAAACGCCCTCTCTGAACACCGAGATGTCGTTCACGGTGAGCGCGCGCCGCTTTTCCGCAAGACGCGTGATCCTGCCCATTTCCTCGGGAGAGAAGCTCTCACCGAGCGCGGCGAGGGAAAATCCGCCCTCCGAGTCCCGAAGCGCGACGGTCTCCTCGAATACGCGCTTGTGGAACGCGGTACAGAAGTCCTCCGCGGAGAGCCCGACCGACTCGAGCACCTTCTGCGAATGAAATTCCTCGTACAGAAGCATCATTCCGAGGATCAGCTCCTCTGCGGCGTTCGCCTGAACGAAGCGTGCGGCATCGGGGTTCACGCGGTCGCCGAAATTCCGTATCGTCTCCCGCGCCTCGCGGCTGTCCTGCTCCTTGATCGCCTTGCGTCTCTTACGGAGAATGATCTCCACGTTATTACGCATCACCTCGATCGGAAGGGACAGCGCATCCGCGACCTTCGAAAGATAGACTTCCCGCTCGGTCGGCGTATAATACCCGGCAACGATTTCAGATAGCTCCTGCGACGCCCTGATCTTCTGCTCGGAGACAGATACGTCGTATTTTGCCATCACGTTTCGGAATTTGTATTCAAATCCCGTTGCACTGCCGAGAAGTGCGCGGCGGAATGCGTCCGCGCCGTATTTTTTGATGTATTCGTCGGGATCCTTCGCCCCCTCAAGGACGAGCACCCGAACCTCAAGTCCTACCGCCGTGAGGATCGCCATCGCGCGGTTTGCCGCTCTCTGACCCGCCTCGTCGCTGTCGTAGGAAATGATCACCCGTTTCGTGTATTTTGCCATCACACGCGCCTGTTCCTCGGTGAGGGCTGTGCCGAGCGTTGCAACGGCATTTTCAAAGCCCGCCGCGTGCAGGGCGATGACGTCCATATACCCCTCGCAGAGGATCAGCTCCTCCGCGCAGACGCGTTTTGCGAAGTTCAGGGCATACAGATTGCGGCTCTTTTTGAAGCCCGGTGTATCCGACGAATTCAGATACTTCGGCTTCGAATCGTCCATCACGCGCCCGCCGAAGGCGATGATGTTGCCCGTCGTGTCGATGACGGGAAAGATCACACGGTTGCGGAAGAGGTCGAACGCTCTCCCCTTATCGTTCCTTTTGCGCAGAAAGCCCGCGATCAGCTCGTCCTCCGAAAAGCCCTTTCTGCGGAGATGGTCTCCAAGCATCGAAAAGCTGTTCGGTGCGTAGCCGAGCCCGAAGTGCGTGATCGTTGCTCTCGTGAGCTTGCGCGAGCCCATGAGATAATCAAGCCCCTCCTTGCCGTAATTCGGATCAAAAAGGCAAGCGCGGAAGAATTTCGCCGCTTCGAGGTTCATTTCGTAAATGCGCTTTCGCGAGACGCCCTCTCTTTCGAACCGTCGGTCCTCGGGGATCGTGATCCCCGCACGCTTCGCAAGAAGCTCGACCGCCTCGACGTAGGTGAGATTTTCTGCCTTCATCACGTAGGTGATGAGGCTTCCGCCCACGCTGCAACCGAAGCAGTAAAAGCTCTGGTTGCCGGGATAGACCACAAAGGAGGGCGTTTTCTCGCTGTGGAAGGGACAGCAGCCCGTGTAGTTTGAGCCCGCACGCTTCAGGGAGACGTATGAGCCGATATAATCCACGATATCGTTTCTCGCTACGACCTCGTCAATAATCTCTCTCGGAATCACTGAATACCCCTCCAGACCTTCGGAACGAACAGGGTCTCGTATAGCTCGATGGCGTAGCGGTCGGTCATTCCCGAAATGAAATCGCAAACGCAACGCTCAACGCCCTCGCTCTCAATATTACCTTGATAAAGCTTCGGCATTTCGTCGGGCTTTTTCACATAATACTCGAACAGGCGCACGAGAAGCTCCTTCGACTTGTTCTCCTGACTTTTTGCAATGGGGTTCAGATAGACGTGCTCAAAGAGGAAGGCGCGAAGCGCGTCGCTCGCCTCCTGCACGTCCTCGCGCATCCGAAGCTTCGGGCTGTCCTTGCTGCACTCGACGATCGAGCGCACCATACAGTTGATGCGTCCGCTGTGCGTTTCCCCGAGGACGTCGCGAAGCTCCTTCGGGATATCCGAAAGGGTCAGAATGCCCGCACGGCAGGCGTCGTCGATGTCGTGATTGATATATGCGATGCGGTCGGCATACTTGACGACCACACCCTCCAGCGTAGATGCCATCCACCGTCCCGTGTGGTTGACGATACCGTCGCGCACCTCTTTCGTGAGGTTCAGTCCCGCGCCGTTCTTTTCAAGCCGTTCGACCACGCGCAGGCTTTGCGTGTAGTGTGCGAAATCGGGATCGAAGCAAAGACGCATCGCATCCTCGCCCGCATGTCCGAAGGGCGTATGCCCGAGGTCGTGCCCGAGTGCGATCGCCTCGGTGAGATCCTCGTTGAGCCTGAGGGCTCTCGCGATCGCACGAGCGATCTGCGTCACCTCAAGCGTGTGTGTGAGACGCGTCCTGTAATGGTCGCCCGCAGGAGCAAGAAAGACCTGCGTTTTGTACATCAGTCTGCGGAAGGACTGCGAATGGATGATGCGATCTCTGTCGCGCTGAAACTCGGTACGGAGATCGCACGGTGTGAGCGGAACGTCTCTGCCGCGCGTCATATCGGATCGGCACGCATACGGAGACAGCGTTATTTTTTCAATTTCATAGACCTGTGAAAGAACGTCCGACATCGCGCACCTCCCGAAAAAAATCAAAATCGTATGTCCGAGGGCGCGGAGTGCGCCGCAAAACCTCCGACAGTATATAATATACGCAAAGAATCGCCAAAAACCTTTTTTTATTTTCGAAAATCCTGAAAAAATTTAAAGGAATGGACCAAAAGTGTATCTCGCAGATATTTTTTGTACAAAACCGCATATCACACCATTATAATTATAGCAGAAAAGTCGAACCGTGTCAAGTCCTCCACGCCGTCATCCTGAGCGGGTTACGAAACGCATAAAAAAGCCGCCCACGCAGAGAAAGCGCGGGCGGGAGGTTTTATTATGTGGTCGGTTTACAGACGGGTTTCGTTGTCCGTGTCGTTATCGGAAGAACCGCCGTCCGCGGGGGGATCGTTGTCGTCCCCGTCGCTCGTGCGGTCGTCGGTGTCATCTCTGCGGTCACCGTCCGTTTCGTCGGGATCCTCGTTGCGCGGGACGTCGCCGTAGCTGTACGGATTGTCGTCTCCGCCATCACCGTTTTCGTCGCCCTTGCCGTCAAAATCCGTACCGCCGAAGGTCGTTCCACCGGGCATTTGGAACACGGGCGGATGCTCGTGGATCGGGCTGTTCCGCATCGCAAAGAGGTACACGTCCATCACCTGCGGCACGAAGAGCGAGAGCATCAGAATGAAGAAGCCGCCGCGGCGGTAAAGCTGCAGGATCCGCATATAGCACAGAAGGCTGACGAACAGAACGACGTACTCGAGGAGCGAGAGCGCGACCATCGCAATATAAAGCGGATGATTGCCCCGTTCCACCGTAAACACGCGTGTCAGAAGCGCCTCGACGTCGACCTCCCCGCCCGCCGTGAGCTTTTCGTAAAGATAGACCATCCTTCCGCCGAAGTAGATATAATACACGGCGTTCAGCACGAACTGAAAGAGCCCGAGCATCAGCATATGGATCTGATAATTCGAGGGCTTGCGCTTTTTGAGCCCGTCCGCCGCCGCGCCGAGCGCGTAGCCCGAAAGTCCCGGGACAAAGGCGAGAAAGGCACAGCGGTTCCCGAGCCGTGTGTTCAGGCGGAAAAGTCCGATGCCGCGCAGGATGAAGAAAACAGCGATCACCGAAAGCGAGATGACGATCGAAACGAGGAAGGCGTATTTCAGCATTTCGGGCTCGCCTAGTTCCATATAAGCATTGATCAACTCTGTGAGCGACTTGATATCGATCATATTCCGTGGTTCCTTTCCGCAACGGGACGGCGTTTTTTCGCCCCGTGTACGTTTTGATTTTTCTATACAGTATTGTAGCATCAGACAAGCAAAAAGTCAAGCGCAGACAGGATTTTTCTCCCCTTCCGCGAAAAAATTTACAATCGGGAGGGCGCCATTTTACCCTCTCACCCGCTTTGCGGGAGCTCTCCCACAGGGAGAGCCCACGTTAGAGCCTTCCGGACGGTCCGCGAAAAGCCTCCCTCCGGGAGGGCAAAAAAAGGACGCGCCCCGTTTTCGGGGACGCGTCCTGAAGGATCAATTGAACCAGCCTTCTCTGTACAGAAGCTCTGCCGTGAGAACGCCGCCGCCTGCCGCACCGCGGAGAGTGTTGTGTGCAAGACCGACGAACTTATAGTCATACACGGTATCCTCGCGCAGTCTGCCGATCGTCACGCCCATGCCGCCGTAAATGTCGCGGTCGAGCTTCGTCTGAGGACGGTTGTCTTCCTCCATATAGGTGACGAACTGCTCGGGCGCGTGCGGAAGTCCAAGCTCCTGCGGCTTTCCGCTGAAGCTCTTCCACGCGTCGAGGATCTCCTCCTTCGAGGGCTTATTCTTAAATCTCACGAACACAGCCGCCATATGACCGTCGGTCACAGGAACGCGGATGCACTGCGAGGTGATGACGGGAGCCGCTGCCTTTACGATCTCTCCGTTTTCGACAGTACCCCATACGCGGAGGGGCTCCTGCTCGCTCTTTTCTTCCTCGCCGCCGATGAACGGAATGACGTTGTCGATCATTTCGGGCCATTCGTTGAAGGTCTTACCTGCGCCCGAGATCGCCTGATAGGTCGTTACGACGACCTCCTCGATGCCGTACTTACGAAGGGGCGTGAGTGCCGCAACGTATGCCTGGATCGAGCAGTTCGGCTTTACTGCGATAAAGCCTCTCTTCGTGCCGAGACGCTTCTTCTGAGCATTGATGACTTCAAGATGCTCGGGGTTGATCTCCGGGATCACCATCGGAACGTCGGGCGTCCAGCGGTGTGCCGAGTTGTTCGAAACTACGGGGATCTCCGCTCTCGCGTACTTCTCCTCGAGTGCCTTGATCGCCGCCTTATCCATATTGACCGCGCAGAAAACGAAGGAGCAGGACGCGCCGATCTCCTCAACCTTTTCCGCATCGATGACAGGCATCGAAAGATACTGCTCGGGACAGGGCGTAGTCATCTTCCAACGTCCGCCGAGGGCTTCCTCGTAGCTCTTGCCTGCCGAACGCGCGGATGCCGCGAGTACCGAAATCTCAAAATAAGGGTGGTCATGGAGGAGGGTGATCAGTCTCTGACCGACCATACCGGTCGCACCAACGATACCGACCTTCATTTTCTTGTTCTGTTCTGCCATAATCTGTGGTCTCTCTTTCGTGTATATTCCCGCGCCGAAACGTGGCTTTCATCATAAGGATACGGGATTTTAGTATTATAGCAAATTTCCGTGAAAAAATCAAGATATATTCGCGATTTTTCCTCATTTTCTGAATATTTTTTCAGAATATACGAAAAAAGATGTGAATACGGCTCGGAAATCGTGAAAAATTTGCAAAAATCCGAAAAAAGCCCTTGCAGAAAACGCGGTTTTATGATACAATTTATTTTATGTAGTAATCTGCAAGACCGTTCCGACACGTGACACGCTCGCGTGCCGTTTCGAAAAAGGAAGGAGCATTATGCTTACCAACGATTTTCTCGTCGCCGTCCTCGCGCGTGAATTTGGTCTCACGGGGGGCGCGTTTTATGCCTTGTACGTTGCGGGTATCGCGCTGTGCGCGATCATCCCCTATCTGCTCGGCAGTCTGAATTTTGCGATCATCATATCAAAGCTCGTCTACAAGGAGGACATCCGCACGTTCGGCAGCGGAAACGCGGGCGCGACGAATATGCTCCGCACCTACGGCAAGGGGGCTGCCGCCGCGACCTTCCTCGGAGACCTTCTTAAGACCGTCGTCGCCGTTCTTTTCGGCAGTCTGACGCTCGGCTACTTTCACGGCGGTGCCTGCATCGCGGGATTTTTCGCGGTGCTGGGTCACATCTTCCCGATCTTCTCCCACTTCCGCGGCGGAAAGGGCGTTGCCTCTGCCGCGACGGTCGCGATCCTTATGAACTGCTATTCCCTTGAGGGGCTTCTCCTCATCGGAATCCTTCTCCTCTTTTTCATCATCATCGTCGTCGGGACGAAGTACGTTTCGCTCGGATCGGTCATCACCTTTCTCTTTTACCCGCTTCTGCAGGCAAAGCTCAACATCACCTATCCCGTCGAGACTGCAAGCGGTGCATTCGAATGGCATCCCCGTCCGTACCTCGTCTTCCTCACGATCTTACTCGCCGTGGTGATCGCCGTGAAGCACATCCCGAACCTGAAGCGCATCCGCGCGGGCGAGGAGTCGAAGATATCATTCAAAAAAACCAACAAGAAAAAGCTCGGATCCGACAACGGAAACGAGCCCTGATAAACGAAAGGACAGATCATGTCATCAACACCCTCCGAGGAGCTGTTACATCTCCTTCTTTCCGCCGCCCGCCGCAAGGTACTAAGAAAGGCGGTATTCTCGAAGTCCCGCATCCCATCGACGCTTCGGACGGTCGCAACCCTCCGCCACATCGCAAAGCGCGACTGCATCCAGCTTGAGACCTTCCACAAGGACAACAAGGTCACACACGAAAATCTGCCGCTCGACGATGCATCTCTCACCGAACGGCTGACCGCCCTCATTTCCGAATGCGGGCAGGTCAATCTCCTCTCGTCGGTCGGAGAATGCGAATTCCGTTCGTCGAAGAACGGAAAATCCGTCCTTCTCGGCGGCGGCAAGCTCGCGTCCGCGCTGAACGGCACAGAGGAAACGGAGCGCTCGCTCCCCGGGAACAACCGCGAGAAGCAGTATATTCTTTCGGGGCAGGAGGAATTCCTGCGCCTGCTCGGCATCAGCGACCGAAACGGGCGCATCCACGATAAAAAGCAGTCGAAATTCAGACAGATCAACCGTTTCCTTGAACAGATCCGCGACGTGCGCGCCTTCCTCCCGAAGGAGGAGATCACGGTCGCCGACCTTTGCTGCGGAAAGAGCTACCTCACCTTTGCCGCGTATTATTATCTCTCCGAGGTGCTCGGTCTCAAGGTCACGATGTTCGGTGCCGATCTGAAGCCCGACGTCATCGCGTACTGCTCCGACACGGCAGAGACACTCGGCTTTGACGGGCTCTCCTTCCTCTGCACCGACATCCGTGCCTATACGCCGCCCGTGATGCCGCAGCTCGTGATCTCGCTTCACGCCTGCGACACGGCGACCGACGAATCGATCGCGAAGGGCGTAGAGATGCATGCGCGCTACATCCTTTCCGCGCCGTGCTGCCA
>JAZNOQ010000067.1:0-9863 GCA_045589215.1 Eubacteriales bacterium
GGGCTGGTATCCTCAATGGGAGGCAGCTCTGTTTTGCTCGTGTGATCGACCGCAATGCGAACCGAGCTCTCGGTTGCGATATAATACGCGTGGAGAATGACCTTGGAGTTATAGTAGGTGGCGTAGAGATTACCGCCGATCTGGTTATCCTGCCAGAAGCTGTAGCCCGCCGCTTCAAGCTGGGTGATGTATTCCTTATAGCCCTGCTCGGTCGCACCCGTGTAATACAGATAATAACCGTCATACAGCATATCCACAACGCCCGAAAGCTCACCGCCCTTGAACATCGGAATATCAACGTTCCACTTGTCGTACGCACATACCTTTTTGATACCGTCCGCCATCACGACGTTCTTAGCGGCGCCATCGGTATCAACGAGATACTGACCGTAGTCCTCTATGAAGGCGTCGATCGCCATAGCGGAGGTATAGTCTCCCCACCCCGCAATCACGAGCTTATTGCCGATCACACCGTAGCCGTATTCGTTCGGCTTCAGCGTTTTCAGGAAGGCTTTGGTCTCAGGGCGGTTGGTGTCCCCAATCAAGACCTCGAGGTTTTCGTCCTTTGCGGCCTTCAGGTCGGTATCGGTCGAAATCGTCACACCCGTCTTTGCAGCGATGTCTGCAACGATCTCGCGAATGAACGGAACGATGTAGTCGATACCCGCGTCGGGATCGTTGATGATATTTCCGGCTTCATCTTCTATGTCTCTGCCCGCAGCACATATATCATTGCCGAAGACGATCTTGTACTGCATCTTATTGTCGGCACCGAGAAGCGAAACTCCGCCCGTACTGCCGTAGGTGTAAGCGAGGTCCTTCGCGATCTCGAACTTGCCGTCCGAGCCACCGGAGACATAGTTATTGACGAAGTAATTCACCGCATCATCGAGCATCGTTACAGAGGTCGCATTGATGACGATCTTGTTATCGACCTTCTTCACGACGTATCCGCTCTGCTCGCCGAGGTCTGCAAGTGCGCCTGCGGACTGCGTGCGGTTGGTCGAGCCGATCAGGATCTCCGTGAGCTCGTTATTTTCAAGTTCCGCGTCGGTCTTTACGGTCGCGTCGGCGTTTGTGTACTGCTTCAGCGCATCGACGAGGATCTGCACCGCCGCGTTCGTATCGCTGTCTGCCGAAGCCGAGGCAAGAAAGACCACGATCGACACCGAGAACGACTCGGTGTTCGAGGTGCCACCACCACCACCGGTGGTCTAGTCACCGCCGCCCGACGTGTCGCACGATGCAAATACCGCTACTGCGACCAAAAGGCACAGAAGCAGTGCAAAAATGCGCATTCCAAATAGTTTTTTCATAAGGATCCTCCTTTTTTGGATCTGAAGGGCAACAGCCCTCATTTTCACTAAATTTTATTATATCACACCCTTTCTCTTCTGTCAAGAAACAGAAGGAATGCTTCTCAAAATTCGTCATCTTACACACAGCAGGCGGCATGTATTTGTAGAAAAAAAACAAGGAGCCCTGCGCGAAAAATGCACAGAGCCCCATGCTTCCCTTCGGGATCTTTTTAAGTTTTTCCGTCGAAACGATCGATCACTTCGACTAGCAGGTTTTCATTCTCCTCCTCGTTCTCGGTCAGTCCGATCAGAGGGATCTTGATCGTTTTGTGTCCCCTGTCCGCAACGACCACAAGAAGAACGTTCTCCTGATTACAAAGCGATCGGTTGATGACCGCCCAACCGTTATTATTCGTAGGCTTCATATGCGAGTCAACCGTGCTGTACGTTCCCGGCCAAACGACGACCGAAGGCGCACAGTGTGCGTAAAGATCCACCGATCCGCCCCAGCCGTGATGAGCGACCTGAAGGATGTCGCACTTGAGCTCGTCGCCGTAGATCTCTACAAGACGAGGCGCCTCCGAATACTGCGCGTCCCCGAGGATCATAAGCGTTTGCGCATTCTCCCCTTCTCCCGTAGTAAAGCGCGTGATCAGGCTAGTCGCGTTATAGGCGTTGGGCGGAGTCGGATAAGACGTCTCAACTGAAAACACGATCTCAATGTCGAGATTGCGGATCCGGAAGATCTGCCCCGAGTGAGCCTTATGCACGGGTGCTTGCATCTTGAATGCCAAGGTTTCGAGACTGCCCGTAGCGTAGTGACCGTTCTGGTAGAATCTGTAATTCTGCGTCGTTCCGGGCTCGCCGTGAATGATGCGCTCGAGTATGATCTGGTCGCCGTACTTCGAGATCAGCGCGTCAAAGCCGTCGTGGTGATCCATATGACCGTGAGAAAGGATATACGCCGCAATGACGATCTTGCCGTCCTTACGCTTATTCAGATGATTCAGAAGCTTCCATATCTCCTCATCCTCGACACTGCCGTCGTTTGCGCCTCCGTCGTGAACGATAAAGCTGCCGTCCTCAAGCGTGACGATAAAGCAGTTGCCCCAATTGCCGATGCTCGTGTCGAAATCATGCATCGTGAAGGATACGTCCGTCACCTTCTCGCCGTAATACGGGCTGGTATCCTCAACAGGGGGAAGCTCCGAGAACTGCAAGGAGTCGACCGCAAGGCGAACGGTATTGTCCGAGGTAAGATAATAGGCGTGAATGCTCACCTTGGAATTATAGTAGGTCGCGTACAGGTTATCCCCGATCCGGTTATCCTGCAAGAACTTAAATCCTGCCGCTTCGAGCTGCGAAAGGTACGCACGGTAGCCTTCTGCGGTCGCATTCTCGTAGGTCAGATAGTATCCGTACTTGACCATGTCGATGACGCCCATCAGCTCACCGCCCTGGTAAAACGGAATATCCACGTTCCATCTCGTATAGGCGGAGGTCTTTCGTTCACCCTCAACCATCACGAGATTTTTGAGATCACCCTCTGTGTCCTCAAGGTACGCGTCACAGTTTTCAAGGAAAAATTCCACTGCCATCGCGGAGGTATAATCGCCCCAGCCCGCAATGACGAGCTTGTTTCCGACAACACCGTAGCCGTATTCGTTCGGCTTCAGCGTCTTTAAGAAGGTCTTAGTCTCGGGACGGTTGGTCGCGCCGATCAGGATCTCAAGGTTCCCGTCCTCCGCCGTGCCCTTATCGGCTTCCGCTTCGATGCTCATGCCGATCTTCGCGGAAAATTCGGTATTGAACATTCCTACGTATTTGTAGATATAATCAATACCCGTCGACGTATCGATCTCTCCCTCCTCAAGGTCGGATGCGGAGCCCTTGGTATCCACGTTCTGACTGAAAAGGGCCTTATACTGACAAGCATTGTCTTCCCCAAGGAGGGTAATGCCTCCCGTGCTTCCGTACGCGAAGCTGAGATCTGCGGGAAGCTGAAGGGTGCCGCTCGAGGAGGAGGACACGCAGTTGTTGACAAAATAATTCACCGCATCGTCGAGCATCACGGCGTGTGTCGCATTCAAAACGATCTTGTTCCCGTCCTTCAGCACGACAAATCCGTTCTGACCGTTCAGCTTTTCAAGTGCCGATGCGGACTGTGCGCGATTCGTCGCACCGATAAGAATTTCGGTGACCTCTGCGTTTTCAAGCTCGGCGTCGGTCTTGACCGTCGCATCTGCGCCCGTATACTGCTTCAGCGCACCGACGAGGATCTGTACCGCCTCGTTCGTGGCGTCATCCGCAGATGCGGGTGTCAAAATGACCGCGTCCGACACAGGGATCTTCAGGATAGAGGGATCCCCGCCCGTGGTCTCACCGTCATTACCTTCTGCACTACTACTGTCACTTGTTCCGCCGCCGTCCGATTGATCGCACGAAGCAAATACCGCTACTGTAAGAACAATGCACAGAAGCAGTACAAAAATGCGAAGTCCAAATAATTTTTTCATCGGAGGTCTCCTTTGGAGTATAAGAATAAAGGTATTTTACCTTAATAGGGTTATTGTACTATATTTTCTCTATACTGTCAAGAGCGAGCAGATCATGACGCGAATTTTCGTCACCTTGCACATACCGCTTGTCAAAAATGCTCCCCACGAAGGATCGCACAAACACCGACCGTTGAGAGCTTTCCCTTGATGCGCATTCCGTTTCTGTGGTAGCCCTCAAGGCGCATCCCAAGCTTTTCCATCACGCGAAGCGAACGGACGTTTCCTTCCATGAATTTCGCCTCGATCCGTTCGAGCAAAAGCGTATCAAAGCCGAAGGAAAGAAGTGCGCGAAGTGCCTCGGGTGCGTACCCTCTTCCCCACACGTCGGGATTCAGGACGTATCCGATCTCTCCGCAATCATCCTCATAGCGGAAGCGGGTAAAGCCGCAGGTGCCGACCATCCGTCCGCTTGTCTTTTCGATCACAGCCCAATCAAAAAAGTCTCCGATCGCGTACCGCGATTCGAGATATTCGAGATATTCCCTCGTATAAAAGAGCGACGTGTGCGGCTCCCACGTAAGATACCGCGTCACCTCGGGATCCTTCGCATACGCATACATATCCTCCGCATCCACAAGCGACATCTGCCGCAGAATGAGCCGCTCGGTCTCTATCGTCGGCTGATTTCTAAAAATTCTCGATACCGTTTCCCGTTTCACCGTCTATTTCCTCCGTATCGACATCGTTATGGTATCAGTATAATCGATTTTTCCTCTCTTTGCAAGATGAAACGTGAAAATTTTGAAAAAACCCTTTCCTTTTATCGGGCTTTATGTTATACTAAAGACATCACAAAAAAGGAGGTCGGGATATGTACTGCGAAACGAAACGAGCAGAGCTTGTGCGCGATACGATTGCGGGCTCGTGCATTCCTCTTCTGTGCGGAAATGTAAAGGCGGTCCGCCGTGCAGCTCGCGTTTTTTACGGCCTTTACGGTCTTCCTTCTTACGCGATCCTA
This sequence comes from Eubacteriales bacterium, assembly GCA_045589215.1. Classification (GTDB taxonomy): domain Bacteria; phylum Bacillota; class Clostridia; order Oscillospirales; family CAG-272; genus JAZNOQ01. Next base: position 4,815 of record JAZNOQ010000067.1, read on the forward strand.
ACGGGGTCCCCGCGTCTCCCGCTCCCCTTTTATCTGCGACGCATCCCGACGCCCTCCCTCGCGCCTCGCTTTCTCACAGAGATCGCGATCCGCTTTTTCGAGGAGCTTGAGCCGACCGCTCTGCCCGTTCTGATCGACTGCACCGAGGAGCGCTTTTTTCTGACCGAAGAGGCGCTTCGATGCTCCCTTGAAAGCCGATGCTTTCTGTCGGATCTTGCGGGCCATAAGGAGATCCCGCCCTTTTGCTATCTCTCGCCCGAAGAGAACGAAATTCGGGGAGAAAGGAGGGATCGATCTTGCTGACACACACCGTCCGTCCCCTCTCGGAGCTTCTCGCCGATGCACCGCCTTCTATGACCGTCGGCATGATACCGGAAGGTGACTTCCCTCTGCACGCCGTGTTTTCCGACTCGCGAGAGGCTTCGGAATACGGAAGGCAGGGACTTTTCACAGCGATCGTCGGCGCATCCTTTGACGGTCACAGCTTTGCACGCGCCGTCTATGACGCGGGTTGCCGCATATTCGCCGTCTCGCGCATCCTCCCTCTTCCCGAGGACGCGCTTCAGCTCGTCTATCCCGACACCCGCATCGCGCTCGCCCTTTTGTCGGCATCCTTCTACAGACATCCCTCAAGGGAGCTTACTGTAGTCGGCGTGACGGGAACGAAGGGAAAGACCACGACCTGCCTTCTCGCAGAGTCGATCCTGCTCCGCGCGGGGATCCCCACGGGTTACATCGGAACGAGCGGGATCCGTTATGCGGGCGTTTCGCAGGAAAGCCCGAACACCACCCCCGAGAGCCTCATTCTTCAGCGCACGATGCGAGAGATGCTCGACGCGGGGATCCGCGTGCTCGTGATGGAGGTCTCGTCACAGGCGCTGATGCAGCACCGCGTACACGGGATCGGATTTTCTGTTACGGTCTTTACAAATCTCTCGAAGGATCACGTCGGACCGCGCGAGCATCCGAGCTTTTCGCACTATAAGGACACAAAGCGATCCCTATTTACAAGTTATCCCGCAGATGCGGTCATTCTGAACGGGGACGATCCCGTTTCCCCCGAAATGCTTCCCTTGGGTGTTTCCGCACGTGTCAGGACCTTTTCAACGGCGGCAGAACCGAAAAAAGGAAGCCACGTTCTCCCGACGCCGTCTCTCACAGCGCGAGAGATCGCGCCTGCCTCCTCTGCGGACGGCAGGATCGGCATTTCCTTCCGCCTTCACGGTGACGGCTTCACGGAGACCGAGCATCCCGTTTTCCTTCCCCTCCCCGGGGAATGTAACGTTCAAAACGCGCTTGCCGCGCTCCTGATCTGCACAGAGCTTGGTGTCCCTGCCGATACAGCCGCAGAGCATCTTTCCGAGATCTCGATAAAGGGGCGGTGCGAAGCGGTAGCGACAGGTCGCGGTGCTCGCGTCCTGATCGACTATGCACACAACGAGGCAAGCCTTCGCGAGATCCTTTCCGCCTTGCGAAATTACGCGCCGAAGCGTCTGATCGTTCTCTTCGGCTCGGTCGGAGGGCGCACACAGGAGCGGCGCGCGTCAATGGGCGCCGTCGCATCCTCTCTTGCCGATTTCTGCATCCTGACGTCGGACAACCCCGACTGCGAGCCGCCCGAAAGCATCCTTTCGGACATCGAGCGCGGCTTCACCCGTGACTGTCCGCACGTGAAGATCCCCGACCGCAGAGAGGCGATCCGCTACGGGCTCAGGGTCGCAGAAGAGGGAGATATCCTTCTCCTCGCGGGAAAGGGACACGAGACCTATCAGCTCGTAAACGGCGAAAAGCTCCCCTTTTCGGAGCGTGAGATCGTCGAGGAATGGGTTTCGCAGATTCAAAGTATATAAGTTTCCTTGCACGTTGCTTTGATTTTTGCGTTGGCAATCGCAAAATTATCCCTATAATTACCTAGGCATCTACAAAAATCACATCTAAATGCACAAAAATCATCTCGCCCCCCTTGACATTTCGTTCAAAAGTGCTATAATAAAAGTGTAGAACCACTGTTTGGTTGTACAAAAAATTTATGAGTTGGAAAGGAGACATTTTTATGAAAAGACTTATTTCTTGTTTTGTAACCGTGATTCTTGCTCTTTCTGTATTTTTCTCCTCCGTTCCGACATCCTCGTATAACTCCGTTGAAGCCTCAAGTATACTCTCATCAGAAGATGAATCCTTGGAATCCAAGCGTTTTGTCGGAAAGGAAATGGCTTTTGAAAGCGATTCGGCTTATGAAACAATCCCCGTTTCAACCGTCCCCATTACCGCAGTAAGTCAACCGACCCATTACCCTGATGAGGTTCTAAATGCGTACGAAAAGCTATGCGCATATATTCAATTGAATAATATATCTTTCGAAATACCCCTTGAAAATTTTTATGAATCCTACTGTCTCGGTAATTATACATCTATGGAAGAATATATGCACGATTGTTATTCTGACATTTCTGCGTTAAAAGCCTCTAACATAATATCCGATTCAAGCATATCTACTCGCTCTTCTTCATCTCCTGCAAATTCGAGATGGTATTATAATACCGGTACATCGCCTAATCAAGAGCCCAATTATTCTAAATATAACCTTCTAAACATTGTCGAAAAAGGCGACATCATTCACGAAGACGCGAATGATGTAACCGGGCATATTGCAATTGTAGAGGGCATCTATTATAATTGGGTATATGGACAATACTATATTAGGTTGATTGAGGCAATCGGATATTTTTCTTCTAGTGATGGTCAAGCTGACGGTGTTTGCCGTGGCATTTTAGATGATACCCGTCTCGACGAGCGAGAGGGTACAATTTTGAGATTGAAGGACGAATATAAAACTTCCTCTGTTATCAGTAGTGCCATATCCTTCTGCTATTCTCAAATTGGAAAAAGTTACGACATCGATGTTGTGGGACACGGTTCATCCTCCTCAGAAAGTGATTGGTATTGTTCCCAACTCGTATGGGCGGCTTTTCTAAATCAAGGCGTCGACTTAGAAGATACTTATGGTTCAGTAGTTCTTCCTGAAGAGCTTTTAGAATCTTCAAAACTAGAAGAAATTGTCTCTTATTCGACGATAGAAGAAATTTCCACCCCCGAAATCAAATTTTTATCGGCTCCTACTACAACTAGCACTAGAATCTCGTGGTATAGCATTTCAGGTGCCTCATTATATAAAATATACCGTTCGGGTGGTGCTGCCGGAACATATTCTTTAATAGACACTACCACAGACACCTCTTATACAGATACAACCGTATATGAGAACTCTAGCTTTTGTTATAAAGTATCTGCTGTCATATCCGGTCGTGAATCCAACACCAGTAAGGTGCGTGCTGTTCGTACATCTTTTGCAGCCCCCTATATAATGTCTCTTAGCTCAACCTCCTCAAAAATCTCCATACAGTGGAGTCCCGTTTATGGAGCAACTGAATATTTTGTTTGTCGTTCCACATCCGAAAATGGAACATATTCTAGAACCGCAACAACGAGCACTATGACATATACCGATTCAGACATTGAAGCGGGAAAAACCTACTACTATAAAGTAGAGGCATATAACGGTTCCACTCGCTTAGAAAGTCTTACCGAAAGCGTTTTACCTCAAGTTGTGAATACTCCATCTATATATTACCGTGCTTCTTTGGCAACCGGATCCATTACTGTAAAGTGGACATTTGTTCTTCCAGCCACAAAGTATTATGTATATCGCTCTACTTCCACATCATCTAATTATGAAAAGGTGGGAACAACTACAAAAACAGTATTTGTGGACACAGGACTAGAATCAGGCACAAAATATTATTACAAAATCATTGCTTCAAACGGAACGGATGATAGCCAAGCATCGGAATATAAAGGAACTACTGCATCATGAAATTGTGTCTTTTATTTGGTGTATATGATGGTATATGGATTTACACCTACGCGCTGACTACATTCGTTTGGCAGCTTTGGCTCTGTTTTCGTCACGGCAAGCGTTTTTCGAAATTTCTGCCACTCCTCGTTACCGCTTCAATTATGATTCTTGCCTCGGTGACCTGCATTCCGCTTTCTTCATTTTTAGGTCCAGGTATGTTTTATTATATGATCGCGGTAGATTGGCTCCTTCTCGGTCTCTACGGCATTGTTGTCGCTTGGCTCATTTTCGGAATGTCCGCACTGTTTCAACGCTGTCGAAAGAAAAAAAACGAAGCGGATACGACAAACAAAACGAAAAAATTATAACAGCCCCCCTGCCGCAGAATGAGCGGCAGGGGGCATTAGTTCTTTGTACCACATAAGAGACCGGCAAAAAGAATAAAGTATTCGTATAAATTTCGTATAAATTTTCAAAGTCGCCCTTGACAACATCCGAAACTCGTTGTATAATTAAGTCTGATAAAAATTCAATTTCCGAAAGGACATAGACAGAAATGGATCTTAAGAAAATTCTGAAAAATCTTGAGAATTGCCCCTGCGGCAAAAAGCACACCTTCGCGACCGAGGTCGTTGAGATCGGTCGCGGCGTCACCGAGCGCACGGGCGAAATCCTCGACAAGGCAGGCTTCCCGAAGAACGTGCTTCTCGTTGCAGACAACACCACCCTCGGCGTTTCCGCAGGCATTCTTGAGTCTCTCGACGCGGCAGGCTTCCACGTGAAGAAGCTGATCTACGAGAACATGAAGTATGCCCGCATTGAGCAGGTCAGAGAGATCGAGGCGCTTCTCCTCGACGTTGACGGCCTCATCTCGGTCGGCACCGGCTCGCTGAACGATATCTGCCGCGTTGCTTCCTTCAACAAGAAGAAGAAATTCTGCATCTTCGCGACCGCTCCCTCGATGGACGGCTTCGCATCCGATACCGCTCCGATCCTTGAAAATAACTTCAAGGCATCCTTCCAGGCAGAGCAGCCGCACGTCATTCTCGCGGACACCCGCATCCTTGCAGAATCCCCCGTAGAGCTGAAGTCCTCGGGCTTTGGCGATATGGTTGCAAAGTACATCGGTATCGTCGACTGGAAGATCTCGAACATTCTGACCGGCGAATACTACTGTGACGCAGTTGCAAAGA
>JAZNOQ010000068.1:0-2098 GCA_045589215.1 Eubacteriales bacterium
CAAGCGATCTTAGGAAGACAATTTTCATTTCCAACTCCTTGGCTCACAGAACGACATGGCTACGATCCGACTTCCATAAAAAAGCGACCGACTTCTGTCGGTCGTTTTTTTGTGCGAATGGATGCGTTGAGGACCCCGTGCAAGGATTCGGTCAGTGAAGCCATTTCCGTAAGTTTGGGAATCCTTGCCGAACTCGCCCGCGGCGAGTTCTGTGGTCACGAATCCACCCGCTCCCATAAAAAAGAAAAGGAAGTCATAGACTTCCTTTTCTTTTTTATTGTGTGTCGCGTAGAAGACCACCGACAGCGATGTTTGCCCTTGGGCAAACTCGCAGCCTCGCGCAAGGATAGGAGAGCCTTTTTGTTATTTTTTACGCGAGGCGTGTGGTCACGAATCCACCCGAAGAACGGACAGTCGAGGACGCCTGTCCCTACAATGAACCCGTGATCCCCTCCGAACGGGTCGTCGAGGGTCTCGCCCGCGGCTCGGTCTCGCCACGGCTCCGACACCACACCGTGGTGTCCTTCACTACCGTGTCTCCGCTACGCGTCGCCGACCCCTACCACCCGCTCCCATAAAAAACAAGGAAGTCTTTTGGCTTCCTTGTTTTTGTATTCATATGAGCTTTCTTACTTCTCAACCATCGTAATGACGATCTCTGCGCCGTTCGTGAGGAAAATGTCGTAATCGGTGAGCGCCTCGCCGTCGACCTTGTAGGTCCACATTACGCCGCCGTCCTCGATCGAATATTCACCGATCGAAACAAATCTGCCCGTGTCCTCGTCGAGCGTGTACGCAATGTCCGAGAAGTAGCAGTAGTCGGCTACGATCTCGAAAATGGTGAGAGAGTCATGCGCGACCTCTCCGCTATATTCGGCTTCCTCCTCGTCGATCAGAACGACCTCCTCGCCCTCCTCGTCGAGCGCGATCACGGTGATCGTGGTGACGAATGCGGGAGCGGTGCTCTCGTCACTTCCGTCGCCTCCGGTGGTCTCCGCGCCTCCGTCACCGTTATCGCAGGCAACGGCGAAGGCAAGGAGCATAACGAGTGCCGTAAGAAGGGCAATCAGCTTTGTAAATTTCATATGAGTTCCTCCTTCGAAAATTTAAGGTGTTACCTTTATTATACAGTTTTTCGAGGGATTCGTCAAGGAGGGAGGGGGGAGAAATCGTGCAATTTGCGAAGGAATTTTATAAATTTTCTGTGAACGGTGTGCTTTTTGACGGTTTTTCACCGTTTCACGCGCTACGACGCCGTGTGGCGGCTTGATTTCTTCCCGTGGCAGGTGCAGAATTCGGTCGGTACGGTCCCCTCGGTGAAAAACGCCACCGAGATGCGGCTTCCGCGCGGATCAAGAATGCAGCCGTCCGTCGGGAGCAGTCCCGAATCGACGCAGACACGGACGGGGCGAAGATGCGGATAGCGGAAGGCAGTGCCGCCCTTTTTTAAAGCGGGGGAATCGGTCTTGTAAAACGCCTTCATCACGCCGTCCCATACCGCAAGCGCGGGATTCCCGTCAAGCTCAGACAGCGTCTCGGGATAGTCGCAGCCGTACCACACGCCCGCGAGCAGGGAAGGGGTATAGCCGACGAACCATCGGTCGAAGCTATACTGTGTCGTGCCCGTTTTGCCCGCAACCGAAACACCTTCTTTGAGGGTGAGAGACCGTGCGGTGCCGTTTTTCGTCACGTTTTCGAGCAGTTTCGTCATCAGCTCGGCGGTCTCCTCTTTTAGAGCCGCGCGCGCGACCGCTTTGTTTTCGAGCAGGATCTGCCCCGATGGGTCGGTGACGAGCAGATAGGAGCGCGCATTACGGTAGATACCGCCATTTGCAAGTGCGGTGTAGGCGGCGGTGACCTCGCGGAGCGTTGCACCGTAATTCATCTGCCCGAGCGCAAGGGCTGCGAGTCCGCGATCGGAAACGCCGTTTTCTCCGTCCGCGAGGGACTTGATTCCGAGCGTGTTTTTGAGAAAATCGAAGGAGCGGTCGACCCCGATCGTGTCAAGCACGCGCACCGCGACCGTGTTCAGCGAATGGCTGATCGCGTAGTCGATCGACGACGCCCCTCGGTAGACCCCCGACGCGTTCCTCGGCCA
>JAZNOQ010000069.1:0-2468 GCA_045589215.1 Eubacteriales bacterium
CCAGAGCCGCGCGAAACTCTCCCTGTGCTCCGAGCCGACTGCGCCCCGCAGGCGGCTCGGAAACATCGCAGACCTCCCACGGGAGGTCTGCGATGTTTCAATATAAAAACGAAAAATCAAGGTGTTCTTCAAATAAAATCAAATAATTACAATAAAACCCCAAGAAAAACACAAAAACATCTTGACAAAGCGGAGAAAGTGTAGTATAATATTATCCGCGAGTTCTGCAAACGGCCGCTCGCGGGAGTATATACGGAGATGTACTCAAGAGGCCGAAGAGGCGCCCCTGCTAAGGGTGTAGGTCGGGATAACCGGCGCGAGAGTTCAAATCTCTCCATCTCCGCCAAAAAATCCGAAAAGGTTCGCTTTCGGATTTTTTTATCCAAGCCGCAGGCTTGGTATATCATCACGCGAAAGCGTGTATATCATCGTCGAAGGCGTATATCATCACGCGTAGCGTGTATCTTTGCGGCTTGATGATATACAAAACTTCTTTTTGATGATATACAAGGCTGCGCTTTGATGATATACACGGCTTGCGCCGTGATTAGGATGCGATATAGAAAAACGGTATCTCACGATACCGTTTTTTCATTTTCCGCCTTTCTTCTCAATCTCTCAAGGATCAGCTTCAGCTTCGGGGTGTTATACCTCAAAACCAAGGTTGGCAGTACGTTCAGATATACGTTCACTATCGCAACGGGCAGGGCTACCGTAAATACGGGGACGCCTGTTAGCGTCAGCATCGCAAGAAAGCCTGCGGGGTAGGAGAGGCGGTGCGTCAGCACTCCTTTGTTGCATTCGATGATAAATCTTTCGATATATTCGGGGTTCGAGGGGTCGGTGCAGTGCTTTTTGCTGAAGCCGCCGAGTCCGCCGAGCTCCCAGACGCGGTCCTTCCAGAATTTCACGCGCAGTCGTTTGTAAAGCCTTTTTTCGGCATCGGTTACGTAATAAAGCACGTTGTCCGCGCCGAACCACCCGTTCGGCATTTTGTTTATCAGAAACGCGATCCCGCCGTCGATGGCGAACTGCAGCGCGGTGCACCAGATCACGGAGATCACGATATAATACCAAGCCGCCGTGCCGATGGCGAGATTGACCGCGGCGATTATGAGCATCGCGATCCCGATGGTTGTAAGATAGAGCTTCATTCTTCAGAATATACCAGCGGCTTGCCGTAGAAATCCTCGTAGACCTTCACCCACGCATCGTAATTTTCCTGCTTCATCTTCGCCTTTGCCTCGGCGGACGAAAGCGAAGGATCGGGGTAGATGGCGGGGAGTATGTGAAGGGTGAATTCCTGAACGGGGAAACCGTCGCCGTCGATGACGTCGCTGTCCTCCATAGTGATAAAGATCGGAACGATGGGAGCTTTATTGCGGACGGCAAGTGTAAACGCACCGTCCTGCATCGGGCGGGGCTTGCGGTAGTTCCACCACATACCCTGCTCGGGGTAGATAAGTATCGTTTCGCCTCTGCCGAGGAGCACCGAAACGGCTTTGAGAAACTTCTTCATCGTCGGAAGCTGGCTTGAGAGCGGCAGAGTGTTGCAGTGGCGCATAAAAAGTCCGAAGGGTTTCGGGGGATTGGTATAGTTCCCCTCACGGATGACCTTATATAGCAGCCGTCCGTCCATATGATCGCGCAGCGCGACCCAAACGGCATAGTTGTCGCCGACGCTGAAATGGTTGCAGGTGACGATCTTTCCGCCATTTACGGCTTTGAAATTCTCAATTCCGCGGACTTCCTTTATAATGAGCTGACGGTCCGCGATCAGCTTGTCGAAGAATCGCGCACCCATAATATTTGCGATCTTGTTTTTGATACGGCTCGAGAGCTTTTCGTTGAGATAGTCCACGTCATCGGGCATAAGGGGATAGGTTTCGGGATCGTCCTCGACGTCAAGGTGCCAGAGCTGCTTTTTTTCAAGCTCGGCGATCCTTCGCTGTAATTCAAGCTTATGTGCTGATTTTTCCATAGTATCTCTCAACAGTTCTTAAGTAATTTTTTAAAGGTGCAGTCCGAGGCGACGATATTGTTCGCGTGAACGAGTATCTCGCTCGCGACAGCCGCGCTTTCGGCACGTTCTTTTTCTCCGAAGGAGAGGCGGCGGCGAAGGATCTCGCCGAAGAAGGGGGAGGTCTCCGCGTAGTGCCAGAAATAATCTCCGTCGATGACGTCGTCATACTGCCAGGGCTTTTTGTAAAGCGCGTAATGGATGATGTACTTTTTGCCCTCGCAGGGAAGGGGCATCGGCTCCTTGTTCCAGCCGTTCGGCAAAACGCAGATCTTGCCATCGCAGAGGTAGTTCAGATAAGCCTGATCGGGATCGAGCAGGTCGAAGTCGTATTCGGTCAGCAGTTCGACGAATTTCTTTTCGATCTCATTCCTCCTGAACTGCTCGAGGCTGAGCACGAGAACGCCCGCGTTGACGTAGCCGTCGGGATCGACGCCGAGGGCTTTTT
>JAZNOQ010000070.1:0-3846 GCA_045589215.1 Eubacteriales bacterium
GGCTCTCTTTGTCTTCATTGTGATCGCGGTCTTTCTCTTTTCGCTTGCGCTTTTCTGTGGGGAAGCGGCAAGGCTTTGCAGGCTCTATGCAATGCGAAATCTGCCGAACATCGAAGTACCGAAACGAAAGGACGGAACACCTGTTCCCTTCCGCGTCCGTGCGCGCGCGGTGCTTCTGAAGCCCGACGTCTTTCTGCTTCTCTTGCTTTCTCTCGCTTCGTCGATCTTATTTTTGTTTTTGTAAAACGAATAATTCTTCCCCATGTGGGAAATCCTCCTGATATACGGAACAGCGCGGTCTTTCCGTTCATTTCAGGAGGATTTTTATTATGGACAAGCTACTTACCCTTGTGCTTTGTATTGCACTGATCTTTCTATTGATCGGCATTCTGCCCGTTCACGGCGAGGAGGCGATCTACGACAGCGTCATTCGTCTGCACGTGCTTGCGAATTCGGACAGCGACAGCGATCAAAGAGAAAAGCTCGCGGTGCGCGATGCGGTGCTTCTTTATACCGAGACACTTTTGTCGGAATGTGAGACGCGTGAGGACGCGATACGGGAGATCAACGCCCACCTTTCGGAGATCGAGGATGTTGCAGAGGCGCGGCTCGCCGCAGAGGGGAGCGATGCGCCCGTATCGGTCACGTTCGGCGTTGAGAGCTATCCGACGAGGCAATACGAAAGCTGCTGCTTCCCGTCGGGTGATTATCTCTCTTTACGCGTTCTGATCGGAGAAGCTTCGGGAAAGAATTGGTGGTGCGTGCTTTTCCCCTCGCTCTGTCTTTCTGCCGCTTCTACTGATGCGGACACGTCGGTGAGATCGTCTCTTGCTGACCTCGGACTGAGCGGAGATCAATACCGTATCATCACCGACTCGGACAACACGACCTATCAGGTGCGCTTCAAGCTACTTGAGGTCTTGGAGGAATTTGCGCATTGATACGCCTCGTATTCGTGGATAGACATTACAATGTTCGCGTATCCCGCGAGAGCCGAATATTCACTTCTTAACTCTTCGGGCAGGCGATTCAGAAAATCCTTCCGCGCCTCTTCGAGCGTTTTATCGGGATCCTCGGGATATCCTTGAAGGCGTTCGCGGAGCTCCTTTTTGACCGAATCGTCAAGTCCCCATATTTTTACTGTCATTTTATTTTTTCCTCCCAGCCCAATAATACAACACCATTATAGCAACCAATCAGTCACTTTTCAAGAGTGTTTGATTGGTTACATGGTATAATCTCCACATCGCACAAGTTTGCCCGTTCGGGTGGAGGGAACTTATTATGCACTTTTACCAACGATTACGCGATCTTCGTGAAGATCATGAAAAAACGCAAACTGAAATTGCCAGCGTTTTGGGGACTTCCCGTGAACAATACAACAAATATGAGCTTGGAAAGCAAGAGCTTCCCACCCATCACTTTATAACACTTGCCCGCTATTATAACGTGAGCCTCGATTATCTCACAGGTCTGATCGATACGCCGCGCGCACTCTACAAAAAATAAGCAAGCAACCGTTTGGGATCTCCCATCAGTTGCTTGCCTTTTTTATTTCTTCTTAAAAATGTTCTTGAACTTCTTTTTCTTTGCGTAGTTCCCCTCTCCGCACTCATCGGCGAACTTCCGCATACAGTCTTTCTGCTTTTCGGAAAGGCCCTTCGGAATTTCTACCGTGGTACGGAACACGAGGTCGCCCTTGCGTGTCGCGCTGTTGGTATACGGAATACCTCTGCCGCGAAGCGTAAAGGTATCACCCGGCTGTGTTCCCTCGGGGATGTCATACTTTTCGGTTCCGTCGAGGGTGGGAATGTCGATCTCTGCGCCGAGGGTAGCCTCTGCCACCGTGATCGGAACGTCGCAATAGATGTTGAAATCCCGTCTCGTGAAGATCTCGTGCTTACGGAGTGCGATCGTCACGATGAGGTCACCCGTACTGCCGCCGTTCAGACCGTCACAGCCAAAGCCGCGCTTCGCGATGCTCTGTCCGTCGTCGATGCCTGCGGGGATGTTGACCGTAACCGTTCTCTGCTTGCGGACGATGCCGTTTCCGCGGCAGGTGTTACAGATATTTTTGATGTTCTTACCCGTTCCGCGGCAGGAGTCGCAGGTACGCGTGGTCTGGAACTGCATACCGCCGAGGTTCTGCAGGACGCGGCGCTGTCCGCTTCCGTTACAGACGCGGCAGGTCTCGACGTCGCTTCCGCCCTTACCGTTACAGTCGGGGCAGGTCACGTTACAGGGATAAGTAAACTCCTTCTTCACACCCGTTGCGGATTCCTCTAAAGTGAGGCGCACGCTGAGGTTGATGTTTTCTCCCCGTCTCGGAGCATTTGCGCGCGAAGAAGAGCTTCCGCCGCCAAAGCCGAAGCCGCCGAAAAAGTTTTCAAAAATATCTCCGAAATCAAATCCCGCACCGCCTGCGCCGCCAAAGCCGCCCGAGGCAGGATCGAACGCCGCGTGACCGTACTGATCGTATGCCGCACGCTTCTCGGGATCCGAAAGGACACCGTATGCCTCGTTGACCTCTTTGAACCTCTGCTCTGCCTCCGCATTCCCGGGATTCATATCGGGGTGGTACTTCTTCGCAAGGACACGGTACGCCTTCTTGATCGCGGCATCGTCGTCGCCCTTCTTTACGCCAAGCACCTCGTAATAATCTCGTTTATCTGCCATGTTGTTTCTTCCTTCTTTCCGTCCTACACGGAAAACGCGTTACGCGGGAAAGGGCGAACCGCCCTTCCCCGCCGGTATTATTCTGTAACGATCAGTTACCCTTATCCTCGAAATCAGCGTCGTAGTAGCCGCCCTCAGCGCCCTGTGCGCCTGCATCTGCACCGGGGGCGCCCTGTGCGCCTGCCTGTGCCTGATAGAGCTTTTCTGCGATCGGATAGAACGCCTTTTCAAGTGCCTCGGTATCTGCCTTGATCGCCTCGGTGTCGCCGCTATTCACGGTGCTCTTCAGCTTCTCGATCGCTTCCTTGACGGGAGCCGCATCGCTTTCGCTGACCTTATCACCAAGATCCGCAAGCGTCTTTTCGGTCTGGAAGATCATGCTTTCTGCGTGGTTCTTCGCGTCGACCGCTTCCTTCTGCTTCTTATCCTCGTCCGCGTACTTCTCCGCATCCTTAACGGCACGGTCGATGTCCTCCTGAGACATATTCGTGGAGGAGGTGATGGTGATGTGCTGTTCCTTACCCGTACCCTTATCCATTGCGGTAACGTTTACGATACCGTTGGCGTCGATGTCGAAGGTGACCTCGATCTGCGGCACGCCTCTGGGTGCTGCGGGGATGCCCGTCAGCGAGAACTTGCCGAGGGTGGTATTATATGCAGCCATCTCTCTTTCGCCCTGCAGGACGTGGATCTCTACCGAGGTCTGACCGTCAGCCGCGGTGGAGTAGATCTGGCTCTTCTTTACGGGGATGGTGGTGTTACGGTCGATGATACGGTTGAACACGCCGCCGAGCGTCTCGATGCCGAGCGACAGAGGCGTAACGTCGAGAAGGAGGAGATCCTTCACGTCGCCGCCGAGAACGCCGCCCTGAATTGCCGCGCCGATCGCAACGCATTCGTCGGGGTTGATGCCCTTGAAGGGATCCTTGCCGATGAACTTCTTGACCGCTTCCTGAACTGCGGGAATTCTAGTCGAGCCGCCGACGAGGAGTACCTTATCGACCTCAGACGCGCTGATCCCTGCATCGGAGAGTGCCTGCTTCGTGGGCTTCATCGTCGCGTCGACGAGGTCTGCCGTGATGCGGTCGAATTCCGCTCTCGTGAGGGTTGCGTCGAAGTGGAGCGGGCCCTGTGCGTTTGCGGTGATGAAGGGGAGGTTGATGTCGGTGG
>JAZNOQ010000071.1:0-16626 GCA_045589215.1 Eubacteriales bacterium
AGCACGTAGCCGTCGCCGCCGTTGTTGCCGCAGCCGCAAACGATCGCAACGGGCTCACGCCACGAAACGCTCTCACAGATCCCGACACCCGCGCGGTACATCAGCTCTCTCCCGGGAACACCTCCCGCGATCGTCGCGGCGTCACTTTCCCGCATATTTTTCACCGACACTACTTCTATCATTTCATTGCTCCTTCAGCGTAGTGCTTTTATTATAACGCGAAACGCGCGCTTTATTTTGCATCAAACCGCCGTCCGATCTCCTCGGGGCGGTTCTGCCCGCGGCTCTCTTCGATGACCTTCTCCGAAAAGCGCACCGCCTCGTCAGGCTTCATTGCAAAAAGAAGCGTGACGTTATCCGCAAACACCGTGTCGTCAATGATCGCACCCGTGTTTGCAAGCTGCGCCGAATACCGCTGATATTCACTGTAAGTCGACACGAGCCGCATCTCGACGTACTCCTCGTACGTCACGATCTCGGCAGAGTCAAGCGCGATCGACGCCGCGTGCGCGTACGCGCGGGTAAGTCCGCCCGCGCCAAGCAGGATGCCGCCGAAGTATCTCGTCACAACAACACAAACGTCCTCCGCGCCCGATTTACGGATCGTCTCAAGGATCGGCATTCCCGCAGTTCCCTGCGGCTCGCCGTCATCCGAATACCGCGCAGTCATCCCGCCCGCGAGAAGATACGCCGAGCAATTATGCCGTGCATCGGGGTGCTTTTTCTTGATCGACTTGATAAAATCCGCCGCCTCGTCCGCCGTTGTCACGCGCTTTGCATACCCGATGAAGGTCGAGCGTTTTTCCTCGAACTCGGCTTCTCCGTCATGCTTTACCGTGGTGTAGCGCTTCGTCTCCTCGCTCATTCCTCCCACGCCTCCTTTTTCTCGGGCAGATCGTCAACGGCATACCGCTTCATCTGTCCGCGCGCCTTAGCGTCCGCCATCGCGACGACCGTGATCGCCTCCGCGCCGTAATCGACCGTTTCGACCGATGCGATCGCGTAGAGCTTACTGACCGCGCCCGCATCGCTGTTCGGAATGCGATAGGTCACGCGCCTCTTGTCCGACTGCGCGATCTCCTCGATCGCCGCGACGAGCTGATCGACCCCCTGTCCCGTTTTTGCGGACAGATAGACCGTTCGGCTGTCGTCGCCACTCTTTACCGCACGGTGTACAAGCACCCCGCGGTCGCATTTATTGAACGCATAGATCGTCGGCTTATCCGATGCGCCGAGATCCCGAAGCAGCTCCTCGGTGACCGAAAGCTGTGCCTCTGCCTCGGGGTCGGATGCGTCGACAAGAATGAGAAGCACGTCGGCGTAGACCGCCTCGTCGAGCGTTGAACGAAACGCCTTGACAAGATGGTGCGGCAGCTTACGGATAAATCCGACGGTATCGGTGAGAAGGATCTCTTCACCCGAGGGAAGCTTATACTTTCGCGTTGTCGGATCGAGCGTCGCAAAAAGCTTATCCTGTGCGAGGATGCCCGCGTCGGTGAGATAATTCAGAAGGGTGGATTTTCCTGCGTTGGTATAGCCGACGATCGCGACCTTCAGGTATCCGCTTCGGTCACGCGCCGCGCGCATCGTTTTGCGGTTCTTCTCCATCGCGCGCAGCTCCTCTTCAAGTGCGTAGATGCGTCTTTGCATATGACGGCGATCGGATTCGAGCTTTGACTCACCCGGGCCTCTCGTACCGATACCGCCGCCGAGTCGCGACATTTCAGCTCCGTGTCCCGAAAGACGCGGTGCGGTATATTTCAGCTGTGCAAGCTCGACCTGAAGCTTCCCCTCCCCCGTGACGGCGTGGAGTGCAAAGATATCGAGGATCAGCATCGATCGGTCGATGACGCGAACGGGCATCTGCTCGCTCGAAACGGCATCCTCAAGATTACGGATCTGAGCAGGTGACAGATCGGTATCAAACACAACGAGCGAGATCTCGTTCATATGGCAAAGCGCGGCAAGCTCCGCAACCTTTCCGCTTCCGAGCAAAAATCTCGGATCGGGCGTCGCTTTGTTCTGCACGAGGCGGAAGATCACCTCCGCACCTGCGGTATCGAGCAGACGGGCAAGCTCGTCGAGACTCTTCTCGACCTCCGCTTCCTCCGCATCGTATCCGCTGATGCCGACCGTCGCCGCGCGAACGAGCGCGTCATCGTCTGTTTCTCTGTTCGCCGTAAAGATTCTATTTTCCATATACCGTGATCTCCTTCTCTCTGTTTCGTCTT
This sequence comes from Eubacteriales bacterium, assembly GCA_045589215.1. Taxonomy (GTDB): domain Bacteria; phylum Bacillota; class Clostridia; order Oscillospirales; family CAG-272; genus JAZNOQ01. Next base: position 2,232 of record JAZNOQ010000071.1, read on the forward strand.
ATTATTCCCAAATATCAAAAAGACAAGCGGTCTTCCTCGCCGTGCTTTCGCAACGATACAAGAAAAACCGCTCGCCTTTATGAGAGCTGCTACTCCCACCTTTTCAAGAAAGATTACTTCTGGAGATTCGCAAGTCTCTTCTTGAACTTGTCAACACGTCCGCCTACGTCGACAAACTTCTGCTTGCCGGTGTAGAAGGGATGACACTTGGAGCAGATTTCAACTTTGATTTCGCCGCACTTCGTCGACTTGGTGACGACAGTTTCGCCGCATGCGCAACGAATTACGGTTTCCTCGTACTGCGGATGGAGTCCTTCCTTCATTTCTATGACCATTCCTTTCTCGGTTACATCGGTGTTTCGTGGCGTTGTACACAAAACGAGCACCTTCTACGGATATTTTCACGCAGAGGTTATTATATCACAACTTTTCCGAGATTGCAATACCTTTTTGAAAAAAAGTTTAAGAAAAAAGCTTAAATTTCTCTTGATATTCCAAAGAAAATCATATTACAGAAGGGTTCTGCGCAGCTCCTCGGGTGCTTTTGCACTCAAAAATGCGGGCGGAACGTCGAGAACGGTCTTACAGCCGCACGCTCCTTCCCTGTTCATACGTACAGCAGCGCGTGCATAGGCAAGAAGCACCGACGACGTAAATTCGGGGTTTGAATCGAGCTTCAGGCTGTATTCGATCACGTGGTTGTTTTCCCCGGATAGTCCCGTCTTGCCCGTGCGGATGACAAATCCGCCGTGCGGGATTCCGCTGTGGTCGCGCCGCAGCTCCTCCTCGGAAATGAAATGCACCGTTGTGTCGTAGGGCTCAAAATAGTTCGGCATCGTCTTGATCTCTCGCTCGATGCGAGCGAGATCCGCACCCTCCTCGGCAACGACAAAGCATTCGCGCGTATGCTTTTCGCGCGCGGAAAGCTCGGGATTTAAGCCGCTCCGCACCGCCTCAAGCGCCGCTTCCACGGGGATCGTGTACTGCTTTGCATCCTTCACGCCGTCAATGCGGCGAATGGCATCCGAATGCCCCTGACTGACGCCCTTCCCCCAGAAGGTGTAATCCTTCCCGTCGGGGAGGATCGCACCGGCATAAAGACGGTTCAGAGAGAACATTCCGGGGTCCCATCCGACCGAAATGACCGCCACCTTGCCCGCATTTCTGGCAGAAGCATCGACCGCCTCAAAATGCTCGGGGATCTTCGCGTGATTATCAAAGCTATCGATCACGTTAAAATGCTGTGCAAGCAGAGGAGTCTGCTCAGGCAGATCGGTCGCGCTGCCGCCGCAGAGGATCATCACGTCGATCTTATCTCTGTAATCGAAAGCATGATCCGCATGCACGACGGGAACGCCCTCCGTGCGAAGCGTAACGCTGCAGGGATCGCGGCGCGTAAAGACGGCGACAAGCTCGGTGTCGGCATTCTGCCCGATCGCGCTTTCCACGCCTCTGCCAAGATTGCCGTAGCCGAAAATACCAATGCGAATGGGTTTCATTTGTTTTTACCTCGTTCTGTGAGAATCACCGAGGGGGCACAAAGCTCCGTCCTCGGGGTACGCGGATATTATAACACGGGGATCGCGAAAATTCAACCGTCCGACGCGAAAAAATTTTCATCAGAGACGATTTTTTCGAAGCGAACCGATCAAAGCTGAAATTCCCTCTTACCCTCTCTTATCCCCTTCCGCGAGGCTGATGTGAGAGCGGAACACCCTCGCCTCGTTCGGCAGAAGATATCCAAATCCCGCCTCGTCGCGCGAGAACGGCGAATTCGGGCTGTTCGCAAGGCTGGTCTGCGGCTCCATGCAGATGAATTCATCCGCATTCGCGTTATAGATCAGACGGAACGGGAGCTTCTCATCGTTTTCATACACGACCGAAAGATCTCTTCCCGCATCATACAGCACCATGCGGTAGGGGGATGCCGCGCGGTAATGCTTACTCGTGGGCTGACCGAAGGGACAGAAGGTTCCCGCGGCGAGTGCCTTTCCCACCTCGTCAAATGCGGGTTTGTTGCCGGTCGGCAAATAGTTCTCCATATTGCGCTCGAACTCCTCCGAAAGGTCGGCATAGACGCGAATATCCTCCCGTCGGCTCGTTTCGGTGAACGCGGCGCGGAAGGTCGTGTGGAAGCCCATCAGAAGCGGCATATTGCTTTCCGAGCGGTTCGTGACCTCCAAGGCCTGATCAAAGCCGTCCTCAGAAAGGCGGTACGTCAGCGTCACGTCAAAGGCATGAGGAAAACATCCGTACGGCTTCTCCTCGGTCGCGCGGTATCTTGCAACGAGATGTGACGCGGAGCGTTCAATACATTCAAATGCCTCGGCGTGAAGCATTCCGTGCAGGTGACAGCCCGTACTCGGCTCATTGACGGGAAAAACGTATTCTCTTCCCTCAAACATAAATCTCGCGCCCGAAACGCGGTTCACGGGAAAAAGGATCGGCATTCCGTATAGAAAGGGATTGTCCACGCCCTTCTCATAATCGGGCTCGCGTAAGATCGTGGCACCGTAACGCTCGTTGCGAAGTGAAATACAGTTTGCCCCGCGGGTGAGATTGATAGCGGCGGAATAATCTCCGCACCGAAGCGATATGATATCCATCGTTGCCTCCGAAGATCTTATTTTCTTCATTATTGTAGCACACAAACGCCAAGAAAGCAAGTAGATACCGTGCAAAATTCTGCGTAAAGCCTTCCATTTCTTCGAGCCTTTCGTTTTTTTGGCAATATGAATTGACAATTTCAGCTAAAGGTTGTATAATAAATTTAAATTATCCTTTTCAGTTTATCACATCGGAGGAACCGCACATGAATTTTTTGGAAGAACGCATCGTTCGGGACGGCATCGTAAAGGAAGGAAACGTTCTGAAGGTCGACAGCTTTTTGAATCATCAGATGGACGTCGCACTTCTTGACCAGATGGGCGAGGAATTCTGCAGACGCTTTGCGGACTGCAGGATCACGAAGGTACTGACGATCGAGGCATCGGGCATCGCGATCGCCTGCTCGGTCGCGCGCTGTCTCGGTGTCCCCGTCCTGTTCGCGAAGAAATCGAAGAGTGTCAATCTCGACGGCGAAATGTACACCGCCGAGGTCGAATCCTTCACGCATAAATGCAAAAATCAGGTCATCGTCTCGAAGAAATTTCTCCTTCCCGAGGACCGTGTGCTCATCATCGACGACTTTCTCGCAAACGGCTGTGCGCTTCAGGGTCTGATCTCGATCACCGAGAGCGCGGGCGCTGTTGTCGAAGGCATCGGAATTGCCGTTGAAAAGGGTTTCCAGATCGGCGGCCGCGTCATCCGCAACCTCGGCTACCGTCTCGAATCGCTCGCGATCGTCGAGTCGATGGATGCAGCAAGCGGAACGGTCACCTTCCGCGCTCAGGATTGATCACTGTCGGTGAAAACGATACGTATATGCTAACAAACGCAACGAACAAGTACAGAATTGAGCATTACGCAACGCTTCCCGATATGGCGCGGGAGATCCGCGTCGAGGTGTTCGTCGACGAGCAGGGCTTCCTCGAGGAATTTGACACGACCGACGGCATTTCAACACACTTTCTCGTCTTTGACGGAGAGCGCGCCGTGGCGACCTGCCGCGTCTTTCAAGCCGAAAGCGCAGGCTCGTACACCCTCGGAAGACTTGCAGTGCGGAAGGAATACCGCGGGAAAGGGCTCGGCGCTTCCCTACTCTCTGCTGCAGAAGAATACGCGCGAGAGGTCGGCGGCACACAGCTCGCTCTGCACGCACAATGTGCCGCACGTAGCTTTTACGAAAAATGCGGCTTCTCTGCATACGGCGAGATCGAATACGAGCAGGACTGTCCGCACACCTGGATGAAAAAGCCCCTTCTCTAACCCATATCATACGAAAGGATCCCCTCTATGAACTTTACAGAGATCGCAGAAAACCGTCAATCCTGCCGCAGCTATGACAGCGGAAAAGCCGTCGAGCGTAAGAAGCTGGACGCGATCCTCGCGTCAGCACGCCTCGCGCCGTCAGCCTGCAACGATCAGCCCTACCGCATCACGGTCTGTTCGGGAGACTCCGCGCGCGAGGTCGCGAAGGCGGTTCAGGGTATGGGGATGAACAAGTTCGCGTCAGACGTTCCGATCTTTCTTGTGCTTTCGGAGCAGCCCTACGTCAAAACCGCCGCGCTCGGTGCAAAATTCAAGGGTATCGACTACCGATCGATCGACATCGGCATCCTCTCGGCGTATATCACCGCAGAGGCGACCGCACAAGGGCTCGGCACCTGCATTCTCGGTTGGCTCGACGATAAACGGATCCGCGAGATCTGCTCGCTCGATGCCCCCGTCCGCCTCGTGATCGCGCTCGGCTACCCGAAGGACGGCGACAAGCTCCGCGAAAAGAAGCGAAAGGATATGGCGGAGCTCGTCAGCGAGATCCCGTAATACACGAACCGAAGAGGAAACCCGAATGACCCGAATTATGTTTGTCTGCCACGGCAACATCTGCCGCAGTCCGATGGCGGAATTTATCTACAAAAAAATAGCGGACGAGGCAGGACTGTCAGACTCGTTCGTGATCCGTTCATCCGCAACGAGCGACGAGGAAATATGGAACGGGGTCGGAAACCCCGTATATCCGCCCGCAAGAGAAGAGCTTGCACGTCACGGGATCTCCTGCGACGGCAAGACCGCCGTACAGCTTCGATCGGATGACTACGAAAAGTATGATCTCTTCATCGGTATGGACAGCGCGAACATCCGCAATATGCACCGCATCCTGTCGGGGGATCCCAAACAGAAGATCCGAAAGCTGATGGACTATGCGGGAGACGGCGGTGACGTATCCGACCCTTGGTATTCGCGCAGATTCGACATCGCATATGCGGATATTTCCGCAGGATGCATAGGGCTGTTCAAGGCTCTCACGGGAAAGGAGATCGCCCTGTGAAAAAAGCTCTCAAGCTCGCCTTCGTCAGATCTCTTCCCGTGATGGCAGGCTATATCGTCCTCGGCTTCGGCTTCGGCATCCTGTCGGAGCAGAACGGATACGGTGTTTGGTGGGCACTCGCGATGAGCGCATTCATTTACGCAGGTTCGATGCAGTACGTCACAGTCAGCCTGCTCGCGTCGGGCGCGTCTCTGATCACAGCCGCATTGACCACGCTGATGGTCAATGCGCGTCACCTCTTCTACGGTATCACGATGATCGAGCCGTACAAGGGAGCGGGAAAATTCAAGCCCTATCTGATCTTCGGACTGACCGACGAGACCTATTCCCTCGTCTGCTCGGGGAAAGCGCCCGAGGGGGTGAATTTTCATCTCTATTCCTTTTTGGTTTCGCTTTTCAATCAGTCCTATTGGGTGTTGGGAAGCCTGCTCGGTGCGCTCGTGGGAACGCTCATTCCGATCGACTTTCACGGGATCGATTTCGCGATGACGGCATTGTTTCTCACGGTTTTCGTCGAACAATGGAAGAGTACGAAAAATCACATCCCTGCCGTCGTCGGTGTCGTATGCTCGGTCCTTTCCCTCGTGATCTTCGGTAAGGAGCATTTTCTGATCCCCGCGATGATCGCGATCGCTCTTTTCCTCTCTCTCGGAAGACGTCTGATCGAACGCTTTGACAAGCGGGAGGAGACGAAATGAAAGAAATTCTCCTGATCGCAGTCGTTGCCGCCGTCACCCTTCTCCTTCGCGTCCTTCCATTCCTCGTCTTTCGAGGCAATCGGAAAACACCACCGCTGATCACCTATCTCGGACGGGTTCTTCCCTTCGCTGTGATGGGAATGCTCTGCGTTTATTGTCTGAAGGACGTATCGGTCTCATCGTATCCCTTTGGCCTCCCCGAGATCATCGCATCCGCGGCCGTCGTCCTGCTTCACCTTTGGAAGCGCAATACGCTTGTGAGCATTCTCGCAGGAACGGTGACTTATATGGTGCTTGTTGGGTGGGTGTTTGCTTGAGCCGCACGATCACACTCCATAACGAAAACGGGCTATCTCACCAAGGTGTAAACTGCCTTTCCCCCTTAATTCTTATCGCTTGTAATGTGTGACCGTATCTTGTGTTGACCGCGCACAACGTGTATTCATATACCACAGACGAAGGAATGCGAGCACCAGCTCACCGCATAGATAAAACCATAGGAACAACTGCGTGCGTGTTCGATCATCCGCAGAGCAAGCGTCTTAAGGCTCCCCTCGCAAAGGTACCGTGACACCGAAGGAAAGGGAAACGAAAAGCCTCTGTCCGTAAAGATGTGTTGCCGTTGGACAGGGGCTGTTTCAAGAACAAAAGGGGGCAAAAAATAAAAATAAAAATTTTTGAAAACCCTCTTGACTTTAGCAAAAAAGTGTGCTATAATACTGTACTGTTCGGGGGTATCCCGACAAGATATCTGGGTGTGGCGCAGCTGGTAGCGCGCTACCTTGGGGTGGTAGAGGCCGCAAGTTCAAGTCTTGTCACTCAGATAGACAAAAAGGCAGGAAGCATTGTGCTTCCTGCCTTTTCTCATTCGTGAAGCGTGAACATACCGCTTAAGTTGCCTGCAAGCATCACCTTCCGTTGTCGGCTATAATGGATATAGATATTGCTCGTGGTCTCTATGTCGGCGTGTCCGAGCCAATTCTTCACGTCTTCAAGAGACCACCCGCGCTCCATAAGGATAGAGGCTGTCGAATGCCGAAGATCGTGGAAGCGCATCGGCGGGAGACCGATGCGGGCAAGCTCTCGACGGAATGACCGCGTGAGCGTATCGGGGCGCATCGGTTCGCCGTTCACCCGGTGCAGTATATAGGGGCTCTCCCCTCCGTGTTCGGCGCGGATACGTTCAAGCATAGCTTTCACTTCGGGGAGAAGCTCGAACGTGCGGCGGCTCGTGTCGGTCTTGGTGTTGTCGCTCACCTCTATGGTGAGGTTCTTCACCACGGTATGACAGACGGTGAGCGTATTTCGCTCAAAGTCGATCGCGCTCCATTTGAGCCCGAGCACCTCTGACCTGCGCAGACCGTAGTAAAGCGCGAGAATGACCGCAGGGGCTATCTGTGAGCCCGAGAGACCGTCAAGAAGGGTTTGTGCATCTCTCGGAGTTAGAAAGACCGTCCGAGCCGTCAGCGTCGATTTTCGGCGGCGTAGGCGTATGTTATCGGCGGGGTTCGTCTCTATATACCCGAGCACAACGGCATCGCGGAGTGCGTGCCTGATCACGCTCAAGTGCTTCTTGACGCTCACGAGCGACAAGCCGCCTTTGCCGTCTCTCCGTCCTGCTCGCAGTTTCTCTACGGCGTAGGCGTGAATGTGAGGGGCGCGGAGCTCGTCGAGCTCCTTCCCCTCGAAGTAGGGGGCTATGTGACGGGTGATATAGATGCTTTCCGCTTCATAGGTAGAGCGTTTGAGAAGCGGCGCGCGCTTCTCCTGCCAATCGGTGAAATATTCGCTTGCTTTCATACTGTTCTCCTCGGTTGGTGTTACTCGAAATACGTGAACGCCGTCTGCACGTTGTCAAACCACTTCACAGTTACGTAGTCGTTCTCGTAATCGGGGGCTGTGATGGGCTTGGCAAGGATGTCCTTGCTGACGATCTCGGAGGACTGCAAGCCCTGCGAGGCGTAGAAAATATGTGCGTTCAGTGCTGTGATCGTTTGCAAAGCCTCTTTCGTGATATACTTGGTGATATACTTACTCGCCGCTTCGCCGTTTTCTATACGCTCTATGCTCGTATATCCGAACTTGCGTTCGTAGGCTTCCCACGTATAGACTTGTTTACCTTGCGTCAAGCGGTCTCGGATGGCATACGGGATATGGTCTTGCAAGGTGAACGCTCGCAGAGCGGATAAGGGCAAGCCCATTAAGAAACCATGCATGTGCCAACTGCCGTCCTTGTGCTGTTCGGGAACGAGCAGACACTTCACGTTGGTGTGCGACTTCTTGCGAACGTCGCGTATGAACTGTGAAAGGTCTTTGCGATACTGTTCAAGGTTGTGACGGTCGTACTTCTTCGGGTCGAGGGTGAACGTCACGAAAAGCTCCCACGGGTTACAGTATGCAAGCTCAAAGACACGGGCGCGGGTGCGGGAAATGTTGTTGTTGAGTTTGTTGTCATTGCCCGCGCGTCCCTTTGCCGTGAATTTGACCTCTCTGTGCTCATTCGCCTTACACTTGATGCACAGAAGCTTATACTTCTTTGCGGCATATGACCGAACTACTCCGTAGTTCGAAATGTATCTTCCGTGAAGCATTGTCTCTCCTCCTTTTCCCGCTTTATGATACTTAGTCAAGTATATATAAAATCTCACGCCTCGGGACGCTGACGTGAAACGTTGATGAGGTTAGCTCGCCCCACGGGGTCGCGGCTCGACACGTACCGCAATTCGGCGCGTGCCGCAGGCGCAACACTCGCGCGGGTTGGTCGAAGGGTGTTTCCATACTGCCCGACGACTACAACCGCGCAATCCGCGGTTTAGGCGAGGAAAGCCGACACGCCCGCGCGGTCGGCTTTTGGAGGTAATCAGAGAAAGCGTGTGCATAGCGGGGGAGAACCTTACCCCCGCTTATGCTCCCCAAGCTGATGCTTGCTCGGCTTTCTGTCGAGCCCTCATAGCTCGGACGCGCTCTCTGTTCTTCGCTCGCCGCCGTTCAGCCTCTTCGGGCGTCTCCTGTGCTCTGCGGGTTCGATGACGAGCCCGCTCGCGCTCTCGGCGGGCTTCCTTCTCCTCCTCGCTGTAGCCTTCGGGGAAAACTCCCACAAAGAGGTTTGCGCGGCGTGAGCCACGTTCGAGAAGTCGAGCAACAACGTCCGCGGCATTCTCTCTGAGCTTGACCAACGCTCGCTCACGTGCGTGCTTATACTGCACCACGCTCACACCGAGCTCCTCACTTGCGCTCTCGTTGTCCATAGCTTGCAAAGAACAGCGCAAGACCGTGCAATCCTTCTCGTTGAGGAGGTCGGATACAAGCTCTATGAGCTCGTCAACGTCAAGCACGTTTCCGCGATCGCCGCGCTTGTTGTATTCCTCCTCGACGCTCTCTATGGTACAGATGCTGTCGAGCGGATGTCGGTCGCTCTCCTCGCCCTTGTCGTTTTCAAGCGTCCAATCGTCATAGAAACTCGGCATAAGCGTTTCGGGTGCTTTGCGGCACTGATAAAACAACGCGCTGTGCTTGTTGCCGTTCCGCGCCGCATCCGTCATAATGTACTCATAGCCGATATATGCCTTACTGACGGAGTCGCGGTACATCGTGGTGTAGAGATACGCGCCGTTATCGTAGGCGAGATACGGCAAGTCGAGGATAAGCTGATTATAGAACGCATCGAGCTCAATGCGTCCGTTTGTTCCCGTGAAATGTGCTCGCATATCGGGGCGTTCTCGCAGGAACTTGAACACCATATTGTTTATGGTCTTGCGGTTCTCCTCGACGAACAGCGCGCACGCCTCGCCGTCTTTCGCCTTGATGCGTTCGATCTGTCCCTCGTGGAATATCCACGTGCGGTCTTGCATTATATCCCTGCTCTCGGCGGGCTTTGTTTCGGTTGTGTTCATTGCTTCTCCTTTCGTTCGCGTAATGCCCGCATATCTATAAAGGGCTGTCGAGATACTTGCGGTATTCGGTTTTCACGTTATCACCTCCAAACGATATATCCAATCGGATATATCACAGAGTATTATATACCCGAACGGATATAAAGTCAATATGCCCGTATGGATATATGCTATAATCTCTGTATTGCACAAAAAAGAGCCCGCGATCGCGAGCTCTGAAGGAGGTATTTTCTATGCAATTTTACCAAAGACTTCGCGACGTGCGCGAAGATGCCGACAAGAACCAATCGGAGATTGCAGCTCTACTCGGAACGACACAACCACAATACAGCCGTTACGAGAAGGGCGAACGGCAAATGCCGATCGAGCATTACAAGACGCTTGCCGAGTTTTACAACGTTTCGATCGACTACCTCGCGGGGCTGATTGAAACGCCTCGGAAGCTCCGTTGAGCTCCCTCGTCGCTCTTGGGGTGGTAGAGGCCGCAAGTTCAAGTCTTGTCACTCAGACCAAATAAAGCCGTTGGAGCAACCGTTCCAACGGCTTTATTTTTGCTTTGTTACGCAAGGCTTTTTCGGCAATTAGGGAGGATGAAAATTCATCCTCCCTAATTGCGCTTTTTGAGACCCTGTCCCGCAGCTTTTAGGCGCGTGTTACGCAATTTGTTACGCAGATTGTGTAATACCCTGTTTTTTGTCGAGCTTAAATATCCCATATATGTATCTTCAATTATTTTGCATCTAACACTGCTGACAAATAATATCTTTTATGCAAGGCCATAGCTCCTTAACAACCGGATATAGAATGGAAATTGAAAACAACACTATAAATACAATGGGCAGCAGCTTTTCAATTTTCGTTAATCCCACATATTTGTTTTTTTGTAATTTTTGCCACTCATAGGTGTATGGTTGCATCGGCAAATATTTTTCCATCTCATTTATTATATCATATTTCACTTGGCTTAATTGGGTATAACTTTTTATTGTTTTTATCCATAGTAAGCATATCACTATGCCAATTATCGAAAGCAAAATACTTTTATAATCCAAGGAAAATGTAACAATAGCCAACACTGCAGAGTTTATCGTTATAAAAACATTATTAGATGTGTTTCGTTTGTCTGTATTACAGTTAGCCATCTCTACACATGTTTTCCATTGTTCTAGTACGGCTTCATCATAATCACCTTGATATTTTCTTACACATTGCGATTTTAATTTCATATTTGGTCCTATTTTGTCAAATCAATTCTAACCATTTTTTGATATTATACCAGTTCCAATCCATAACCTTTAATGGTGCTATTTCCCAAGGTAAGATTTTGAAATGATCTTCCTTATGTCCCCAAATACCTATACATGGAATATTCTCTTCTTTTGCACAATTAATTTCCCAAATTTCTCCACTAGCTTTTTTTGTGTTAGATGTAATAATTGCAATTACACCATCACACCCCCTGATCTTTGTTCGGCAATTAGTTTTCCACGCATGATCCCAGGGAGATTTTACCGACATATCGTAAAATTCAAAAGGACTATTGTCGTTTCTTGCTTGCCCAACAAGAAAATCTCTTAACGATTTATCTTCTACTGCAAAACTAATAAAAATTCTTTTTTTCATAATAATTCTCCTTTAGCTGTGTATACAGGGCTCATATCCATCAAGCCAATATTTGAGCTCTATGTATTTATTTTTGCTTTCACAAACCCAAAATTCATATTTTGTTGTACCGCTGGCTTTTTCGTATTCAATATAAGGATATATTTCTAAATATTCCTGTTTTTTGAAATCATCTCCCCTATTTTCTGTTAACGGCAAATTAGCACATCTAAAACTTTTTATACCTGAAAATACACCTACCTCCCAAGGGCACCATTTTGACACAGATGAACTTGGCGAATACAAGTGCAAGAGTCCTTTGCACTTTTTCATTTCCGATATAATACGCCTTGCTGTTTCTTCCGAAACATTATCACGATCCAACCGGTTGTCATTGTAATCTATGTACACCGTATATCCACATTTTTCCAACAGTTGTACTACTCTGTCTGCATATGATCTATCATTCCAACTATAAGATATGAAAATATCATACTGGGCTAATGCCTGTCGTTTATTATAGAACAAGCCACCATATGCAAAATTATTATATAGATTTCTATTTCTAACTTCTGCATCTAAATATTGTTTTGACAGTATCATCTTATTTCTCCTGCAAATATACTCTTATATTTGTATTATATCATATTTTTAACGATTTGTCAAGGCACGAGGCACTAGATATTGTGTTGTTTTTCAGCATGCGAACAATATGTTGTGTTTTTCTATATCTAAGCGCAATATATTTGATAATTGATTAAAATTGCAACAATTCCGCAAACAATCCTCTTCCCCTATTCGCAAACGCACGATTTCACGATATAATGATTCTATCATACCCTAGGAGGATCATTATGAAATCTATTCTTGAAGAACTATTCTACGGTAACGTATGTCCGAACACGGATTGCAGAAGCACGGACAAGGAAACGAAGGAGTTGATGGGCTACATTGCCGACCACCACGACACGCTATCGAAAGAGTTGACGGACAAGCAAAAGGAGATTCTCGAAAAGTTCGATGACTGCTACAATGAGCTGACCGACATCAATGAGAGGGAGATCTTCGTCTATGCCTTTCGTCTTGGCGCTCGTATTGCGATTGAGGTTCTCTTCCCTAATGCCGACGAATGAGGTGATACGATGACCGGATGTATCGCGCAAAGGAAAGACATTTATTACGTTCGTCTCGTCTACTATGACAAGAACCATCAACGGAAAGAAAAGTGGGTCAGCACAGGGCTTTCGGGTCGAGGAGCGAAGAAAAAAGCCTCTGCCATGATCGACTCTATGGTTGAGAAATACAGCTATCTTGAAAAGAGCGATCATCCCTCCAAGATGGCTGACTACCTTGCCATGTGGAAAAATCTGCGTCAAAGCGAGGTCGCTGAAACCACCTACGACGGCTACCATACCTATATTGACCGACACCTGATTCCCTATTTCAAGGACTTGAATTTGGATATTCAGGACATCACCGCTGGTCATATTTTCGACTACGTCAACTATCTCTCCAATGACGGTGGTCGCAAGGACAACAAGGTTGGCGGTCAGTCTATCACGTCCATCAGAAAGATCATCAGCATTCTGCGTCAGGTATTTGATTGTGCAGTTCTCTATGGGGATATCAAAATCAATCCGGCTCTGCAAGTTCCATTACCTAAGAAAACTAGTAAGAAGGACGAAAGACAAGTTTTCCTCACTGCGGAAGATGCTCAAAAGATGCTCGATGCGTTTCAAAATGAAGAGGTCGGTCCGATTGTGTTTGTTACGCTCTATTATGGTCTTCGGAAGTCTGAGGCCCTTGGTCTTCGTTGGCAAGCGGTTGATTTTGAGAATGACACAATCAGCATCAATCACACGGTGGTCGGTGGCTCTCATATCGTTGAAAAGGACTCCACAAAAACCTATTGTAGCCGACGCACCTATCAGCTGCTGCCTGACATCAAGGTCTTGCTCTTGAAGCTAAAGGATCAGCAAGAAGACTACAAGAGACGGCTTGGTTCGGGCTATCATAACAACGATTATATCTTTAAGAATCCGAATGGCGTGCCCTACCGTCCCGACAGCCTTACACGCAGTTTTAAGCGTGCCCTGGCTCGTCATGGACTGCCTCAAATGCGTTATCATGACCTACGTCATTCAACTGCCAGTATTCTTGTAGATAAGGGTTGGGACATCAATGATATCAAGGAATGGCTAGGGCACGCAGACATTTCGACCACAGCGAATATTTATGCGCACATGAGTCATAAGAAGAAAGTTTCGCTAGCCAAAGACCTAGACAAGATACTCACATTTGACCAAAAAGCCTAAAACTTCAAAACTATCTGCTAAATTATACGAACGGCAATAATTTGTGCTCTGTTGTTGTTATAAAAATTACAGATAGAAAGAAGAATGATTATGGCAAATATTGAAAATAAAGAAAACATCACTAACACTATAAGTAAAACCACGGAAACATTGATCAAAGAATTAGAAACAATGAGCGACTCCGGACTTCATGATTTATTCCTGTTTTTCTACAAATTGAATTGTCAGCATGGAAACATGATCTACAATGAAACATTCAATGAGTTCCTTGAAGCATTTAACAGCAATCCATTCAGGCATCATGAAGACAAGACATTTAGAAAAGAACTCATAGAAAACTTGGTAAAGTTCAGTTATGACCATATGAGCCTACTGACAGCAGCGCTACTACTCAAGAAGAAATTTACTATTGATGAAGTAATTCAAAACTACTACTCAACGGTAGATGCTTTTGGATATGATATGTTTTAAAGAAGGACGCTTTGATAGGACAAAATATCATTGTGTTTACTTATAAATAAAGGTCGGTGTTTGGAACATCGACCTTTTTGAATAATCATGCGGTAATTATGCGCTAAATTAAATGAAGAATGTAAAAAGCTCAAGATATAGTTGGGCCAAGAATTGAGAGGAATTAGGGAATGGATAATAAGACAAAGATATTAAAAAGACATTTAAGAAGTAGACTTGAGGTAATGAATAAAGAAGAGTTTAAGATGTTTTATAGTATCTTGGTTCATTACTGGGTTAATAATAAATTCTTTATCAGTAAGATGAATTTCTTTAACTTGTGGTGTGAGCTAAACAAGCTCTGTCATGAGGCTGATGAAAGCTTTCCTGACCAGTATGATGATAATAAGCTGGTTAAGGATTTCTGTATAGCGCACCCATTCTATTTTGTTGACATACTCAGTCTTAAGCTGGTCAAATCTCTCTTCTGGAGGTACATGGATAAGG
>JAZNOQ010000072.1:0-6357 GCA_045589215.1 Eubacteriales bacterium
GGTGCTTCGCGGAGAGGGTGTCCATGCGCGCGAGGCGGTGACGCATTACACGGTAACGGAGGAATTTTCCGTAGACGGAGAAAAATTCTCCCTTGTGCGGTGCGCACTCGAAACGGGCAGAACGCATCAGATCCGCGTACATATGGCATCGATCGGGCATCCGCTTCTCGGAGATCCCGTCTACGGTGGCGCGAAAACGCGCTTCGAAGCGCGGCATCCGAAGCTTTTTGCGGGACAGATGCTCCACGCGGGGGAGCTTTCCTTCGTGCATCCCCGCACGGGGAAGGAAATGACCGTTACGGCACCCCTTCCCGAAAACTTTGAGCGCGCGCTCACGATTTTGAGACAGTAAACCGTGTCAGAGAGGAGACTGTGATGGGAAAATTTGACGGTGTTATGATCTTTTCCGACATTGACGGAACCTTCATTGATGACGAACGAAACACGGTGCCGCGTAACTTAGAGGCAGTCCGCAGATTTACTGCGGAGGGAGGAACCTTCGCGTTTGCAACGGGACGTATGGAGCGGAATACGCCGAAGGCAGTTCCCGACATCACGGAGCTGACGAATTTTCCCACGATCCTCAGTAACGGCGCGAACATATATGATTTTCGCGCGGATAAAAGCCTGTGCGACATCTTTATGGTTCCGGATACGGTCAAGCCTATCGTCGATTTCGTTACGGAAAGCTATAATCCCGAGATCGGGATCCGCGTCACCGTCCCGGGCGGCTTCCTTTATCCCTACGATCATCCTCTCATCGAGCGCGATAAGTCCCTTAATCCAACCATAATGTATAAAAAAGATTCTTCGAGGTGGGATCTTTCGCGTATTTTTAAGATCGTGTTCCGAGCGGAAAGAGAGAGCCTCTTGCGCCTGCAAAAGGAGCTGCTCCCGCGCTTTTCGGAGATCGTTGACATCATTCTTTCGGAAGAGAAGATCCTCGAGATCCAGAAAAAGGGTGTCAATAAGGGAACGGCGGTCGAGCTGATCCGAAGGGAGCTCGCAAAGCGGGGAACCCCCAAAAGGATCGTTTGCATCGGTGACTATGAGAACGATATCGAGATGCTCGAATTTGCAGACCTCGCGGCGTGCCCGTCAAATGCACTCGACTCGGTCAAAAAGGTTGCCGACGTCGTTCTGTGCAGCTGTAACAATGGCGCGGTCGCCGACCTGATCGAATATCTCGAAAAGCACCCGCTCACTGCATAATATTCGGAAATTTGTGATGAAAGCAACGAAAAAACGCAAAATGTCCTTGACTTTTCGGATGCAGTGATGTATAATAATTCAAAGCGGTGTGAAAATCCCGCAAAAATTTAAGACAGAAATAAGGAGTTACAGTTATGAAGAAGATTCTTTCCCTGGTGCTCGTATGCATGATGCTCGTGTGCAGTGTGGCTGCCCTTGCTTCTTGCGGAAACGATGAGATCATCGTACAGACCAACGCATTCTTTGCCCCCTTCGAATATTATGAGGGAACCGAGATCAAGGGCGTTGACGTTGAGATCATGAATATGGTCGGCGAAAAGCTTGGCAAAAAGATCAAGTTTGAGAACGTTGAATTTTCTGCGATCATCGATAACGTAAAGGACGGAAAGGTCTGCGATGCAGGCGCTGCCGGTATCACGATCACCGATGAGAGAAAGGACAAGGTCGATTTCTCGACACCTTACTATACCTCGGTTCAGTACGTCATTTTCAAGGCGGATGATGCAACTGTTGCAACTAAGACCGTGAACGGTGTTGAGTACATCGTTTGGGAAGCACTTGCAGGCAAGAAGATCGGTACGCAGACCGATACGACCGGTTGGATCTACACCGACGGTGAGATCAATGCAACGGCAGATAACGATTACGGCTATGACGGTGTTCTTTACGGAACCGAGACCGAGCTTAAGAACTACGACAATGCACAGCTCGCGGCAGATGCGATCACCGCAAATGCAATCGACGTTGTAATCATCGACGAGCTTCCCGCTCAGTACATCGTCAGCAAGAATTCGGGCTTCAAGTGCCTGCCTCTCTACTACTCGGGTGAGACCGATGCCGAGGATGCTCCCGTCGAAGAGCAGTACGCGATCTGTGTGACCAAGGGCAACGAGGAGCTGCTCGAAGCGATCAACGAGGTGCTCGAGGAGCTTATGGTGGTCGGCGAAAGCGGCAAGACGAAAATTGAAGAGATGGTTATGGCCCATATGGGTATGGAATAATAACCGAATACCGATCAATGGGGCTGAGTCATTGACTCAGCCCCTGTATTAACGTAGGAAGAAAGTATGGATTTTATAAAAAAGATAATCGAGCTTTTCACCACGGAAAAGTATATGGAAAGCATATGGGAAGGACTGAAGACCACCCTCATCATCTCGGTCCTTGCGGCATTGCTCGGACTTGTACTCGGAGCGGTGCTTGCAATCATTTCCATTGCGAAGGATTCGAAATGGATGAAGGTTCCGAAGCTGATCGCTAAGGTCTATATTACCGTCATTCGCGGAACACCGATGGCACTTCAGCTTTTTATTATGGCATACGTGGTATTCGCGATCCGCGGCTTTCCGCAGGTTGTTACCGCAACGATCGCCTTCGGATTGAATTCGAGTGCATACGTTGCGGAGAACATCCGCGCGGGCATTCTGTCTGTGGATATCGGGCAGACCGAGGCGGGAAGAGCCCTCGGACTTACGAGCGGTATTACGATGCGGAAGATCGTGATCCCACAGGCAATCAAAAACGTGATCCCTGCGATCGGTAATGAGCTGATCGCTTTGATCAAGGAAACCTCGATCGTCAGCATGATCGGAATGTACGATCTGACGATGGCGGCAAAGATCATCGGCAGCGGCAATAATATGGCGAGCTATATTGTACCGATGACGGTCGTCGCGCTCTTTTATCTCGCCATCGTGTACCTGCTGACGTTTGGCATCAAAATGATCGAAAAGAGGCTGAGAGCAAGTGATAAGCGTTAATAATATCTATAAGGATTTCGGAAGCCTTCGCGTTCTGAATGCGGTTTCCTGTGAGATCAAGGATGGAGAAAAGGTCGCGATCATTGGACCTTCGGGAAGCGGAAAGAGTACGCTTCTGAGATGTATGAATCTGCTTGAGCAACCGACCTACGGCGAAATCTGGCTCGGAGATAAGCTCCTGACCGATGCCGATCCCTATTTGCATACAAATGTGATCCGTGCATCCAAGACCTATGAGGGCTTGATGCGGGAGGGGAATGATGACACTGCCGTGATCGAACGCATCAAAAGGGAGGACCTCCTGAAGAAGCACGAGGGTGCGGCATATAAGGCGGCACTGAAGGAAGTAGAGACCGAGAACCGCGTGGACGTCAACGTCGCACGCCGCGAGATGGGTATGGTCTTCCAGCACTTCAATCTGTTTAATAATATGACGGTGCTTCAGAATATGACGCTTGCACCCGTTGAGCTCAAGATCAAGACTCGTGAAGAGGCGGAGGAGACCGCTATGGCTCTTTTGCGCCGCATCGGACTTGAGGATAAGGCAAACGTCTATCCCGCAACTCTTTCGGGCGGTCAGAAGCAGAGAATTGCGATCGTCCGCGCACTTTGTATGAACCCGAAGGTGATGCTGTTTGACGAGCCGACTTCAGCGCTTGACCCCGAAATGGTAGGAGAGGTGCTTGATCTCATTAAGGAGCTTGCAGATGACGGTATGACAATGGTCATCGTAACGCACGAAATGGGCTTTGCCCGTGAGGTCGCAGACCGAGTGCTCTTTATGGACGGCGGAAAGATCGTCGAAGATGCTCCCCCGAAGGAGCTGTTCGAAAATCCGAAGAGCGAACGCCTCCGTTCCTTCCTTGCTAAGGTTCTGTGACGCTGAAAAAGAAAATTTCTGCCCGTAATCCTGCTTAATATCAGTTTGAACAGAACGGCTTAGGAGCGTGAATTATGATTAAATTTATCTGCTACCCCAAATGTACTACCTGCCAAAAGGCAAAAAAGTGGCTCGATGATAACAAAATTGAATATGAGCTCAGAGATATCAAGCTTGACAATCCTACGATCGACGAGCTGACGGAATGGCATCGAAAAAGCGGTCTGCCACTGAGAAAGCTTTTTAATACAAGCGGCCTGCTTTATAAATCCCTTGATCTGAAAAGCAAGCTTCCGACGATGACTGACGACGAGATGCTGAAGCTTCTCGCAACCGACGGTATGCTCGTAAAGCGTCCGTTGCTGATATGTGATGATTTCGTTCTCGTTGGTTTTAAGGAAACCGAGTGGGGCGAGAAAATAACAAAATAATTTGTCGTATATATTCAAAAATCTCAAAAGCTATTGACGTTACCGCAAAAGGCGGTGCATACGGTGCGGGTATCGGATCGGGCTATGACACTCATTGTCAAGCTAAGCAGCCCATGTGTACGATTAACATCACTGATTCCGTAATTAACGCTACGGGCGGACGGTATGCGGCAGGCGTTGGTACAGGTTATCACAATGCGGCTTTGAACGGTGAAATAAAGAATAGTACCGTAACCGCAAAATCGGGTGAAAAGTTCTATAAAGATGCTTATACCTCCGCAATGGATATTGGCTTCGGCGTTGTAGACCCCACTCGCGAGGGACAGCAGACCGACAGTAAGATCATTTACAACGGCACTGAAATAGGTATTCCTGCTCCGGGAAAGGTTTCCTCCGTTTCTTCTGTTGAAAAACTGAGAGCGGCTTTGGAAGAGGGCATTCCGAATATTTATCTTGAGTCTAATGTTCAAACGGATACTGCTTTGGTTGTTTCCTCTAATACCGTCATAAACGGTAACGGCTACACCATCAGCCGTTCTGCCGGATATACGGGAACGCTTATGAACGTTGCGAGCGATGCAACCGTTACGGTAGAGAATGCAATTCTTGACGGTAGCGGCGCAACCGCAACGGGTAATCTTATCACTGCGGGTTCAAATTCCGGCATAGTTCTCAATGAAGGTGCAGTGTTGCAGAACAATAACGGGGCTCACGCAATAAGCCTCGGTACTCGTATTGACGCAACACTGACCATCAGAAATAATCAACAACAGCTCGGATAGCGGCGCCATCTGGGGTGGCGGTAACATAACGATGAACGCAGGTAAGATCAGTAATAACTATTCTACCGGTATTGGCGGTGCGATCCGACTGACCGATCATACCTCTATGACGATCACGGGTGGTAAGATCAGCGGTAATACGCAAAGCGGTGATTCGAACGCCTTCAATACGTGGAACAATACCATCAGCATCACTCCGGGTGAGCTTGAGGATAATATGTCCTATGTTGGCGGTCTTTCCTTAACGATCGGTGAGGCTGAGATCGACGGCGTGATTGCGTACGATCTTTCTACCAATCACAATACCGCATATCTTGCGGCCAAGTTTAACAGCTTTAAGTTTACCGTAGATGAAACGAATGAAAACTTTGCTTACTTCAATAATTTCAAGCCCGATGAAGGCTATGTTTATGTCGATGGCGATGAAGAAAAGCTGATTTGCATGAACGAGGGTTACGAAACCTATTGGGATGAAACAAGTCGTACCTTTAAGCTTCAGGCAAAATAATTACTTAAAATCCGACCTGACTCTGCTTGTGGGAGTCAGACGGCAATCAAATGACAGAATCGGTGAGCAAATTTTGCTCACCGATTTGCTTTACATATCGGTGATGTTCAAAATTTGACACGCAGGAATCAAAGAGTAAGGAAACTTGAAAAGCGACTGATTTTATGGTATATACAACTGAAAGCACTCATTCGCGAGTGCAAGGAAGACTTGGATGTTCTTCTTTCTGTCGGTGATAAAAGAAAAATGGGCTGAAGCAAACGATGGTTTAATGGCGATTTTTCCGAGTTTGCTACATACAAGGCTCGGTGTGAGTGCAGACTCTGCCGAAGCACAGGCACTTGTACGCGAAAAGATCGATAGCCTTGCGGAGAAGCGTCAAACCAAAGAGAACTTTGTCAAGGCGGTACGGAGCTTTATGGAGGTGAAAACTCTAAATCCTGTGATTCTTCGGGAACTGATTGAAAAGATCGAAGTCTATCAGATAGAGGGAACGGAAAAGAACCGTACACAGCGCGTGGTCATCCATTACCGTTTTGTAGGTTGTTTGCAAATCCCCGAATGGCACAGAAAGCGTAAGGTCACTCTTGAGAGCAGACACGGCGTAGCGGTCAACTATCTGCCCACCACGGCATAACAAAAGAAAAAAGAGCAGAAATCCTGCTCCAAACAACGAAATATAGGCAAAAAAATATCGAGTGTTCATCACTTTCGTTATGAACACTCGATATGGTCTGAGTGACAAGACTTGAACTTGCGGCCTCTAGCACCTAACTGGTCAATT
>JAZNOQ010000073.1:0-2843 GCA_045589215.1 Eubacteriales bacterium
ACCCCAACGGCGCGCTTTTCACCGCTCGGAAGTGTTTCGAAAAGCACCGAACGGACGCGGTCACGCACGACCTTCACACCGCAGTCGCGGCAGTGCTGCACGAGCGCGTTCGCAATATCGTTCGCTTTGTCGGATACGGGAAACACTCTCCGTCCCCGCTCGACCTTCAGCGGTACGCCGAGCATCTCAAAAAAGCTCTGCGTATCGGCAGGAGAAAACCGCGCAAGCGCGGCATAGAGAAAACGCGGATTGCGCGGGACGTTTCGGAGAAATTCCTCTCTGTCGCAGTCATTCGTGACGTTGCAGCGTCCCTTTCCCGTGATGCGGAGCTTAACACCGAGTCGCTCGTTTCGGTCGATCAAAACGACCGCCGCGCCCGCATAAGAGGCGTGAACGGCGGCGAGCATCCCGGATGCTCCGCCGCCTATGATGATTACCTTCTTTTTATCTTCCATTATTCCTTCCGCTTCTTCGCCTTTTTGCAGGTGGTTACCTGCTCGATGCAGCCCTCGTCCGACGCCTCGCTCTTCTCGTAAACGTCGTAATCGTCCCAGATCTGCTCAAGCTCATGGAGACGCACGGCCAGCTCGTCCTGCTTCTTGCGGGACAGCGCGGCGATCAGCGCGTTGATCACGCTGAGGGGAGCGACGAGCGAATCCCCGAAGGAGACCATGTCGCTGTGCGCGATGAGAAGCTGATCGGCAAACTCCGCGATCGGAGAATTATCGCTGTCGGTGAGTGCCACAACGTCCGCACCCGCGCGGTGTGCGAATTCGACCGCATTCGAGATCCGCTTTGAGTAACGCGGGAAGCTGATCGCGATCATCACATCATTCTCCCCGACGCGCATGATCTCTTCGAACATCTCACTGCCCGAGGTCGTCTGCACGAACTTCACGTCGTCAAATATCATGCGGAGATTGAAATTCAGAAATCCCGCAAGGGTAGATGCCGAGCGAACGCCGATGATATAAATGCGCTTCGCACCCGCGATCCGTTCGACCGCCTCCGCGAATGCCTTTTTGTCGATCGAATCCATCGTGTAGCGGATCTTCTCCGCGTCGGACACGAGTACCTTTTCGAGCACGTCGCCGTCACCGATCAGCGTGTTCGTGACCTCCATACGCTGTACCGAGGTCAGCCGCGTGCGGATCATCTTCTGGAGCGCGTCCTGCATTTCGGGATAGCCCTCGAAGTCAAGCTCGTTCGCAAAGCGCACGACGGTCGACTCGGACACGCCGACGAGCCGTCCGAGCTTCGCCGCGGTCAGGTACGCCGCTTTATCGTAGTGCTCGATGATATAAGCGGCGATCTGCTTCTGCCCTTTTGAAAACGTGGGCATTCTTTCTTCTATGATCGTCAGTAGATCCTGTTTCACAGTATTCCCTCCGCGTTGTGCGTGCCGAAAGCTGTCGGGAAAAAGCGCACGAACTTCCTTCATATAGTTTTGTTCATTATAGCACACACCATTCTGAAAGTCAAGCGGAATTCTTTTTTTCAGAAGGGACACCCAAAAGATAAAAGAAGGGACGAACCCCGAAGGATCCGTCCGCTTTGCTATATGATTACGCAGTCTTTTTCCGAATGTTGATGAGTCTGATGATCACAGGGCTCAGAACGAGATTGATCAGAAGCTCGACAAGGAAGCTCACGCCCGCAAGCCCGAGGAGCATATAGGCGATCGCGTTCTCATATCCGAGACCCGCGCCCCACGCCTTGACCGTCTCCCAGAAGAACAGGCGGCATCCGATGAGAAACACACCGGTATTGACAACGGGGCAGGTTGCCGCCGCCGCAAAGACCGCGAGATAGGTGTTCTTCTTCTCGAGAAGCTTATAAACGAGTCCTGCCGCAAGACCGCAGGCGGCGCCCTTTACAAGCACCGTGACGATCGTTCCGGGAATATCCACTGCCAGAAACGATGCGGCGTCACCGCTGATCAAGACCACAACGCCAAACACGAATCCGAGCCACATGCTGACTCCCACACCGCACAAAGCGGCACCGAGTACGATCGGCACCAGCACGAAGGAGAGGGAGAACGCCGTGAAGCGGAAGAGCGGTGCCATAAACTGCAGTACAACTACGATCGCAGTCAAAACCGCGCCGAGCACCATCGTCCGAGTCGACATTCCCTTTTTGTTTGATATTTTCATAAGAATTCCTTTCTGCCGTTCCGCCTTTTACGGATACAGCGAAGCATGTATTATAGATCGCGCGTTACGGCTCGTAAGATCCGCCACTCGGCGGTATCTTCAAGCCCTGCGCGTTTCTACCTTGGGTGAGATTTTGTGTCTTATTTTTTCTTTTCGTTCAGCCGCCACATCTCCATAAGCCCCGTGAGGGTAAGGAAGGGCAGGTGAACGTATTCCTTTGGAAGAAGCGGCAACAGATCCTCCGCGCATCCGCCCGTTACAACAACGGGCGAGGCTTCTCCGAGCGACAGCGTCCTTTTGTAGAGCGAAACGAGCCCGTCGACGGCGAGCGCCTGCCCGCGGATCACACCCGAACGAATCGCGTCGGGGGTGTTCTTCCCGACCACGGGAAGCCCCGCTCTCGGCACAGCCGAGGTGCCCGCGGGCACGTCGGGGAGCAGGCCCGTATCCCCAAGCGCGTCGAAGCTCATACGAACGCCCGGAAGGATCGATGCACCCACGAACGCGGGTGTCGCACCGTCCTCTTTTGTCACAGCAGACACGACGGTCGCAGTGCCGAGATCGACGATCACACACGGCGCGCCGACCGAGGCGATCGCACCGACCGCATTTGCCGCAAGATCCGCACCAAGCTCGGAGGGATCGGAGAGACGGATCGAAAAGCCGGTCTTGACCCCGGGACCAACG
>JAZNOQ010000074.1:0-5704 GCA_045589215.1 Eubacteriales bacterium
GTTTTTATCGAAAGGTGCCACTTGGGGGTATATGACTCTAAATCGAAGGAGGTTTCTTCATCGCTCGGGTCGGCAGTCGTTTCGTCGCCGTTTGGGTCAGTGGTCGTCGCATCACCGCTTTGCGGACCCGTGCATCCGAAACAGAACAAGATACAAAGTACAAGAAGTAAGCAAAATATTTTTTTCATCGTTCAATTTCCTCCTTTCGCAAAGCATTTTGTGTTATAACTTTAGTGTTAGTCAAGCTCTACAACGTCTATATTACAGGTAAAGATGACTTTCTTGCTTTCGTTCCTACTTTTTACCAATCGAATTTCAAAGGTGTATTTTCCCGGCTCCACCGCAGGACTACGGATCAATCCTTCGTATACAAGCGTTTCTCCCGCTTCAAAAGTGCGCACGTCAGTATAATCGGATAGGATACTTATATCGGGAATCACGACGTCAAATTGTTTCTCCTGACCGTTTCCACATATCATACCGACCGCCGCTTTTGCATCATAACGAATCGCGCTTCCCGAGTTGTTTGTAATCGTGGCGCGATATTGCATCTTCGAGCCTTCGGGATAGATCGTCTCAAAAAAATCAACGTGAAAATGAAAACCGTTAATATCCTCCTCGTATACTGTCTTCGGAATTTTGATCGCTCGGGTCTTGCGAGGAATGTAAAGTTCGGAGGAAATCGTTTCCGAAAGGTGCCACTTGGGGGTATATGACTCTAAATCGAAGGAGGTCTCTTCGCCGTTTGGGTCGGCGGTCGTTTCTCCGCCGTTCGGGTCGGCGGTCGTCTCAACACAACCCTGCGTACTCGCGCATCCGACGCAGAATAGAATACAGAGCACGAGAAGCAGACATAATAGTTTTTTCATTGCTCAATTTTCTCCTTTCGCGAGACATTCGGTACAAACCAAAAAGCACACGGATACCCCATAGAGGGATTCCGTGTGCTGACTTCAATAACCATTTTATTTTGCTTAAAAGCGGAAAGTCGCACGCGGAATCTGTCTGTGTGCGGTCGGCGGCTTTCTGTTTCTAATATCATTTTACCATATTTTTCCGTGCTTGTCAAGGGAAGAGAGTAAATTTCGCGGAGCATTCTTTTGACAAAGATCGACAGGTTCCGCGATCATTACTTATCATCCATTCCATCAATACACCCGTTCCTCCGCCTCCGCGCCCCAGATGTTCTCCGAGAAGACGAAAACGTGGTAGCCATCGACCTCAAATTCCCGTACGTAGGCGCGGTCGCAGAGGTCGAGCCAATAGTCGCTCAGCATAACGGTGTGGTACTCCTGTCCCGAAAGCAGGACGAAATATTCGTCGACACCCCCCTGGTCCTCATACCACTTGAGGCTCGACTGATAGTGGTCGGTCGTGATGCCCCAGAGGGGATCCCTGTTGTCCTTTACGAGGATCTCGCGGCACTTCACCCTTGAGTCCGAAAGGAGCGTGATCGACTGCGAGCGCCAGAAGGTCGCGTAGCCGTAGGTCAGCCCCTCCGCTTCGAGCCTTTCCGAGAGGCTGTGCAGATAGTTGTCCCTTCCGTAGTCGAAGGGCATATCTGCGATCAGCTTTGCGTTGTAGGACGAGAGAAGCGCAAGCACGACGAGCGCGACGACACCGAGACGGACGGTGCAGATCGCCGTTTTGCGGTGTGTCCACGCCTCCCTGACCGCCGCGACCGTCGAAAGGATCGACGAGCCGAGGAGGGGAACGAGCCGCCAATTCGCGGCAGCAAGCCGACCGCAAACGCTTCCGAAAAAGAGGAAGGCGAGGAGGAAGGCGTGCCCGATCAGGAGAACGCGCGTGTAGCGGCTCTCGATCTTTTTGTAGCAAGCGAGCGCGACGAGCGGTATGACGAACAGCAGGATCGCCGTGCCGATGCGAAGGATGTTCACGATCGACGGGAGGGAAAAGAGATCGTCTGTCTTTTCGGCGTTCATCCCGAGAAGCGTCAGAAAATTCATAAAGAATTTGTCGATGTTTCCTGCCCATTCGTCGGGATTTGAATAGCGCGAATACGCAGTCGCGTAGCCCGATGAGATGCCGCCGAGGAGCATTTCGAGAACGACCGTTCCGACCACCACGCCGACGACCGCCGTGAGAAGGATCAGAAGCGGTGGGATATTCTTTCGCGATACGAGCGGAGCATCACGGTCAAAGAGCCGCTCCAAAAAGACACCCGCGCATACGGGAACGACCGAAAGAACGAGCATCTGGAAGCCGTTCGTCGCAGAAAGCACCGTGAACACGAGCAGTCCCGCGAGGGGGAGGAGACGGAAAACGGGCTTTCGGTCGGCTCTCTCAAGTGCCTCCCACGCGTAAAACGTGAGGGCGAGCATCAGAAAATAGAGAAGCAGCCCGAGGCTGTAATAAATGACGTGGTTCCACATGATCTCGCGGAGCTTTTCGGACGACGAGAGGATGAGGAGGAGAAGAGCCGACGTTCCGAACGCACAGGCGTACGACCACTTCATCCTGCGGCAGAGGAGGACGATCGACGCGAGGAAAAGGAGCGCGAAGATCACCATGCCGATGACGTGAGTCGTCATCGTAACGCCGAATATCGCGATCAGCGGAACGAGCCACAGAGACGCGCCGAAGGGAAGAAGCGCGGCGTAGTTGAAGTCGGGGTCAAACACCTTTCCCGAGTCGTGGGACGCCTGCGCCCAAAGGAGCGAGTCGGTGCAGTCGGCGTGGAAATAGCCCTCCGCGGGACCTACGATAAAGTAGATGCAAAGCGAGAGTGCGAGGAGTGCCGCGACGGCACAGAGGATGAGCGGCAGATGCTTCCCGATCCTCGGAAGTATTCCTTTTTTGTCGAGGGCACTCGGAAAAAGCGGAGTGCCATTCGGATGATTCTTCATATGTATGTCCTTCCTTATTGACTTTCCGTCGTATTTCCAAAGAAGATCTCACGGTATTTTGCATAGAGAATGATCGGGAACGCCGACCAGCCGTGGCAGAGCGAGCCCGCGCCGTGAAAGGCGTCAGCCCCTTCCTCGACCTCCCAAAAGGCGGTTGCGCCCTTTTCGAGCATCGCACAGAAGCGGGCTTCGATCTCGTCGAGTACGGGACGGGCGTAACGCTCGGGACGCCTGAGCAGTGCCTCGTAGCGGAACAGCCCCGACGAAAGGGTAGCGGGAACGAGCCCGTCCTTTTTGTAGATGCGCTCGAGCAATGCGTCGAGGCGGTCGTCGGGAACCGCACCGCAAAGCACGCATAAAACCTGCGTCAGCTCTGCGTAGTGCGGCTCTCCCTTTTTGTACGGCGAGCCGTCCGAGAGGGAAACGCCGAGGCGGGTGCGGTAGAGCCCGACATCATCGTCCCAAAAATGATCGTTCAGCCTTTCGCAAAGCTCCTCGGAGCAGTGAAGCGCCGCGTCGCCCTCGTCGTACATTTTTGCGTTCTTGTCGAGCGTGCCGAGCTTCATTAGTAGCTCCCCGTATGCCGTAAACGCCATCGCGACAAGAGCCATGAGGGGCGCGTCATAGGACATATCCTCGGGTGCCTGCTCCTTTCCGAGTGACCCGGCAAGTCCGTCTGACCACTCGTAGAAGTTCCAATATCCCTTTTGTCTGTATGCGGGGAGCATCCAATCGTTGTGCTTCATTCTGCCGTAGAAGCCCGACAGGATCTCGTACGCCGCAGGAAGCAGCTCAAGTACCGTATCGCGGTCGCCCGAGTTGTCGAAGTACTCTCGAAGTGCGATCACAAACGCCGCCGAGAACGCGGGAATCGTGATCGACACCCTTGCGGGGGCGCATAGCTCGATGAGGGCATCGGGGCGGAGGGTGTCCGCAAAGAGACGGAGCGAGGATTTCGTCATTGCGGTCTCTCCGAAGGCGTAAAATGCCGAGAGCATCTCACTCCGACCATCCATCGCGTAAAGTGCCTGCTCACGCCACGGGCAGTCCTCGTAGTGGTCGTGCATACAAAGGTGGAGTGTGCGGCGCGCAATGCGCTCGATCGTTTCGTGCTTTGAGCCTTTCGGTGCGTAATAAGGTGCTTCGGTCACGGGATAGACCGCAGGGCAGAGGCGCGGCTCGACCTTGACGTCGTCCCTCGTAGAGAAGATCTGCAAATAGCGAAGTCCGAGACGGAGAAAGGGTGCGAAAAATTCGTATCGCCCCGCAGGGACCCGCACGCGGAAGGCGAAATTCCGCCTGCCGATCGCCGTGCGGCATCTGCCGTTGTCGAGGTGCTCGCCATATCCGACGAGGATCTCGGTCTGAGCGGGTGCTTCGGTCACCATCGCGAAATAGGCAACCTCCTCCCGACCGACGTCGTATATCGTATATGTGCCGATGGGGCTCTCGTCTTCGTCGAGACGCGCTTTCTGCATTCTTTGCGCGGGAAAGTCGAGTGCCTCGGGCGCGACGTCGCCGTCACACCACCTGCCCGACGAAACGACGGTTAAAGGTGCGACAGTATCGGTCGAAAAACGCGGGACCTCACGGGGATAGACCTTCTCGGGCATATCCGTGAGCTCGACCGCGTCGTGCGTCTTCGTCTCTGCCTGACAGCCGTCGAAATCGAAGGAGAAGCCGAGCTGAGCCGATACCGTGGGGACGCCGTCGCTCTTGTAATTCGGATTTTCTCTGCACTGCGTGCTTTTCGAGCTGACCGCGATGGGACGTCCGTCCTCGGACAGCGCAAAGCGGAGCGCGGGGCGGTTTCTGCGGTAAGTCGAAAAATTCTTGTTCGGGCAGTAGACCGTGATCTTCAGACAGTGCTCACCGACGGAAAGCGTATCCGTGAGCTCGCCCCCCTCGTACGTTTTGCGCGCGGGGGTGTCGGGGAAGGTGTGGAAGAAGATCGGAACGGTAGCGTTATCGAGAAAAACGGCGAGATCCGCGTCGGCGGAGAGGGTCAGAAGATAGCGTACGCCTCTTTTCACCGCGACGGGGACAAAGAAGTCGGCGTAGCGATTCGTGCGCTCGGTGTCGCTGTCGCAAAAGATCCATTTGGCGGTCGAAAGCTGATGCATAAGAGTCCTTTCCTGTGACGCCCCGAGGGAGGCACGTAAAGCATTTTTTGATATACCTATATCATACCGCATTTTCTGCGGTTTGTAAAGGGCTTTTCCGATGCTTTTTATTTTCCTCAAAAAAATTTCAAAAAGGGCTTGCTTTTTTTGTTTGATTGTGATATAATGACATGTACGTGAATTTTCAGATTTATGATAATTTTTCTTGGAGGTCCCATTTATGGAAATCGCTCTCGGTATTATTATGCTGGTGCTTGCAGTTACCCTTGTCGTGTGCGTTATGATGCAGTCGGGCAAGGATAAGAGCCTCTCGGGCTCGATCGCAGGTATGTCGGAATCCTTCCTCGGTAAGGATAGAGCAAAGAAGGCGGACAAGATCTGGAACAGAATTACGATCGTTTGCGGCATTCTGTTTGTTGTTCTTGACGTTGTGATGTACATTTTCGTCATCAACAGCTGATCGTAAAAAAACACCGACACGTAAAAGCATCGTATGTTCTCCACGCGGAGACGGCGGTGCTTTTTTGTTTTGTCTCCTGCCGTGTCATGCCACCCCACGCCGTCATCCTGAGCGGAGGCGACGGGGAACGAAGCGAGCGCAATGAATGACACCACGGTGCGGTGGTAGGGGGCGGCGCCTCGACGACGCGTTCGGGGATTGGCTGCGGATTTGTTCGTAGGGCGGTTAGAAGGCTCTCCCTATGGGAGAGCTCC
>JAZNOQ010000075.1:0-28049 GCA_045589215.1 Eubacteriales bacterium
GGTGTCCGCTTCGGGTGAAAAGGTATCTGCCGAGGTCTCGTCGCGCGGGGGCATTACTTCAAAGGACACCGCAACGTCAGACTGAAAACCTTCCTCGGTGCCGTATGCTTCCAAAAATCGTGCGCGTGCGGAAGCCGACACGTGCGGAGCCGACGAAAAGCCCGAGCGAATGTCACCCAAAGGATATGCAATTTGC
This sequence comes from Eubacteriales bacterium, assembly GCA_045589215.1. GTDB lineage: Bacteria > Bacillota > Clostridia > Oscillospirales > CAG-272 > JAZNOQ01. Next base: position 197 of record JAZNOQ010000075.1, read on the forward strand.
GTAAGCTCTGTCACGGACAGCTCTATACCGCCCGTCGTTTTCTGAAAATTCATAGCCTTTCTTCGCCTCCTTTCGCGGGATCTCGATCGAAAAACAGATCAATCGGAAAATTACCAGAAATTTAGGGGTAGCCTTTTTTTCGTTTTCGGATTATAATGAAGGATATAAGAGAGTAAATTCAAAACAAATTTGTGCCGCCGAGCGGCGGCATGGAGATTTATTATGGAACTGATACGGATCAGTAAAAACAAGATCAAAATTATGCTTGACGCAGGAGATATGACCGCATACGATCTGCCGACCGAGGGGATCGACTACTGTGAAAGCACCGTCAGGGAGGCGTTCCGCGCGGTGTTGAAGGACGCGGGGCGGAAAACCGGAATGGATTTTTCGGACAGCCGCCTTTCGATCCAGCTCTACCCTTCAAGGGGAGGCGGATGCGAGATGTTCGTTACACGGACGGGAGACCGTCCCGAGCCGTTTGGGGATCCAAGGCACGGAAGCACGGAAACACCTCCCGCTCCCTGTCCTCTTACGGAGGCGAAAACCGATGAGAAGCATCCGCGGTGGGAGAGATCCGAGGCCTTCGGCTTCGACTCTATGCGGTGGCTGCTTACGGTCTGTAAGCGACTGAAACGGATCGGCTTTTCGGGAAGCAGTGCCGCATTTCGTGACGAAAACGGAAAATGCTTTCTCTTGATCGAAGCCCCCGCAAGTGTTCGCCCGCTTATCATTGAATACGGAACACCCGAAAGCCCCGATGCGGTGCGTCTGTACATAAGCGAGCACGGAAACACGATCTGCGGAATGCGTGCCGTAGAGATCCTCGGAGACTACTGATCGGGTTCAAGGGAGATTTTTAAGATAGACTTGCAAATCCGCTTGTTTTGTGGTATCATTGATTTATAAACAACAAAAAGAAAACGGGTACTGTAAAATGAACGAAGAAAATCGCAAAAGCGAGCGCTCCCCCGAATGGGACGCGCTATACGAAGCCTGCAAGAGCTGTACTGCCTGTCCGCTGTCGAGAACGCGAACGAACTGTGTGTTCGGAACGGGTAACCCCGATGCCGATCTACTGTTCATCGGAGAGGCTCCCGGGGAGCAGGAGGATCTGTCGGGTGTTCCGTTCGTCGGGCGGGCGGGACAGCTACTCGATAAATATCTTTACGCCGTCGATATTCCGCGCGAAAGCGTATACATCGCGAATATTTTAAAATGCAGGCCGCCGAAGAACCGTGATCCCCTCCCCGAGGAGGAGGACGCGTGCATCGGATATCTGCGCGAGCAGCTGAAGCTCATTCGTCCAAAGATCATCGTGTGTCTCGGCAGGATCTCGGCGCTTCGCCTGATCAAGCCCGATTTCAGGATCACGAAGGAACACGGAACGTGGTTCCAAAAGGGCAATTATCAAATGACCGCCGTTTTTCATCCCGCCGCGCTTCTTCGCGATCCCGCGAAAAAGGAGCTGATGCTGGAGGATATGAAGGCGATCAAAGAAAGGCTGGACGAGCTTTCGGGACGGTGAGCGCCAAATCCGCTCTCATACAAGCCTACAATATTATACAATATTCTTCTCACTTTTTCAAGTACCGCAAATAGAGAAGTTAAAACTTTTTATAAAATGCAGATTTCTGAAACAGAATTTTCAAAAATCGCTTCTTTTGTTAAAATTTATTCATATATTTGCGTTATACTATAATGTGGTAATATAGATATATTACGGCATTTCTTCGCCGAAAGGATATTTGATATCATATGAAAACAGCGCCGAAAAGACTTATATACGTCTACGCCCTTCTCTCATTTACACTGACCGTTTTAGCACTCGTGTTCCGTGTGCTTGCCCGTGTTTATGCCTATGACAGTGCAATCGGATACTTTGAAAGTGCTTCGCCTTTCCCGACCATGCACTACGTTTGCCTCACACTCGTCGCGCTTCTTTCGGGCTCTGCCCTTGTTCTCTTCCGCCGATACGAAATTCCCGAAACGGTTCTTTCGGGAATGAAGAAGACCTGCGTGATGGAGCGGATCGGTGCCGCTGTCGGCGGTATCTCTATGCTCGTGGTCTCGATCTCTACGGCGGTATTTTATTACAGTGCAAACGTCCTTTCACCCACGGGCTTTACCCTTTTCGGTCTTCTGACGGCAATTTGCTCGGTCTTCTTTTTCCTCTTCTTCTGGGTCTCCTCGGCGGTCGGTAAAAGTCTGCATATTTTCAGCGGATTTGCGCTCGTGCTTCATTTCGTGTATATCCTCGCTGCGACCTACTTCGAGCTATACACCCCGATGAACAATCCCGTCAAGGTCTTGCTTCAGCTCACGGCAGTCTCCGCGGTCCTGTACCTTCTCTCCGATCTTCGCTTTTACCTCGGGATCGCACGTCCCGTTCGCCATATTGCCGCATCTACGCTCTTTCTCTCCTTCTCGACCGTGACGGTCCTTTCGTGCGGGATGTTTACGCTTCTGACAGAGGCACACACGAAGCTCTACTATCTGTACTGCCTTACTGTGTTCTCGCTCCTCGTTCCCGCAGCGATCCGTCACACACGAATGATGCTGCTGTGGGTGCGTACCGACCGTTCGGTCGATTCCGCAGAGGATGACGGAGAGGAGACGCCTGACACCGAAAGATCCCCGATTGAAACAATCGAAGAGCAAGATAAGCCGATCGACGGTGAAAGCATCGACCTCCCCACCCCTGATGACCTAAGTGAAAATAACGATACAAGGCAGGATACGGAAGAATGAAGAAAGCAAGCGCAAACAAACGCATTCAGTGGTTCCACACCACCGTTCAGGCAAACGGTTTCCCGAATTCCACTCTGCTCTGTGAGCGTTTTCGCATCTCCCTGAGCCAGGCGAAACGAGATATCCGCTTTCTTCGCGAGGTTCTGAACGCACCGCTTCAGTATGATGCGCTCCGCCGCGGATATACCTACTCGGAGCCCTTCTCCCTTCCCGTCACCGTCACAACAAGCAACGATGAGACCCTGAACGGGCTTCTTCCGTCTGTCGAGGAGACCGACTATCTGCCTGACAGCGATATCGGTGAAAGCGCGAATATCACCCTTCTTCAGCTTCAGATCCCCTATTCGGCAGTTCTCGAAATCTCGGACAAGCTCGCCGTTGCAGAGCTGAAATCCTACATTAAATATGAAAAGGAAGCCTCGGAGAAGCTGAGCAAAAACTGCTACAAGTGCGAGTTTCACAGCGTGGACCGCTTCTTTGGCGCGCTTCTTTCGGTGGATGCCGATATCCGCATCGTTTCTCCGAAGTGGCTACGCGATAAGCTCGTGAATTCTGCCAAGCGTATTCTGCGCCTGAACAACGACGGTGCGGACAGAGACGAATGAATCGTTTTTTCGCTTCAAAAGCAAAACGATAAAATTTTTCAAACTTTTTCAAACTTTTTTTAGAAAACCTATTGACAAACGCATTTCATTGTGTTATAATATCGAACGTTGCGGATAAGCTTCCGCAATTTGACCTAAGACAGCAGGTTCCCGTAAAGGTGTTCTGAGAGCACTCCCCTGCCGAGGCGAAATACAATCGTATCTATGCGCAGACCTCCTTTTGGTTTGCCCTTCGAATTGTCTTTCTTTCGGCACGGTGCAGGATGGACCGTACGGGAGAAAGATATTTTTTTGCCCTCTTTGGTGCAATCCTTAATTTTCATTGGGAGGTGAAAACAAATGCCCAGCAAAGCTATACTGGAACAAAAGCAGGCGAAGGTTACTGAAATCGCAGAGCTTCTCAAGGTCTCCGCAGGCGGCGTTGTCGTAAACTATCAGGGTATTACCGTTGATGACGACACGAAGCTCCGTCGTGAACTCCGTGAAGCAGGTGTTAAGTACACCGTTCTGAAGAATTCGATCACCGGCCGCGCTTGTGATGAGGTAGGCCTCAGCGACATGAAGCAGCACCTGACCGGTATGACCGCAATCGCGATCGGCAGCGAGAACGATCCCATCGCTCCCGCTAAGATCCTGAAGAAGTATGACGAAAAGATCGAGTCCTTCTCGATTCTTGCAGGATACCTCGAAGGTAAGGTCGTTGATGCGAAGACCGTCAATGCACTCGCTGATATTCCTACGAAGGACGTTCTCATTGCTACCGTTATCGGAAGCATTCAGGCTCCTCTGTATTCTCTGGCATACACGCTTCAGTGTGTTGTCGACAAGGCTTCGGAAGAAGCACCCGCAGAAGCTTAATTTTTCGCTCTGCTTAAACTTTTAAAAATTTTTAACCTAATTTCAGGAGGTAAATTAAAATGGCATCCGAAAAGATCACTGCTATTGTAGAGTCCATCAAGGCTCTTTCCATTCTCGAAGTAAAGGAACTCGTTGACGAGCTCCAGAACGAATTCGGCGTAACCGCAATGGCTCCCGTTGCAGGTGGCGCAGTTGCAGGCGGCGCAGCAGCTCCCGCAGCTGAAGAGAAGACCGAATTTGATGTTGTCCTCGCATCTGCAGGCGACAAGAAGCTCAACCTTATCAAGGTTGTTCGCGAACTCACCGGCCTCCGCCTGAAGGACGCTAAGGACCTCGTTGAGAGCGCTCCCAAGGCAATCAAGGAAGGCGTTTCCAAGGACGAAGCTGAAAAGATCAAGGCTCAGCTCGAGGAAGCAGGCGCATCTGTCGAGCTCAAGTAATTTGAGCCCAGCGATCTACATCGCGCTTCAAAATCCTGACTGTACAAAAAATCCGCTACCATGCGTAGCGGATTTTTTGTTTCTTTCAAAATCGAGATCAGTCATCCCCGCTAAAGGCGTCAATTCCCTTCGGTGCCTCGGGCTTTACGTCACCATGGCGCACGAAGAGCATCGTCAGGAAGGAGAGAAGTGCGAATACAGTTGCATATGGGAAGAGCGACGTGAATGCGATCTTATCCATAAAGTAGCCGGACAGCACCGGTGTGAGTGCCTGTGCAAGCATTGAAGCGGTGTAATAATACCCCGTATATTTTCCGACGTCTCCGCCGCGTGCAAGCTCGACTACCATCGGGTAGGAGTTGACGTTGATCGTTGCCCATCCGATTCCGGCCATTGCGAAAAGGATCGTCATAATGATCACGTTCGTCCCTTCGCGCAGGAAAGCCGCCGCGCCGAAGGCAGACGCAAGGATCAGGACACCGACGAGGATCATCTTCTTTCTGCCGAAGCGAGACGAAAGCATACCGATCGGAAGATACGCCGCGATCGCCGCCGCCTGCGCGATGAGAAGAGTCATATTATAATCAAGTCCCAGCACCTTATCGGCATACACCGAATACTTACTCGTTACCGCGTTATATCCCATATACCAAAGGGCGACCGATGCAAGGATCAGAAAGAGCGACACAAGCTCTGCACGGGTGATCTTGCGCTTCTCTTTTGCCCCATCGTTTTCGTCATTACCGTCATTGACAGCGGCGGCTTCAAGAGCCCACCTCGGCTCCTTGACGGTAAACATAAAAATGAACAGAGAAACGATCATGATCGCCGCGATCGCAACGAAGAATGGCTGATATGCCATCAGTGCGTTTTCAAGCTTTCCCGTACCGAACAGGATGCCCAGCACAAGCACCAAGGCGCCGCCGATGCTTCCCATCAGGTTGATGACCGCATTCGCCTTCGAGCGAAGGGGCTTCGGCGTAACGTCTGGCATCAGCGCGACTGCAGGCGAACGGAAAATGCCCATTGAAATGAGGATGAGGAGGAGGATCAGAACGAAGAACACGAGTGTCATCGGAGACTCGGCGGTCTTATGCCACGCATAGCTTTGCCTTGCGGGAACCACGTAGTTTATATATTCGGGGTTGTTCTCTTCCTTCCCATCCTGCGTTTTCACCGTAGAAGGGATCGCCGAAAACGCCTCGCGCGTATAACGATCCTTCAAAACGTAGCCTTCACCGTCGGGGGTCTTGAGACTTGAATCCGCCTCGCGGTCGTAGATCGCTTCAAGCGCCGACGAGTCATCGACCGCCGACACCTCCTGAAGCTTCGAAAGCTGCATCTGATCGACAAAGGAAAGTCCGAGGAAGAGCGCTACCGCAAGCACCGTACCAACGAGGATGAACGGTGTTCTCTTTCCCCGTTTCGATTTGCTTTTATCCGAAAGCGAGCCGAAGAACGGCAGTAGCAAAAGGGCAAGCAGATTATCGAGTGCCATGATCGCTCCCGACCAGGTCTGCGAGAGTCCGAACTTATCGGTCAGGATCTTCGGAATGATGTTGTCATACGCCTGCCAGAAGGCGATGATCAGAAAGAATGCGAAGCCCACGAGGAGCGTCCGCTTGTAATTCAGCTTCGTTGTACTCATCTTCTCCATTGTTTTCGTTCCTTCCACAAAAATATGTATCGCTTTCGTCAGATCTTCAAAATGCGAGCCGCCTTCAAGACTGCCATCTGAGTCTTACCGTCGGGGATCTCATTCTTTTCAACCATCGCGACAAGCCTTTCTATGGGAATGCGGACAAGCTCAAGAAATTCGTCATCGTCGGGGTGCTGTGTTCCCTCTTCAAGCTCGGTCGCGAGATATACCCATATCCGCTCGTCGAGGATCGCGGGCGAAGAATAGTATTCCCCCAAAAAAGTCAGATTTTCGCATCGGTATCCGGTTTCTTCTTCCAATTCACGCTTTGCCGTAAGAAGAGGATCCTCCGTAAAAGTATTGCGCTTACCTGCGGGGATCTCGAGAAGCACCTGATCGAAGGGATAACGGAACTGACGCACAAGGAGTGCATCTCCGTCCTTTGTGATCGGCAGGATCGCCGCCGCACCGATATGGCGGACATATTCCCGCGCTCCCGTCTTTCCGTCGGGCAGTCTGACCGTATCCTTAAATAGATGCACAACGACTCCGTCATACAAGTCTTCGCTTTCGATCCTTGTTTCTCGCAAAGTGCTGTCAGAAAATTCGCTTTGTTTCATTTCCACACCTCCAACCATTTCTTCGATTTCATTATAGCGGATTTTTTCAGAAATTGCAATAGGTGCGGTAAATTTTGTTTTTCGGAAAAGAAACTCGCGCGGAATGCTTGATTTTACCCCCGAAATATGCTACAATATATCCGTAACGCATTCGCTCTCTCGAGCACCCGAAAGGATAGACTTATGAAGCACATTGATCTTTACACCGACGGCGCTTGTCGCGGCAATCCCGGTCGCGGCGGTTGGGGCGCGATCCTCGTATTTGAGGGGCACGAAAAGGAGCTTTCGGGTGGCGAAAAAAGCACGACGAACAACCGCATGGAGCTGACCGCGGCGATCGAAGGGCTTCGCGCGATCAAATACCCTTGTGAGGTCACGCTCACCTCGGACTCGAAGTATCTCGTCGATGCGATCGAGAAAAAGTGGCTCGTTTCGTGGAAGAAAAAGCAATGGAAAAAGGCAGACGGAAAGCCTGTTCTGAACATTGATCTCTGGCAGGCACTTGACGTTGAGCTTACGCGCCATACAGTCACCTTCGTATGGGTCAAGGGACACGAGGGGCATCCGTACAACGAGCGCTGTGATGCACTTGCAACGGCTTTCGCGGACAGCTTTCTCTGAAAATTGAAATAATAAAAACGCTACGGTCGATCTGTAAACAGAGACACCGTAGCATTTTATTTCATCATTTGCTCACGCGCGAGAGAAACGCCTCTGTCACCTTCACAGAGGTCTCGGCAGCGGCCGACGCAAACGTACCGAAGTTTTCGGGGGCACTTCCATCCGCATTGTCGGAGATCGCACGAATGACAAGAAAACCGACTCCGTTCAGTGCCGCCACGTGTCCGATCGCCGCTCCCTCCATCTCGCACGCGATCGCGCCGAACAATCCGCGGATGCGCGTTTTCTGTTCCCTGCCGCTGATGAACTGATCGCCCGATGCGACCGTTCCGACGAGGTGATTTACTCCGAGCTGTGTGAGGATCTCGGAGATCAGCGCGACTGCCTCCCCATCACACGGAACGTGGATCTGATCGATGCCGAGCACCATCCCGGGGGCATAGCCGAGGGGAGAGATATCGTAGTCGTGCTCGACGGTGTCGGATGCGATCGCTACGTCTCCGACGTTTAGGGTATCCGAAAGGTTCCCCGCAACGCCCGTATTCAGAAGAAGATCCACCTTGTAAAGAAGGATCATCGTCTGCGCGCAGACCGCCGCATTGACCTTTCCTTCGCCGCATACGGCGATCACAACGGGCATTCCGCAAAGAACGCCCTCGGTAAAGGTGATCCCCGAAACGGTCTCTTCCCGTCTGTCCGTGATCTTTGCTTTCAGCGCCTCCGCTTCGATCTGCATCGCGGCAATAATGCCGATTTTCTGATAAGTATAACGCATAACTCCTCCGTCCGTTTATACGGGATATGAAAAATCGTTCGGGCTTCCGTTTTCGAGCACCGCGAGATACCGCTTCGCCTCGAGAATTGCCGCACTGACCGAAAGATTTCGGTAGTTTCCGCACTCCTTCGCGGTGCTTCCGAACATCTCGCCGCTGTGTGTGATGATCTTTTGAAGCACGTCCATCGTCACACGCCGCGCGAGTGCGTGATCGGTGCCGCGCATCAAAAGGTAAAAGCCGGTCTGACAGCCCATCGGGCCGAAATAGACAACACGGTCGCCGTATTCGCCGTTTCGCACGTAGGTCGCAAACAAATGCTCGACCGAATGCATTGTAAGGTTGTCCATATAGTCGCCCATATTCGGCGTACGGGTACGCAGATCGTAGGTGGAAACGTATCCGTCCACACGGGAGAGATAGAAGCCCGGTACGATCTTATCGTGGTCCGCGTCAAAGGATGCAATACGGTTTACACCTTCATTCGTTTTCTTCATATTCATCACCTTATTCCTTCGAGAGGATCGCATCCTTGCGAGAGAGGATCGCGTCCGAAAGGATCTCCTTCTCTGCCACGTCAAAGCCAATGCGCGCAATGGTATCGGCAAAGCGTTCGCCTGCCCTGCCGTTTTCACGGAAGAACAGGATCGTCTTCTCGACAACGTCAAGCACCTCGTCCTGTGTCTCAAAGATCTTCGACAGCGGAATACCGCTTGCCGACTTTTTGCCCCATCTGCCGCCGATGTATACGCGGTAGCCCGTAAGCTCCTCCGTCACAGCACCGAAGGGACACTTCGGGATGCACCGTCCGCAGTTGATGCATTCGCAGCGATCGATCGAGAGCTTACCGTCATGGAGTGTTGCCGCTTCCATCGGGCAGACCTTTTCGACCTGACAGACCTTGCATCCGCGGCACTTATCGCGGTCAACCTTAGGAACGCGCTGACCGATCACACCGAGATCATTCAGGTCGGGCTTTACGCACTTGTTCGGACAACCGCCTACGGCGATCTTGAACTTATGCGGAAGCTTCACGCCGTGATATCCTCTGTAAAACCGCTCGTGGATCGCAAGAGACAGCTCGTATGTATCGATCAGACCAAACACACAGGTCGTTCCCTTGCAGGAAACGATCGGGCGCACCTTGGCACCCGTTCCACCCGTTTCGAGCCCTGCCGCTCGGAGAAATGCGACGAGAGGATCGACATTCTCGTACGGAACACATTGGATCTCGATCGTTTGTCGGGTCGTCATCGCGACTTCTCCATTTCCGTAGCGCTTCGCCGCCTCTGCGATCACGGTCGCCTCGTCCGCCGTGATCTTGCCGTTTCGGGTGATGACGCGACAGTTGAAGCAGTTCGGCGTCGTTTTATCACGCAAAAACCCGAGTCCCTTCACACGTGCCATATCTTCGTGAGACGGGATGATGATATCATGATTTGTCATATGCTTTTCCCTTCGTTTCATTTGAACAGTTCTTTTCTATTCATTATAGCACGGAAGGCTCACTTTGTCAAGAATAGACGGCGCCGTCGATCTTCACCTTTTTTCACGATCACAGAAAAGAGCCTGCGCACTTTAGACCTTCAAAACACGTTTCGATTCTTGGAGGTCAAAAATTATTTACATTATCTACATAGGTTTTTCATAAAATAGCAGGTCGTAGGAATTATAATAATATCAATATATCGTTTTACAGACACGAACCCAACGGAAAGGAATGACAAAATGAAGGATATTTCCCGCAATCTTACGATGCTGTTCGACTTTTACGAGCTTACGATGGGCAACGGCTATTTTCGCTCGGGCATGAAGGATCAGATCGTCTATTTCGACGTATTTTACCGCAGCAACCCCGACAAGGGCGGTTACGCGATCGTCGCAGGACTTCAGCAGGTCGTAGAATATATCAACGATCTTCACTTTGAAGAGGAGGACATCGACTATCTTCGCAAAAAGAATTGCTTCTGTGAAGAATTTCTCGAATACCTCCGCACCTTCCGCTTTACGGGAGATATGTGGGCGGTTCCCGAGGGAACGGTCGTATTCCCGGGGGAACCACTCATCACGGTCCGCGGCAAGGCGATCGAAGCACAGTTTATTGAGACCTATCTCCTCCTGATGCTGAACCATCAATCCCTGATCGCGACGAAGGCGTCCCGCATCGTTCGCGCCGCGAACGGAAGAGCCATCAGCGAATTCGGCTCCCGCCGCGCGCAGGGGGCTGATGCCGCGATCCTCGGTGCGCGTGCCGCATACATCGGCGGCTGTAGCGGAACTGCCTGCACGATCGCAGACGAGGTCTTCGGCGTTCCCGCCTCGGGCACGATGGCACACGCGTGGATACAGATGTTCGGAGATGAATACAAGGCGTTCCGCACCTACTGCGAGATCAATCCGCACTCCGCTACCCTTCTCGTTGACACCTACAACGTTCTGAAAAGCGGCGTTCCGAACGCGATCCGAGCATTCAACGACGTTCTGAAGCCGCTCGGCATCAAGAAATGCGGCATCCGTCTCGACTCGGGAGACATCACGTATCTCTCCCAAAAGGCGCGCGAGATGCTTGATAATGCGGGATGGACCGAATGTAAGATCATTGCGTCGAACTCGCTCGACGAATATATCATCCGCGACCTTATGATGCAGGGTGCAAAGATCGATGCCTTCGGTGTCGGCGAGCGTCTCATCACGGCAAAATCTGATCCCGTATTCGGATGTGTCTACAAGGTCTGTGCGGTCGAGAACGAAAACGGCGAGATCGAACCGCGCATCAAGCTCTCCGAAAACGTACAGAAGATCACGACACCGCACTTCAAGAAGGTCTACCGCATCTATGATAATGAGACCGCGAAGGCGGAGGCAGACCTCATTTGCGTTTACGACGAGGTCGTTGATTATTCAAAGCCGATCGAACTGTTCGACCCCGACTTCACGTGGAAGCGCCAGACCTACACCGATATTACGATCCGCGAGCTTCTCGTTCCGATCTTCAAGGACGGCGTTCAGATCTACGAGCTTCCCGACCTTGAGGAGATCCGCGCACATTGCGAAAGAGAGCTGAACTCGATGTGGAGCTCAGTGCTTCGCTTTGAAAACCCGCACAACTACTACGTTGACCTCTCCGAAAAGCTTTGGAACATCAAGCACAGTATGATCACGGGACAGCGTGGCGGACAGAAATAACGGCGTTCAGCCGTCAAAAAAAGCTCGGGGCTGATTCACTTATTTCGTGAATCAGCCCCATTGTTTTTTACGTCTCTTCTTTCGTCGCGTCGAATTCTGCAATCATACGAAAGACCTCTTTCATGCTTTCGTACGCTTTATCATCGCTCGTATTTCCGAATACGTAGGGTTTCAGGAAACACAAGACGGTTTCTTCGGGAAGCTTTTGTAAAACACCGTAATATCCGTACAGCTCGGTCTCTCCGAGCACGATGCCGTAGCCCTTTTCGTCGACCGACGGCGGAACGGTCTCAAAGATATCGCTCATCGGTGCGAGACGTTCGTTTCGAAGAAGCTCCTCGTAAAGCCACGGCTCGAGCATCAGAACGGCGGTATCTCCCGTCATGATATACTCGTACAGCGCATCGTAGTTCTCCGAGTTCAGCTCGGAATTCACAAAATTATGTTCGCTCTCTGCGTTCGTTTCAGAGCGGATCGACTCGATCTGCTCCTTCGAATAAACGAGATATTGGGTAAGTCCTACGAGAGCACCATCCTCCCCCGTTCTGTTTTCAAGAAGCACCGAGAAGAGATTTTGGAGCTCGGTCACCTCTGCACCCGACAGATACACAGAGCCCGAATACGCGACCATAACGTCGTTATCACGACGCCCGACAAACTGAAATACGGTCAGGAAGACAGCAAAAAGAAGAATGACCGCCACGATCACCTTTCCCTTATGGTGAAACCAAAAGGTGCTTATCCTTTCAAGGAAGGGACTTTCCATCCGCATCCTGCGGTCACCGTACTTTTCACCCGCCTCCGAGGTCTTCGGGCTCTCCCTGTTTTCAAAATCAGACATATTTTCCTCTTTCTACGTAAAAGGGACGCCTCTTAAAGCTGCGAGCCGTCCCTTTTTTGTCTTATTTCTGTGCGCGGGAAACCTCAAGCACCTTCAGCTCGACCGCACCGCCGGGCGCCATGATGCTGACGACGTCGCCTGCCTTCTTTCCGATCAGTGCTCTTCCGATCGGAGAAAGATCGGAGATCTTACCCTCCATCGGATTTGCCTCGTTCGAGCCGACGATGGTGTAAACGACCTCCTCGTCGAACTCCTTGTCATACGCCTTTACGTACGAACCAAGGCTGACCACCGATGCGTCAAGCTTCGCCTCGTCGACAATGACAGCGTTCTCCATCATTTCCTTCAGCTCTGCAATGCGAGCCTCGGTCTTTGCCTGCTCATTGCGTGCCTCGTCATACTCCGAGTTCTCCGAAAGGTCACCGAAGGAGCGCGCCTCGTCGATCGCGTGTCTGACCTGCTCTCTCTTTTCGGTGGTAAGGAATTTGTACTCCTTGACGAGCTCATCATAGCCTTCCTGGGTGTACATCATTTTTTCTGCCATCTTAAAAATCTCCTTATTTCAGGCTTCGTTTTTGAAGCTTATATTTTATCTTTATTTTCAGAGGATCAATTCGAGCCGCGAAGCTCGGAAAGTGCCTTCCGGAGCTGATCGTCATCGGCTTCCGCAAGCTTATAGATGTTGGTCGCAGCTGCTTCCTCGGAAAGCTCAACGTAGACGTCGGGCTTGATACCGATGCCGTCATACCCCTCACCGCAGGGCGGGAAATAATGACGGGTGGTCAGCTTGATCGCGCCTTCATATCCAAAGTAAGCAAGCGAATACATCGTTTGCATACTTCCCTTTCCGTAGGTCGTTACACCCACAGTCGTCGTAAGCTCGTAGTCGCGAAGTGCCGCGGTAAAGAGCTCGGCGGCAGACGCCGTATTTTGGTTCGTCAGGACTGCCATATCGTAGTCACGGTATTTTCCGATATCTGAATTTTTGATACTGCAGCCCGCATAGTCCCCGCTATACGTGACAGCCTTTACAAAGGTCTCCTCCTTGCTCCCGTTTCGGTCGACCGTGCTGATGATGAGATCGCCCTTTTCAAGGAAGAAGGACAGCACCGCACAGATCGACTTGAGGTCGCCGCCGGGATTGTTCCGAACGTCAAAGACAAAGCGCTTGATGCCCTTTTCTATGAGCGCATCCATCGCTTTCTCGAATTGCTTCGGGGTGGTGAGATCGAACTGAAGGATCCGAACAATTCCGACCGTCGGATCGGTCTCCGAAACCTTATATTCGACCGATTGCATCGTGTATTCGTCGCGTGTGATGCGGAATTCAAGCGGCTCATACGTTCCGTCGGACTTCGGGCGAAGGACGGTAAACTCGGCAACCGAGCCCTTTTCACCGCGCATACGGTTCAGTGCCTCGGTGTATCCGATGCTCTGCACAAGCTCTTTTTGGTCCCCAACGCCGAGGTAAAAGACGAGATCCCCGGGCAATACGCCCGCCTCGCTCGCAGGAGAGTTCGGGAATGCCGTTACAATTTCCATCGCGGTGTATTCACTACCGTCGACCTTGACCGTCGAATAGATCACGCTCACGCCGATGCCGACGCTTTCGCCGCTTCGGTCAGACATCAATGCCTCATACTCCTCAGCGGTATAATATTCGGCATACAGATCTCCCGATGCCGCGACGTACGCCTTCAGAACCGCCGATAGGAAATCTGCCTCGCTCAGGTCGTTATACGAATTCGCCTTAAAAAAGCGATCGAGAAATTCAAGCTCGGAAAAGTCCTCAAGCCCGACAGGGGTGTCATCCCCGATACCAAGACCGCCCATTTGCTCGACACCCTTAAGGTAGCCGAGGCGGTGGGTAGCCGAAGCGATCGCGACCGCGAACATACTGCACACGAGAACGACCGCAAGAAGCGATGCTACGAAGGCAAGAAGCGGAACACTCTTACGCTTTTTCTCGGGATGCTTTTCGGGATCCGTCTGTGTCGAATTGAAGCTGCTCTCCGAAACAATTCGGAAGGAGTACTCTTCGGAGATCTCCTCAGAGCCGCTCGTGCCGCTCTCCTCGTCTTTCGTATTTGGGATAGGTTCTTTTGAAGGAGTGTCGGAGGCCTCGAGGTCGTTTTCTGCAGAAGTCTTCTTTTCGTTTTCTTCCACGCTTTACGTTCCTCACTTTCTTTCTTGATCTGCGGCGGGCATTTGCCGACCGCAATACTACAAACGAGGAGCGAAACGCACAACATTCCCGCAGTGCTCTACCGCGTGAAATCATGCATTCCGCTCTCTGTACTTTTCAGTCTGTCATTATACCACACAAGTGCCGCTTTGTCAAGCATCTTCTATGAGAAAACGGTGACAGCGGGGTGATCATTTCCCGACATTTTCGGGCAAATTCAGTCCGATCAGAATTTGATCGGCTTCGAGTTCAGATACTTCTTGACCATCAGGGCGACCTTGAAGGTGATCGCATGCTCAAACTCACGTAAGTCAAGTCCCGTCAGCTTACGGATCTTCTCGAGACGGTAAACGAGCGTGTTACGGTGTACGAACAGCTTTCTCGAGGTCTCGGAAACGTTCAGATTGTTCTCGAAGAAGCACTGAATGGTCTGGAGCGTCTCTCTGTCAAGCGACTCGAGGCTTCCCTTCTTGAAGACCTCCTGCAGGAACATCTCGCAAAGGGTGGTCGGAAGCTGATAGATCAGTCTGCCGATGCCGAGATTTTCGTAGCTGATGATATTCTTCTCGGTCTCAAAGACCTTGCCGACCTCAAGTGCGACCTGCGCTTCCTTGTAAGCACGGGCGAGATCCTTGATGTTGTCAACGGCGGTCGAGATACCGATCGCGACCTTGGTATAGAACTCGGTCGAAAGCGTATCCGCAATATTGGTTGCGATCCGTTCGATCTCACGCACATCGGTACCGGGACGGATATCCTTGACGAGAACGATATCGTGCTCTCCTACACTGATGACGTAATCCTTCGACTTATCGGGGAACATATTCTGCAGCATCTCGAAGGGCATCATATCGGTCTTGCCGAAGAACTTCACAAGGAAAACGATGCGGACCTCCTCGGTGTTGAAATGAAGCTCCTTCGATTTGATATAGATATCGCTCGGAAGAATGTTATCGAGAATGATATTCTTGATAAACGAGCCCTTATCATATTTTTCGTCGTACAGATTTTTGATATTGCTGAGCGAGATGACAAGAAGCTTTGACATCTTCTCCGCGACCTTATCCTCGCCGTCCACGAAAACGACGTACTCCGCCTTATTGCCCGTTCCGAGCGTGCGATATGTATAGCCACCCGAAACAAGGACCTCAGAGCTGTATGCAAGCTCCTCGCGGATGCCCGGTCTCTGCTCTCCGATCCTGCCAAGCTCAGAGCAAGCGATGACCGCTCCCGTCTCGTCCATTACACCGATCACGCGATCGATGGCATCCTTCATCTGATGAATGACACCTTGAAATAATCTGTTCGACATTGAATACCCCTTTACTGAAGGAATGCGGCGTACCGCATCCGATTTACGTTTAAGCATCAACAGAAATCTTCATACGCTTCACAAACGTATGGTAAAGTTTACTATGTTGATAGTGTCCTATATTATATCACAAAATTTGTGGTTTTTCAATAGGATTTTCATAAAAATTGTGAATTTTTTGCAAAAATCTCATCCGCAGTTGTCGAATTCGTGCAAGAATTGAAAAATGCATTCTCAAACTGCGTCACAAAAATCACAAAAATTTCACAATTTCACCTATAGAGTATCGTAGTCAGCTTCCGTCAAGCTCAAGCGCGTATACAAGACAGCCCAGCACGAATGCCGCAGCCGTTTCGGTGCGGAGGATCCGCTTCCCGAGCCCGGAGATCGTCATTCCCTTTTCTCTCGCGCGGCGCACCTCGTCGAGCGAAAAGCCACCCTCACTGCCGATCACGATCGACACAGTGGGAGCTTCTCCGTTTGAAATGCGCTTTTTCAGGGTATTTGCGTCGAATGCCTGTCCGAGCGGGATCGTACCGTCTCCCTCGTAGCAAAAGATACAAACATCACTTTCGGCTGCAAGGTCGAGCATTTCCGAAAAGCTGACCGTCTCGTGTACCGTAGGAAGGACCGCACGTCCCGACTGCTTTGCCGCCTCTGCGGCAATCCTCACGCGGCGCTCGGTCTTTTTCCCTTCAGCGTCAGGCTTCATCCGCACGACACATCTCTCGCTCTCAAACGGAACGATCTCAAAGACACCGCATTCGACCGACTTCTGGATCACCGAGTCAAGCTTGTCCCCCTTCGGAAGTGCCTGAAAGAGACGCGCAACGTATCCCGGCTCTGCGTCCGACTGCCGCTCGGAGAGGATCCGCGCGTACACGTCGCTGTCGGTGATGCGTTCAAGCACACACTCGTATTCGTTTTTTTGCATATCGCACACGGTGAGTGGCTCTCCGACCGCCATTCGGAGCGAACGGGATATATGACGTGCATCCTCACCCGTAATATGAACGGTACCGTCCGTGACAGCATCACGGCGAACAAAAAAACGCGGCATAGCTCCTCCTATAATACGTAATTCTTATTTTTTGCGAACCGCAAGCGCGCACCAACCGTTCTCCTCGCGCTTTTCGACGATCTTGAAGCCGTACTGCTCGAAGGTGCGGATCACGTCGTCTGCGCGCTCGGAAATGATACCCGATGCGAGCAGGACACCGTCATCCTTCAGATACGCACCGACGTCGGGCGTCATGCGGATGATGATATCCGCAACGATATTCGCGCAAACGAGATCGTACGGACCGCAGGAGAGATCGACCTGCCGAAGAAGATCCGACACCTCACAAACAATATTCGTTTGTCCGCTGTCACGGATGTTCTCGTTCGCCACGCGAACCGCCATCGGGTCGATGTCGTAGGCGTTGCAGGACTTTGCTCCGAGCTTCGACGCACAGATCGCAAGGATCCCGCTTCCCGTTCCGACGTCAAGCATACGGCAACCGGGGACGGTGTAGTCCTCGAGCAGCTCGATCACAAGGCGCGTCGTTTCGTGCGTACCCGTACCGAACGCCATTCCGGGATCCATTCGAACGGTGATCTCACCGTCACAGGGCTCGTAGCTCTCCCATGCGGGAACGATGACGATGCGCTTGCCGATCTTCAGCGTTTTGTAGTACTGCTTCCACGAATTCGCCCAGTCCTCTTCCCTGACACCATTGATCTCGATCTCACATTCGATCCCCGCTTCCTTAAATCGCTCCTGCAAAAAGGATAGGCTGTCCGAAATGCCGCGCTCGGCGGGCAAATAGATCGAGACCGCACCGCGTGTCTTGTCGGCGTTCAGAATGCTTTCGTCGATGAGATCCCCGTAGCAGGTCTTAAGATCAATGTCGCTGTAATCCTCGATCTGCAGGTTGTTACAGACCATACTCATAATCGCGGTGACCTCGTTCAGCGCGGTAAGCGGAATCGAAACGCGGATCTGCGTCCAATCGGTCACTCCTGCGTACGGATCGGGCTCGTCATCCGTGAGATAATCGTATATCGTTGCGACCTCGTCGCTTTTCTTATCGTGATCGGTCATTTCTGTTGCCTCCTGCTTATTCGTTTTCTCTGTTTTATTTATTTTATCACGACGCGGAGGAAATGTCAAGGAATTTTCAAAAACCCGATGCTTCCCTGCTGTGATTTACTTGACAGCAAGCGCAAGTCATGCTACAATGGTAACATATATAATTTTGGTGTTTTAACATCCAATGTTCATATGGCGTGGATGAGAGCTACTTGTGGTCGTTTGGAAATGCGATATCGTTATTCTGTTAATATCGTCTATGATAACTTCCCTTGGTGCAATCCCACGGTCCTTCCGCCCCTTTTTTTGCATATTTTTTGGAAATACTCACGAATATTTCAAAGAGAGCACTTGAAAAATCCGTTTATTTATGATATAATGTAATTTAATCTATTGACTCTCCCGTTCTATGGGAGGATACGAAAGGAATATTCACTCTATGAAGCTCGGAATTGTGGGGCTTCCGAACGTCGGAAAGTCCACCCTGTTTAATGCCCTGACTAGCGCAGGCGCGGAATCTGCTAACTATCCCTTCTGCACCATCGAGCCGAACGTCGGCGTGGTTGCAGTGCCCGATAAGCGTCTCGACAAGCTCGCCGAGATGTACTCTCCCGAAAAATATACCCCTGCTGTCATCGAATTCGTTGATATCGCAGGCCTCGTGCGCGGTGCATCGAAGGGTGAGGGACTCGGAAACAAGTTCCTCTCACACATCCGTGAGGTCGATGCGATCGTTCACGTCATTCGTTGCTTCGAAAACGAGAACATCATTCACGTTGACGGCAAGATCGACGCGATGCGCGACCTTGAAACGATCAATATGGAGCTGATCTTCTTCGATATGGAGATGATGGAGCGCCGCATTGCGAAGGTCACGAAGGATATGAAGGGCGACAAGTCCCTCGCCTCCGTGCTTGACCTTTACAATCGCGTGCTGAAGGTTCTTGAAGACGGTCAGTGCGCACGCACGATCGAGCTTTCGGACGACGAAAGAGAGATCATGTCCGAGGTCCAGCTTCTCACGATGAAGCCGATCATTTACGTCGCGAACGTAGCCGACAACGAGGCGGCAAAGGAACCGCTCGGAAACGCGATGTACTGCGCCCTGAAGGAAGAAGCAAAGAAGGAGGGTGCGGAGGTCATCGCGATCTGCGCACAGGTCGAAGCCGAGATCGCAGAGCTTGACGCGGAGGATCAGGAGGCATTCCTCGCTGACCTCGGCATCGAGGAGAGCGGTCTTGACCGCCTCATTCGCGCAAGCTATTCCCTGCTCGGACTGATCAGCTATCTGACCGCAGGCCCGAAGGAGGTACGCGCCTGGACGATCACGCGCGGCACGAAGGCACCGCAGGCGGCAGGCAAGATTCATTCAGATTTCGAGCGCGGCTTCATTCGTGCCGAGATCGTGGCATACGACGACCTCATTCGTGTCGGCTCTATGA
This sequence comes from Eubacteriales bacterium, assembly GCA_045589215.1. GTDB lineage: Bacteria > Bacillota > Clostridia > Oscillospirales > CAG-272 > JAZNOQ01. The sequence goes on from JAZNOQ010000075.1 coordinate 19,544, forward strand.
CCGCCGCAAAGGAGGCGGGACTTGTCCGTAGCGAGGGCAAGGAATACGTCGTGCAGGACGGCGATATCGTCCTCTTCCGCTTTAACGTTTAATTTACGAAAAGGACTCTTTCTATGAGAATGCGTCATAAGAAGCACGGTGAGGAGCGCATCCTCGCCTGCTCGGAATTTTTGATCCCCTCGCCCGAAACGAACGAATTCGGAAAAAGCATCGATACGGGAACGCCCGCGATCGTTCCCTCCGACGTTTTCGGAAACGATCTTCCCGTCGCACTCGAGATCGGGTGCGGCAAGGGCGGATTTGCGATCAAGACCGCGAAGGCGAACCCCGACGTGAACCTGATCGCGATGGAGCGTGTCCCCGACGTTGCGTGCATTGCGCTTGAACGCACGATGCAGGAGCGGTACGGAGAAAACGGCGATCCCGAGGCACTAAAGAACCTGCGCTTCCTCATCGGAAACGCCGAAAATCTCCCCGCGTGGCTCCCGCCGCATTCGATCGACTGCATCTATCTGAATTTCAGCGATCCGTGGCCGAAGAAGGGATACGCGAAGCGTCGGCTTACTTACCGCCGTTTCCTTGAGATCTATCGAGGACTTCTGAAGAAAGACGGAATCCTCCGCTTTAAGACCGACAACGATCTGCTTTTTGCGTCCTCGCTTGAAGAGTTTGAGATCGCAGGGCTTCGGGTCGAATGGATGACCGATGATCTCCACAACAGTGAGCGCGCGGCGACCAACATTATGACCGAATACGAAGAGAATTTCGCATCAAAGGGCAAAAACATCCACGCGGCTGACGTCCGCTTCCCCGAAAAATGATGGAACAGAACGAAAGCAAGAAAACAGCACTCCCCGAGCCCGACGGCGTTCTGATCGTCAACAAGCACGCAAAGGCAACCTCGCACGATATCGTCGGAGACATCCGACATATCTATCACACAAGGAAGGTCGGACACACGGGAACGCTCGACCCGATGGCAGAGGGCGTTTTGGTCGTTCTCGTCGGCCGCGCCGCAAAGGCATCGGAGTATCTCGTTTCCGACCGCAAGACCTATCGAGCGACCCTCCGTCTCGGGCTCACGACCGACACCGAGGACACGACGGGCACGGTACTCACGACGTCGGACAAGCTCCCCGATGCAGAAACGGTGAAGGCGGTCTGCCGCGAAAAATTCGTCGGAAGGATCTCACAGATCCCGCCGATGTACAGCGCCTTAAAGGTCAATGGGCAGAAGCTCTGTGATCTTGCCCGTGCGGGCAAAACGGTCGAGCGACAAGCGCGTGAGATCGAGATCTTTTCGCTCGAATGCAAGGAGATCGCGGACACTCCGTCCGACTACACCCTGACCGTGACCTGCTCGTCGGGCACGTACATCCGAACCCTTTGCGCGGACATTGGCGCTTCACTCGGTGTTGGCGGCGTAATGGCGTCGCTCACAAGACTTGAGGCGGGCGGATACCGCATCGAGGATGCCGTTTCGGTTTCGACGCTTCGGGAAGAAAGCACCGCCGCGCTTTACGCGCGGCTACTCCCAACCGAATCGCTCTTTTACACGATTCCGAGGCTTCCCCTCCCCGCGTTTTTCGAGCGCCTCATCCGCAACGGTTGCTCGGTCGCACAGAAGAAGCTGCGCACGCATTTTTCGGTCGGAGAACGCATTCGGCTTTGCTCTGCGGACGGATGCTTCTTCGGGCTCGGTGAGGTCATCCCGTCCGAGGAAGATCCCAGCGGTGCGATCAAATGCATCAAGCTCTTTTCGCTTTGATGCCACCAAAAACCGATTTTCATTTCTCCCCAAAAAGTGATGATCTCCCCTCAATGACTCACACAGAAAGGCACTGACATGGCACACGACATCGAACGCGAATCCACAGCCTCCTATCTCGGTAGGGTGCTGACGGTTTTCGTCGAAAAATCACCGGGCAAGAACCGCTGCCCCGCCGCATATTCGGGATTTTTCCGCAAGGGATCCTTCCGTATGCGGATCTATGTCGTCGGCATCCATAAAAATCCGGGGCCTTCCTTTACGGGTCGGGTGATCGGACTCATTTATGACGCAGGCGGTGATACGGCGTTTTCCCGCCATCCCGAGGCGATGGTCCTCGCTCCCTCCTCACAGAAGCTGAACCAAGCGGAGATCGCCGAGCGCGTCTTCACGGAGGAGGATGCAGGAAAGCACCGCATCGAGCCGCTTTACCACAAGTCCTGCGGTGCGATCGTGTACAGGCGCGGTGACGAGGGGCTTGAATTTCTCGTTCTGAACGAGCAGCATTCGGACAAATGGGGCTTCCCGAAGGGGCATATGGAGCGCGGCGAAAGCGAACGCGAGACTGCGCGCCGCGAGATCCTTGAGGAGGCAGGCTTCTCCCCCGAGCTTATCCCCGGCTTCCGCGAGGAGATCCACTACCGTATTTCTGCAACGGGAGAAAAATCCGTGGTCTATTTTCTGTCCGAATACGACGGTCCCATAACGGTACGCCCGAACGAGATTGCGGCATACGCGTGGATCAGGCTCGACTCTGCGCGAGAGTATCTCCACCGTGCGAACCTCATTCGTGCGATCGAACGAGCCCACGCGGCGGTAACGGAAACCGCAAAGGTGTGATACAGACGTATTCAGATCATGGAGGATTTCAAGCAATGCTAAAACGAATTTTAGTGATCCTTCTTTCAGCTTTGATGCTCCTCGGCATCGCGTCGTGCGGCTCGGGTAGCATTAGCAGCGGTCAAACGTCCTTCGGCCCCGGTGGAAGCAATTCGGGGCTTGATACACCGAAGGGGGATGACATTGATGTAACACCCGAGGACGACGTCACAACAAGCGGCGAAGCAACATCCGAGCCGGATGCCACAACGGGCAGTGACGTAACGACCGAGGATGACCTCACAACGAGCGGCGACGTAACGACCGAGGATGACATCTCGACAAACGGTGATGTCACCACTGAAGCCGATGTCACCACAGGTGATAACGTAGTCCCCGAGCCCTCGCCCGCACGCGGAAACGGAGTTGGTGATCTTTGCTACAGCCGCGATCTTCAGCTCATCGGCGGGGGAGCCGTCAATATCGAAGAGCTACGCGGAAAGGTAATCGTTCTGAACTTTTGGGGGGCGTGGTGTCCTCCGTGCAGAAATGAGCTGGTAAACGAATTTCCTTCCATACCCGAAGCTTACGGAAATGACGTTATCATTCTTACGATCCATAGCGTTTACAGCTATGACGCAGACTATGTCGACACCCTACTCATCGAGAGCGGACTGAAAAATAATTCCTCGTTCCTGTTCGCAATCGATTCGGGCGACGAGTCTTACTACACAGAGCTCGGCGGCGGCAACACCTGGCCATACACCCTGATCCTCGGCAGAGACGGGGTGATCTTAAAGAAGTTCACCTACGCTATAACCTTCGAAAATGACCTGAGACCACTTCTTAATACGGCAGTCGGGAGCGGCTCTCCGGGCGGCAGTGAGACACCTGCCCCCAGCGTTACAACTGAAAACTCCTCTTCTACGGAGTCCGACCCCCCTCCCGAGGAGCCCGAGGTTCCTGCAAGCGAGGGACTCAAATTTCTGTTAAGGAACGACGAATTCTATTCTGTCGCAGGGATTGGAACCTGCACCGACACCGTCCTTGTCATTCCAAGCACTTATAATGGGCTACCGGTAAGGAGAATCGAAAAAGGTGCGTTTCAATATTGTGACTCCTTAAAAAGCGTAGTAATTCCGAATAGTGTTACAGAAATCGGCGAAGCTTCATTCAATAGCTGTGAAAGCCTCACAAGCATCACGATCCCTGAAAGTGTCACGTACATTCATGAAGGTGCATTTGCCGGTTGCGTCAGCTTACAGAGCTTTACGGTTCATCCTGACAACTCTACTTATAAATCAGTGGATGGAAACCTTTACTATAAGAATGGCAAAAAGCTACTCCACTACGCTCCTGGGAAATCCAACACCTCCTTCACAATTCCTGACGATGTTACGATGATTGGTGATTATGCATTCTGTTCATCTAAAAATCTAACGACAATTTTAATCCCGACGGGTGTTGTTACCATTGGGGAAGGCGCATTCAGCGGATGCACGGAACTTACGAGCATTTCGATTCCGGAAGGAGTTTCAGAAATTCAAAATAAAGCATTCCATAGTTGCACAAAACTTGAAAGCATATCTCTTCCGGACAGTGCCACGACACTTGGCCACGCTGTTTTCTATGGCTGTACAAGCCTCACAAGCATCACGGTCCCCGCAGGGATCACGAGAACCGGAGAAGCCATGTTCTACAACTGTACTAGTCTCACAAGCTTTACTTTTAAGGGGACCATCACAGATTGGAACGGTCTCCACAAGGATTTTTTTTGGAATCAATATGCCCCCTTCACCGTCGTACACTGCTCAGACGGTGACGTAGCGGTATGATCACCGCTTCGAAACGAAGCGAAACAAAAACCGCGAAAGACGAAATGTCTTTCGCGGTTTTTGATTACCGACTTATAAAAATCAGATCTTTTCCTTAACCTTGGAAGCCTTACCAACGCGGTCGCGGAGGTAGTACAGCTTTGCACGTCTAACCTTACCCTGACGGATAACGTCAACTGCAACAACGTTCGGAGAATGAAGCGGGAAGGTCTTTTCAACGCCACAGCCGTAGGAAATCTTTCTTACGGTGAAGGTCTCCGAGATGCCGCCGCCGTGCTTTGCGATCACGGTGCCGTCGAACATCTGAATTCTCTCGCGTGCGCCTTCCTTGATTTTGTTGTGAACACGAATCGTGTCACCGATTTCGAAACTCGGTACAGTTTCTTTCTTCTGCTCAGCAGTAAAAGCCTTAATAAGATCCATCTTTAGGCCCTCCTTATTTCACCGGACGTTCGTGCGTGAGCTAAAAGCAGAGGACCGCCCTGTATTATTTTTGATTTCTGCGGAAGCCCGCAGAACACTCAGACATTATATCATAAGAACGTTTATTTTGCAAGCCGTATTCCAAAAAATGTCGGAGAATATTTGTAAAGTTTTTGTGAACAAGTCACTTCCCCGTCCGTTTTGCGATCGTGCGGAGTATTCCCCTTAGTGCCTCGATGATCACCCGTGCATTCAGGATAAGGATCACCGCCGTAAGTCCTGCGGAGATCCACACGCTGTATGCAAGTCCCGACGACATCACCGCGGTTTCAAGGAGAAGGAGGATGCCCGAGACAAGGATCCGCAGACGCTGCGGTGGAAAGCGAAGCTGCTTTTGTGCATCGATATCCCGAACGATGAATTCGAGCAGGTAAGCCGCAAAGGTCGCCGCCGCCGCACCGAATGCACCGTATGGTGGGATCAGAATGAGGTTCAAGATAACGTTCAGAACCGCTGCCGAAAGTGCTGTCAAAAATGAGTGCATACTCTTGCGCTTCACGAAGTATATGCTTCCGAGGAAGCGCGAAAGGCTGTAAAACACCGTTCCGAGGGTGAGAAGCGGAATATACTGCCACGCCGCATAAAAATCATTTGCAAACAGAATTTTTGCGAAAACCTTCGAAAAGAGAACGATCCCAGCACCCATACAGAAAAGCACAGCGACGAAGCCCTTGTAGATGCTTCCGTAGAACGCACTTTTCCGCGTCTTTTCCTCTTCCCCGTCTCCGCTGTCTTCCACAACGGCAGCGGTCTTCCATGCGGTCAGGAAAACCGTACATACGAGCGTCAAAAGGGTCGGGATCTTCGAAGCGACAACGTAAAGCCCGTTTACATCCTCTCCCGAGATGAAGGAAAGGAGATAACGATCGGAGACACTAATGATCCACCACAGGATCGTAGCGGGAACGAGCGGCAGACTGAAGGTGATCAGCGCTTTGGCGGTCTTTCCGTTGACACTTCGGAAGGAAAAGACACGGTAGAGCCGCGCATAAAAAACAAGGAATACCGTCGTCAGGAAATCCGCGATCACGACCGAAAGCACGTACCCCGTGATCCCCGCGTCAAAGCCGAGCAGGAGAATGAGGTTCAGTGCGATCACAAGCGAGGTATTCAAGACGCCTTGTACGGTGTACAGCGTCGTTTGCTCGCAGGCGCGGACGTACTCTGCCGCGATCGAATGGAGATTTGCCGAGATCACGTATAGGACCACGAGAAGTCCATATGCGCCGAGATCTGTGAAGAAGTAAAGGGTCGGAAGAGTTAACAGAAGCACGAGACTACCGATCAGAGTAATGACCGCAGAGGTCGAAAAAACCGACTCTCTGGAGTGATCCCCCGCGTTCTTTTCCCGAAGCGAATAGCGATATACGCCCTCTGTCACACCACAGCAGAAGATCGGGATCAGGAAATTCGCCATATTTGTGATCAGATCTGCTGTGCTGTATTCATTTGTTGAAAGATAATTTGTATAGAGCGGAAGAAGGAGGAAAACAAGGATCTTCGACGCGAAGGTTCCGATCGACAGGATCGCGGTGTTCTTTAAGAGTCTTCCGTATTTTCCGCGCCTTCCACCTGTTTCGTTTCCCATTTGTACCGTCTTCCCTTCTGATCTAAAGCCTTACTGCTTTAACGTATTTTTCTTGCCTCGAGATAATACCGCTTATCTCTTGCGTGACCCATTGAGAAGGTCTTACGCGGAAGCGAGCCGTCATAAATGACGGTCGCAAAAAGCTCGCTCTTTTCCATTCCCGAAAAGAGGAAGCCGACGGCACCGTTTTTCGATAGAGACGCGAGCGCGTCCTCACCGTGGATGTAATCGATCGTGACTGCGGGATGCTCCTTCATATATCCGTCGAGGAAGCTCTGGAGGGATCCAACGGGAAGCTGAGAGGACGGATTTTCTACCGTGATCTCCCCCGTTTCTCCGTCCGAAAGCCATACGATCCTCTGCGTCTTGCCGTTTTTCGGACGGCTGCTCGAGGAGGCATACGCCGAGAGTGCCGACAAAAGATCGTCACGGTCTGCGCCAAACACCACGCGGTAGATCGGCTCAAACCGCAGCGCGGGGCTATGGAGATTTACGATCTCAACGAGCGCGTAACGCGCAGGGTGCGAAGCCGCCGCATCTTTGCCGATCTTCGCCTTGATCTCCTCATAGTACGCCTTCGCAGACGCAAGTGAGTGATTTCCGTCGCCAACGGCGAACAGCAGCGGAGCGATCTCGTCGCTGCCGTAGCGCGCGGCGAGTGCTTCCTTCGTGATCAGTGCCGCGAGAGCGCTTCGGATCTGCGGATAAAGGGATTTCGGGATCCACCTGCCCGTGACGTGTCCGCCACCGAGCATCAGATCGAAATCGTAAGCCGTTTCATACCCGTCAGAGCTGTTTCCGACGGGCTCGATCACAGTCATATCGGGGTCGTCGATCAGAAGCATCACGTGCGGAAGCTCCAGAGGCGCACCACGGCGAACCGCCACGCGGGGCGGAATGCGCTCGAGAACAGTCCCCTCGGTCGCACGGATGATCGATTGTGAGCCCTTCTCATAAGAGTAATCCTCAAGATCAATGCGCGCAACGATCCCCTCGCGCTTTTCTCCGTCCGACTGCGTGCGGGAAAGATAGATCATACCTTCCCCGTTTTCGTTTGTCAGAACCGAGGACAAAACGCGCTCCATTTCCCCGTGGATACGCGGAGAAAGCTCGTCACGCCGATCGAGATAGACCTCGGGGAGGATGAGTGAAAGCGTTGACGGCGCGTCGCCGACGGTTTCCTTTACGCTTTCCCAATATTCGGGCTCGCTTGTAAACTGATCGCAAGCGATCGTTGCCCATTTTTGCCACGCCGCCTTGTCCGACACGGGAAAGTCGGGGAGAAGGATCTCGGCGGGATAAAGATATTCTTTCATAGGATTACCTCAAAAATTGATATAAAAAACGAAAACAACGCTCGATGTGCTTATTCTTCGCTCGAAGAGCCCTTCGGGAAGTCCTCGGGAAGATACTCGAAGATCGGATACTCGCCTTTTTCGAGATATTCCTTACGGAGCGCATTTCCCTTCGGTGTCCAGACAAATCGGTCTGCCCCAAAGAGCTTTTTACACAAGGCGACCGACGGATTTTTCATTCTGCCGTCTGCCGCGATGAAGTCGGGACGGGAGAATGCGTTCAAAAGGAGGGCTGTAAGAAGATAATCGGTCGGATTTTTCGAAAATGATCCGTCCTTCTTTTGGATGAGATTTGTAACAAGCTGACCGCGCACAACATCGGGGCGATGCTTCTTCCACCAACGGATCTGCATGGGATTGAAGGATTCCACACACCAAAGTCCCTTGTAAGGGAGAAGGAGCTTTTCTGCCTTTTCACAAAGGCGCATATCGGTGACACTCTTCCCCTTCAGCTCGATCAAAAGCGGCACTCTTCCGCCGACCAAAGCAAGGACCTCGGTGAGATACGGGATCTTTTCACCTGTATCCTTGAGGCGAAGCGCGCGCAGCTCCTCCGCATCAAGCTCGCATAATTCTCGGTCGAGCCCCGTCATACGGAAGAGGTTCTCGTCGTGAAAGACCATTACCCTGCCGTCGCGCGAGAGCTGAATATCAAGCT
>JAZNOQ010000076.1:0-22967 GCA_045589215.1 Eubacteriales bacterium
CCCTATTCCCGAAGCCGTCCGCGATTTCTATAAAATGTACCGCCCCGCGCCGCTCATTCGGGCGTATTGCTTGGAAAAAGCGCTCGATACCCCTGCGGAAATTTATTACAAATTCGAAGGCAATAACACGAGCGGAAGCCACAAGCTGAACTCTGCGATCGCACAGGCGTACTACGCGAAGAAGCAAGGGCTGAAGGGCGTTACGACCGAAACGGGAGCCGGTCAGTGGGGAACCGCACTGTCAATGGCGTGCTCTTACTTCGAGCTTGACTGCAAGGTCTACATGGTAAAGGTCTCGTATGAGCAGAAGCCCTTCCGCAGAGAGGTGATGCGTACCTACGGTGCGTCGGTCACACCGTCTCCGTCTATGGAGACCGCGGTCGGACGGAAGATCCTCGAGCAGTTCCCGGGAACGGGTGGCTCGCTCGGCTGTGCCATCTCCGAGGCGGTCGAAGCGGCAACGAGCAGAGAGGGTTACCGCTACGTGCTTGGAAGCGTACTGAATCAGGTGCTCTTACATCAGTCGATCATCGGACTTGAGACCAAGGCGGCACTCGATAAGTACGGCATCAAGCCCGATATCATCATCGGATGTGCGGGTGGCGGCTCGAACCTCGGCGGTCTCATCGCGCCCTTCGTCGGTGAGAAGATCCGCGGCGAGGCGGTTTCCCGCCTGATCGCGGTCGAGCCTGCATCCTGCCCGACATTGACGCGCGGCGTATATGCGTACGATTACTGCGACACGGGTATGGTATGTCCGCTGTCGAAGATGTACACGCTCGGAAGCGGCTTTATGCCTGCAGGCACGCATGCGGGCGGTCTCCGTTACCACGGTATGAATCCCGTCTTGTCTCAGCTTTACGCGGATGGACTTATGGAGGCGGTATCGGTAAACCAGACCGAGGTCTTTGCGGCGGCAGAGGAGTTTGCGCGCGTTGAGGGCATTCTGCCCGCACCCGAAAGCAGTCACGCGATCAAGATCGCGCTCGACGAGGCGAAGAAGTGCATCGAAACGGGTGAGGAGAAGACGATCGTGTTCGGCCTCACCGGTACGGGCTACTTCGATATGTTCGCGTATGAACGCTTCCATGACGGTAAGATGGTCGATTACGTTCCGACCGATGACGAGATCCGAGAGAGCCTCAAGAAGCTTCCGAAGCTCTGATCGTTATTATAACGTGCATATGGGCCACACCCGCATTTCGGTGCGGGTGTGATTTTATACATACAAAAGGGGTAAAAATGCACAAAAAGGATGCATAAGCTCCGTTGAAAACGAACAAAACCCCAAAAATTTTTTTGGGAAGGAAAAATATCGCGATTTTCCTTGACAAATTCGAAAAAAGTTGTATAATAAATGCATAAACGCGTTATAAGTTTGGATATTGATGAATATTTATTCGTTAATAACGCATAAAAGCCGAATGAAAATGAATAAATCCGTCCCGCGACAGCAAAAAACGAGAAGGGGCGGTGTTTTGGCTTTTCATTTGTTAAAACGGCACGAAAGGGAAGTGTAAGAATGGTTAAGGTATTCATTGACGGCAGTGCGGGCACGACCGGACTTCGTATCTACGAGCGCCTCGAAGCGCGGCGAGAGCTTTCGCTCATCCGTCTTTCGGAGGAGAAGCGGAAGGATACGGAGGCGAGACGCGAGGCGCTTGCCGAAGCAGATATCGCGTTTCTCTGTCTCCCCGATGCGGCGGCGATCGAGGCGGTCGCTCTTGCGGAGGGCACGGATACTACGATCATTGATACCTCGACGGCACACAGGACGGCGGACGGTTGGACGTACGGCTTCCCCGAGCTTTCGGGTCAGAGAGAAAAGATCGCGCGCTCGAAGCGCATCGCCAATCCCGGATGTCACGCGAGCGGATTTGTTGCTCTTGTGAGACCGCTCGTTGAAAAGGGCGTTCTTCCGAAAAGCACGGCGCTTTCCTCGTTCTCCCTCACGGGATACACGGGCGGCGGCAAAAAGATGATCGCGGAATATGAGGACGCGGGAAGAGATCCGCTTCTCGATGCACCGCGTGCATACGGACTGACGCAAGGACATAAACACCTTCCCGAAATGGTCGCCTTGTGCGGGCTTGAGATCTCCCCGATCTTCTGCCCGATCGTTGCACCCTTTGCGTGCGGCATGGAGGTCTCGGTTCCGCTCTTCCGAAAGGACATCAATGCGTCGATCGACGAGATCCGTGCGGTCTACCGCGAATACTACAAGAACGGTCTTGTCAGATATACGGACGAGGCGGATGAAGGCGGATTCCTTTCTGCGGGTGCCTTCTCGGGCAGAGACGATATGCAGATCACGGTTACGGGGAATGACGAGCGCATCGTGCTTGTTTCTCGCTTTGACAATCTCGGCAAGGGTGCGTCGGGAGCGGCGATCCAGAATATGAATATTTGGCTCGGTGTCGACGAGACGACGGGTTTAAACGTATAAAATCAGTTAAGCTTTAAGAAAACAGGGAGTACATACAGATGATGAAGATCATAGAGGGCGGCGTTTGCGCCGCAAAGGGCTTTACGGCAAGCGGAATTCACTGCGGCATTCGCAAGAACCGCACGAAAAGGGATATCGCGCTGATCTACAGCGAGTGCAAGGCAACGGCGGCGGCGGTCTACACGACGAACCTCGTCAAGGGTGCGCCCCTTACCGTTACGAAGGATCATATTTCGGACGGCAAGGCGCAGGCGGTCATCTGCAACAGCGGAAACGCGAATACCTGTAACGCAAATGGCATTGAGATCGCGGAACAGATGAGCGACCTTCTTGCAAAGGAGCTTGGGATCGCGTCGTCCGACGTTGTGGTCGCATCCACGGGCGTTATCGGTCAGCCGCTGAACATTGATCCGATCGCCGACGGCATCCCTGTTCTTGTGAAGGAACTGTCGCGTGACGGCGGAGAAGCGGCGGCGGAGGGCATTATGACCACCGACACCGTGAAGAAGGAGATCGCCGTAGAGTTCACCGTGGGCGGAAAGACCTGTCACATCGGTGGTATTGCAAAGGGAAGCGGTATGATCCATCCGAATATGGCGACGATGCTCGTGTTTATCACGACCGACGTTGCGATCAGCCCCGAGATGCTGCAGAAGGCACTTTCGAGCGATATTGCGGATACCTTCAATATGGTCAGCGTTGACGGCGACACCTCGACGAACGATATGGTCACCGTGCTTGCAAACGGTATGGCAGGAAACGAGGAGATCACGTGCGAAGGCTCTGATTTCACCGCATTTATGAAGGCTCTGAACACCGTTACGGTCTATCTCTGCCGTATGATCGCGGGTGACGGTGAGGGCGCGACGAAGCTCCTCGAATGCACCGTTTCGGGCGCGAAGGATATCGCGACCGCAAAGACGGTCGCAAAGAGCGTTATCTGCTCGAGCCTTCTCAAGGCTGCAATGTTCGGTGCGGATGCCAACTGGGGACGCGTGCTGTGCGCGATCGGTTACAGTGGCGCGGACGTCGACGTAAACCGTGTGGACGTTTCCTTCCGCTCTTCGAAGGGCGAGATCACCGTTTGCGTGAACGGCGCGGGGGTTGAATTCTCCGAGGAAAAGGCGAAGGAGATCCTGCTCGAGCGCGAGATCGAGATCATCGTCTCGGTCGGTGACGGCGACGGTAAGGCGACCGCTTGGGGCTGTGACCTCACCTACGATTACGTTAAGATCAACGGCGATTACAGAACGTAAGGAGTAAGATATGACGGACAATCATTTTTCGAACGCGGAGCGTGCGGAGGTTCTGACGCAGGCACTTCCGTATATTCGCAGATACACGGGTAAGATCGTTGTCATCAAGTATGGCGGAAACGCAATGATCAACGAGCATCTGAAGGAGCAGGTGATGGAGGACATCGCCCTGCTTTGGCTGATCGGTGTGAAGGTCGTTCTCGTCCACGGGGGAGGCCCCGAGATCTCCGAGCTGATGGATAAGCTTGGTAAAAAGCCCGAATTCGTGAACGGACTGCGTGTCACCGACAAGGAGACCGTCGACATCGTCCAGATGGTGCTTGCGGGAAAGGTCAATAAGACCCTCGTTAATCTGCTCGAAATGAAGGGCGGCAAGGCGATGGGCGTTTCGGGTATGGATGGACGCCTCATCGAAGCAAAAATGAAGGATGAGCGTCTCGGCTACGTCGGAAAGATCACAAAGGTCAATATTTCCCCCGTGCTCGATCTGCTCGAAAAGGGATATATCCCCGTGATCTCGACGATCGGATGCGACAAGAAGGGCAATGCATATAACATCAACGGCGACACGGCGGTGCGGTGGATCGCAGGCGCGCTTAACGCCGAGAGACTGATCATGATGACCGACATCGAGGGACTTCTGAAGGATAAGGACGATCCCTCGACGCTCATCCCCGAATTGACCGTCAGCGAAGCACGGAAGCTTCAGGAGGACGGTACGATCTCGGGCGGAATGATCCCGAAGGTCGAGTGCTGCATCGAGGCGATCACGAAGGGCGTTGAAAACGTCGTTATTATGGACGGACGCGTTTCGCATTCGATCCTGATGGAGCTGCTTACCGACGAGGGCGCGGGCACGATGTTTACGAAGGGATAAGCCGTGTTCGGCGCATCTTCAAAGGAGCAAGGTTTATTATGAGTGAAATTCAAGAAAGAGACCGGGAATACGTTGCGGGAACGTATGCGCGTTTTCCCGTCGAGATCGTTTCGGGCAAGGGATCGGAGGTCTATGACAGCGCGGGCAAGCGATACATCGATATGGGCTCGGGCATTGGTGTGACGGCGTTCGGTATCTCGGACGACGCGTGGGTGACGGCGGTCACGGATCAGCTTTCCCGCGTTCAGCACATGTCAAATCTGTATTATACCGAGCCGTGTGGGAAGCTCGCACAGCTTCTGTGTAAGAAGACGGGAATGAAGAAGGTCTTCTTCTCGAACTCGGGTGCGGAGGCGAACGAATGTGCGATCAAGGTCGCGCGGAAGTATGCAGCAGAGAAGAAGGGCGCGGAATACAACACGATCGTGACGCTTGAAAACAGCTTTCACGGCAGAACGCTGACCACCCTTTCGGCAACGGGTCAGGAGCATTATCACGAGCTGTTTCAGCCCCTCACGCCCGGATTTGTACACACCCCCGCGAATGACGTCGAGGCATTTTATAAAACGGTGGAGGCGCATAAGGTCGCGGGCATTCTCCTCGAATGCGTTCAGGGAGAGGGCGGTGTAAACGCGCTCTGCCCCGATTTCGTTCGTGCGGTCGCCGACTATGCAAAAGAAAACGATATCGTTCTGATGATCGATGAGGTGCAGACGGGCAACGGACGTACGGGCAAGCTTTATGCGTATATGCACTACGGCATCAATCCCGACGTGGTATCGACCGCAAAGGGAATCGGCGGCGGTCTGCCGCTTGGTGCGACGCTTCTTTCGGAGAAGGTCGAGAATGTCCTCGGATTTGGCGATCATGGCTCAACGTACGGCGGAAATCCCGTGTCGTGTGCAGGCGGTTACAGCGTGATATCAAGGCTTGACGACGATTTTCTCGCATCGGTCAAGGGAAAGAGCGACTACGTCTTTTCTGCGCTTTCGGGTGCGAAGGGCGTAAAGTCGGTCAGCGGTATGGGACTGATGATCGGCATTGAGACCGAGAAGCCCGCCACTAACGTTGTGAAGGCGTGCATCGAAAAGGGTGTGCTCTGCCTCACTGCAAAGCACAAGGTGCGTCTGCTACCCGCTTTGAACATTCCGATGGATGTGCTGAAGGAAGCGGTCGAGATCATAAAGAACGCGATCGCGGAATAAAATTTGTTTCTACAGAGATAGGAGATAGGTATGAATTTGAAGGGAAAGCATTTTTTGAAGCTGCTTGATCTCACCACCGAGGAGATCGCGGGACTTCTTGATCTCGCTGCCGAGCTGAAGGCAAAGAAAAAGGCGGGAATTCCTCACAGAATGTGCGAAGGGAAGAGCATTGCGCTCATCTTCGAGAAGACGAGCACCCGTACCCGTTGTGCGTTTGAGGTCGCGGCGGCAGATCTCGGTATGCATCCGACCTATCTCGATCCCACGGGCTCGCAGATCGGTAAGAAGGAGAGCATTGCCGACACCGCGCGTGTGCTCGGACGGATGTATGACGGCATCGAATACAGAGGCTTCGGTCAGGAGATCGTCGAGGAGCTTGCAAAATATGCGGGCGTTCCTGTGTGGAACGGTCTTACGAATGAATTCCATCCGACGCAGATCCTTGCGGATTTTCTGACGATCCGTGAGCATTTTGGCACCCTTACGGGCAAAAAGCTCGTTTATATGGGAGACGCGCGCTACAATATGGGCAACTCTCTGATGGTCGGGTGCGCGAAGATGGGCATGCACTTTGTTGCGTGCGCGCCGAAGAAGTATTTCCCCGATGCGGAGCTGATCGCAGAGTGCGAGAAGATCGCAAAGGAAACGGGTGCAACGCTCGAATTCATCGAGGATCCGATGGTTGCGACGAAGGGAGCCGACGTGATCTACACCGACGTTTGGGTATCGATGGGTGAGCCCGATTCGGTCTGGAAGGAGCGCATCGAGGATCTGACACCTTACCGCGTTACGACAACGCTTATGAATAACGCGGGAGAGCAGTGCCGCTTTATGCATTGCCTGCCCGCCTTCCACGATCTCAACACGAAGATCGGTAAGGAAATTTACGAAAAATTCGGAATCGACTGCATGGAGGTCACACACGAGGTGTTCGAGAGTGAACGCTCGATCGTGTTTGACGAGGCAGAGAACCGTATGCATACGATCAAGGCGGTCATGGCGGCAACGCTGTGATACTTGCACCGGACGGATTGCTCCTTTGGGGCAGTCCGTCTTTCTTTTTTCGATTTGATCATTTCTATTGACAAGGAAAAAGAGATATGATAAAATGAATTATCCGAATCGTAAGGAGGAAATGATATGCTTGAAATACGCAACGTGACGAAAGTCTATCGCTCGAAATCGGGCACGGAGGTCAGGGCGCTTGACGACGTCAGTATGACCTTTTCCGACACGGGCATGGTCTTCGTTCTCGGTAAATCGGGAAGCGGTAAATCGACGCTTCTGAACGTCATCGGCGGTCTTGACGGCTGTGACAGCGGTGAATTTATCATTAAGGGGAAGTCCTCGAAGCAGTTCGCGGGCTCGGATTTTGATGCTTACCGCAACACCTTCATCGGCTTTATCTTCCAGGAGTACAATATTCTCGACGACTTCACCGTCGGCGCGAACATCGGTCTTGCGCTTGAGCTTCAGGGTAAAAAGGCAGACAACGCAAAAATTTCGGAGATCCTTCGTGAGGTCGATCTGCTCGACTACGCAAAGCGTAAGCCAAACGAGCTTTCGGGCGGTCAGAAGCAGAGAGTTGCGATCGCGCGTGCGCTCGTCAAGGACCCCGAGATCATTATGGCAGACGAGCCTACGGGCGCGCTTGACTCGAATACGGGCAAGCAGATCTTTGACACCTTGAAGGAGCTGTCGAAAAAGAAGCTCGTGATCGTCGTTTCGCACGACAGAGATTTTGCCGAGCGCTACGGCGACCGTATCATCGAAATGAAGGACGGCAAGATATTCTCGGACGTTACCCGCCACGCGGTCAGCGCAGAGGCGGTCAGCGACGGTATCCTTAAGATGACCGATAATCTCCTTCGCATCGAAAAGGGCTATCAGCTCACTGCAAAGGACGTTGAGATGATTAACGAATACCTTCGCACGCGAGAGAGCGATATTCTGATCTCGAGCGACAGCCGTCTCAATGCAGGCGTTCGCTCGGCGGCAGGTATCGCAGAGGACAATACCTCCTCGGTCTTTGACGCGACCGACGAAAAGAAGGACGTGAAAAAGAAGGACTATACGGGCACGAAAACGAAGTTTATTCGTTCGCGCCTGCCGATGAAGAACGCTCTGAAGATGGGAGGAAGCAGCCTCGGGCACAAGAAGTTCAGACTTGTCGTGACGGTGTTCCTGTCGCTCATCGCCTTTGCCCTCTTCGGATTTGCCGACACGATGGGTGCTTACAATAAGTGCCGTGCGGCGGTCGAGTCGATCCAAGATTCAAACGTCCGCTACGCCGCGTATTCGCTCGGCGTGCGTGAGACTTATAAATATCCCGACGGAAAGTCGCATCATTATTACTCGAACACGAGCATGAATGAGACCGACATCAAATATCTGAAGGATAAGCTCGGAACCGATTTTATTCCCGTCTTTAACGGTACGAGCGATACCTATTCGTCGATCTCGATCTCCTCGATGCTGCAAGGCTCGACGTACGTGGAGGATGCATATCAAAGCGTTCTTTACGGCTTCGTCGCCCCGACGGAAACACAGATCAGCGGGCTTGGCTATTCCATAACGGGAACGCTCCCGAGCGAAAAGAACGAGGTCGCGATCAGTAAGCTCGTGTATGAGATGCTGAATGCGAACGGCTTTGTGAACGATAATTACGATGAATCGGTGAAGGCGGGCTCGCTCACGATGGATGCGGGCGGCAGTCAGAATTCGATCATCGGAAAGCATCTGTCGCTGAATCTGAATGGTATGAGATTTTCGTATAAGATCACTGCGGTCATTGATACGGGCTTTGATTACGACCGTTACGCAAAGTATATCCCGAGCGAGGACGATCAGCAGATCGATGGCGGTGAGGATGCCGGCCTTGCGGATATGATCATGAGGATGGAGCTTGAGAATGCGCTTCGCTATGGCTTCCACAATCTCGCCTTCGTTTCTTCAGAGGGACTCGAGGCGCTTGAAGACAGCATTGTCATTTATAACTACGATTTCATCGGAACCTCGATGAATTGGAACGTTGTGATCCGAAGCGACGACGAGCATGGTGGAATGGAGGTGCTGTGGCTGAACAATGTTTCCGACTCGAGCGCACTTGCCGACGTAACGGTGAAGTGGCTTGACGGCGTTGAGCGCACACAGCTCGGAGATAAGGAGCTTGTCGTTAGCTCGGATATCCTGAATCAGGTGAACGATTCCGCCGATCTCTCCGAGCTTGTAAATGGAATGATCCGCGAGGAGTTCGGCTCGTATTGGAAGGAAGAATACGACAAGAGCTGGCTCGGTGAGGTTTTTGCCTATGCGGCACTCGACGAGGAGATCGACCGTTACTTCGATACTTACAAGACGGAGGCGATGAATCGCGTCGGCTGGGAAGGAATGACCGACGAGGAGCTGCGTGTCATCTGGCGTGATAATTACGAGTACGTTTGCGAAAACATCGAAAACTGCCCGATGAAGTCGAGAGACGAGCTGATCATCGCGAAGGCGCGTCCGATCGTCGAAAAGCTTCTCGGTGAGACGCTTTCAAAGCTGATCAATTTCGATGCAATAAAGGCTTCGAATGCGTATACGGATTATCTCAACAACTTTACACAGGGAACGGTTTCGTCTTCCTATCTCTCCGATATGGCGATCAACCTTTACGCATACGGCGAGGCGTATACACAGGGAGCCAAGATCTATGACGACGAGCTCTTTAAGGCATACGTCTTTGATCGGTACGGTTATGAAGAGGAGCATTGGGCAGAGATCGGAACGAGCGAAAAGTGCAGACTTGCCTCCGAGATTATTTCGGAATATCTGAGAAATTCCCGCTACAACACAAGGGATATGGTATTTATTCCGGAGATGAAGCCGGAATTCGGTGTTGGCGGAGGCGACAGCAGCGGATATATCCCGAACGTCGACAAGACCTATGATGATTTCTCCGTTCCGTCGCGCGACAGATTCTTTGCACTCACGGGCGGAAGCCTTGAGCAGCTAATGGAATCCTTCTACGTTCGTATTACGGATTATTGGGAGGGAGAACCCAAGGAAACCGATTACAAGGACTTTAAGATCGTCGGTGTATACGAGGATCTGCCGAATCAACAGCTTGTGATCTCGGATACGATCTATACGATGCACGAGGAGTTCTGCGTTGAGCATAATATTGCAAAGCATGAGCGTTATCCGCATGAATCGGGCAGCTACGCATACGTGCTCGGCGTTATGCCGCAGGATGAGGATGCGATCCTTAGGATGGTCGAGCTCAGCTATGACGAATCCGAGGGACTTAAGTTCTCGCTGCAGAATCAGGTTATGAACACGCTCGGAAACTTCAACGATTTCATCGAGATCGGTGCAAAGGTCTTCCTCTACGTCGGCATTGGATTTGCTGTGTTCTCGGCACTTATGCTGATGAACTTTATCAGCGTTTCGATCTCCTATAAGCGCCGCGAGATCGGTATCCTGCGTGCCGTCGGTGCGCGTTCGTCGGACGTGTTCAAGATCTTCTTCTGTGAGGCGTTTATGATCGCACTCATCAACTACTTCCTATCGCTTGCCGCGACGATCACCGCTGTGACGGTCTTTAATACGATCGTTCGAAATCAGGGACTGAACGTGACGCTTCTGAACTTCGGTGTAAGACAGGTGATCCTGATGTTCGCGATCAGCCTCTTTGTTGCCGCCGCCGCAAGCTTCCTGCCTGTTTGGAATATTGCGAGACGCAAGCCGATCGACGCCATCAAGAACAAATAAGAATAAAATCAAAATATAGACCTTTTCGGGGTGAGCATGAGTGCGATTTCGCATTTGGCTCACCCCATCTCCTTTCGGGCGGATACCGTATGAAAAACGATCAAGGGCGGATCATATTAAAAAAAGTACGATAAAGGCTTGCAAAACGGGGAAAAATATGATATACTGTACGCAGTGAAAACTGCGAAAGGAATAAGATCATGGACCACGAGTATCTGTTTCAAACGATCGATGGGATGCAGAAGCAATATGAGCAATTTCTGCTCGATATTTGTAATATCGAAAGTCCTACCGAATACAAGGAGGGCGTCGACCGTGTCGGTGCGTATTTCATCGACCGTGCAAGAGAGCATGGTTGGGAGGTCGACGTACACGAGGAGGCGATCGCGGGGAATGTTGTCTGCATCACGATGAATTCGGATGCTAAGGGTGCGCCGATCGCGCTGTCGGGGCATATGGATACCGTCCACCCTATCGGTTCGTTCGGTACGCCTGCCGCGCGCATTGAGGGAGATCGGCTCTACGGTCCGGGGGCTGTCGACTGCAAGGGCGGCATCGTTGCGGCTTTTTTTGCAATGGATGCACTCGAAAGGTGCGGCTTCAGAGAGCGTCCTGTGATGCTCCTGCTCCAAAGCGACGAGGAAAACGGAAGCAGATTCAGCGAGAAGCGTACGATACAGTACATTTGCGAAAAGGCAAAGGCTGCGGAGGCGTTTCTGAACTGTGAGGGGCACAGCATCGGAAAGACCTGTCTGCAGCGTAAGGGGATCCTCAAGTATGAATTCCGCGTGTGCGGAAAAGCAGTTCATGCGAGCAAGTGCGGAGATGGCATCAGCGCGATCGCGGAGGCGGCGCATAAGATACTTGAGCTTGAAAAGCTGAAGGACGGCGGAAAGTGGGGAATCACTTGTAACTGTGGGCTCATTTCGGGTGGATCGGCAGAAAACACCGTTCCCGCAGAGTGCGTGTTTACCGCAGATATCCGTGTTACGAGCGACGAGGACGTCGTGTGGGTAAAGGATTATGTAAAGAAAATTGCCGAGACCTCATATGTCGAGGGATCGCGCTGTGAGGTGGTGCTCAAGAGCTATCGTGTTGCAATGCAGCATCACGAGCGCAACACAGCACTGCTCGATCGGATGAACGCCATTTACGAAAAGGTCGGTCTCCCGACCATGAAGCCGATCAAGGGATATGGCGGCTCGGATGCTGCTGATGTTTCCTCATATGGAATCCCGTGTGTTGACAACATCGGTGCGGGTGGCAGGTTTATCCACAACGTTAACGAATATGCGAGGCTTGCATCTCTCGGAGAGTCTGCAAAGCGGATGGCATCTGTGGCGGCGTATCTGTAATCGGATTTTCTATCGATAAAACAATAAAATTTCCGAAAATGTGTCAAAACCGTTGACAATATGTTTTCCCATATGGTATAATTTAGTAATCAAATGCGGTACTATGAGCCGTGTTGAAATTTTGGAGGACAGTATGGCTATTTTTAAGAAAAACAGTGACGTTCATACCCTGATTATGGAGCAGATCGAGGACGTAGAAAAGGCACTCATCACTTATGAGAGCTTTATGCGTGCCGCAACCACGGAGGGCGTTCAGAACGATACGCTTCGCGCTTTGATGAGAGGCGTTTGTGATGCTGAAAACGTTGCGGATTGCTCGCTTCGTGCGATGATCGATTCGCTCGCAGAGGGAGCGTATCTTCCTTCCACCCGCGAGGATCTGATCGCGATTGCGACGAGCTGCGACAAGGTTGCAAATAAGTGTGAGACCATTTCGAAGATCATGGTCCAGCAAAAGATCTCGCTTCCTAAGGGGAATGCAGAGGACTTTATGAAGATCGTTGAGATCACAAAGCAGCAGTTCTCGGTGCTTGAGGAGAGCATCAGTATGCTGTTCTCGAAGTTCAACGCGCTACAGAAGGATCACTCGATCCTTGACCGTGTCCGCTCGCTTGAAACCGAGATCGATGTGATCGAGGAAAAGCTTCAGGAGGATCTCTTTGCATCCGACCGCGAGCTTGCGGAGAAGCTTCAGCTTTCCACGCTCTACGTGCTCTTGGGTGACATATCCGATATCATCGAGGACATCGCGGACAAAATTCAAATTCTGCTGATTGCCAGAAAGGCGTAAGACTTAGATATGTGGATTTATTTACTGTTGGCGGCAGGTCTCTTTATGGGATGGTCGCTCGGTACCAACGATGCAGCGAACGCCTTTGGTACGGCGGTTGCAACGCGCGTTGTAAGATACCGCACGGCTATTATTATCATTGCCGTTATGGTTATGCTGGGAGCGGTCCTGCTCGGACATCAGAACATTGATAAGCTCTCAAGCATCGCGACGAACAACGAGGTTTCGGCAGATGCAGGGGACGTTGCGGAGGCGATCTTAAAGGGGACGCTCGGCGAGCTCAGGCTGAAGTCGGCACTCAAGGCGGCAATCATTTTTGCCTGTGCGGCGATCACGGTTTTCGTAATGAGCTATATGAAGTTCCCGGTCTCTGCCAATCAGTCGATCACGGGTGCCGTTATCGGTTGGGGACTTTGTTATGCGGATTACGATGATCCTGCCGTCATGAAGGGGAACATCGCGGAGATCCTCGAGTTTATGTCAACATGGCTCATCAACCCGCTCGGCGCGGCGCTGATATCGTTCGTTCTTGTTTTCATAGTTAAGAAATTCCTCGAGAAGAGGTTGACCTCGATGAAGCGTTACGATGTGATCATCAAGGTCGGTTACATAGCGGCGGGTGCATTCTCGGCGTTCAGTATCGGTCAGAACAGTTCTGCGAGTGTAACGGCGTTCTATTACGACGCTACGGGAGAGGGAGCAAACCTGATCTACGGAAACGAAGGTTGGCTTACGGGCGCACGCATCGCCGCGATCGTCGGCGGTCTTGCGATTGCGATCGGTGTTCTTACCTTCTCGAAGCGCGTTATGATGACGGTCGGCGGCAGCATTGCCGAGATCAGTCAGGTAGACGGCTTCGTCGTGATCATCGCAAGTGCTTTGACGGTCGTACTGATGGGTAACCTGATGGGCATTCCCGTGTCTACCTCTCAGTCCGTGGTAGGTGCCGTGATCGGCGCGGGACTTGTCGGCGGCGCAAAGAAGGTACACTTTGGTGTGCTGAAGAATGTCGCGATCGCATGGATATCGTCTCCCACTGTTGCAGGTCTTCTTGCGTTCCTTGTTGGGCTTGCTACGAAGGGCTACTTCGGCGCGTAAGTGCATTCTTATAAGAAAAAAATTCCGCCCCGCAAGGGGCGGAATTTTTTAATCTGCTCTGTTACTTTTTCTCTATATTTTCAAGAAGCTCGGTGGCGCGGCGTTCGAGTGTAAAGCCCTGACCGCGTACCTCCTTGATCTTCGTGACCGTTATGAATGCGCTCGGATCGAGCGAGCAGATCATATGGGTCGCCGTGTGAAGCTTGCGCGGCGGGATGACACAGAGGAGTGCTTTTTGCTCCTTTCGGAGCGCGCCGGTCTCGATCAATGTCATCGTGACACCTGCCTCAAGCTCGACGAGAAGCTTTTGCCGAAGCTCCTCGTAATGCTCGGTCACCACGAAAAGCTGGATTTGGGATTTTCCGAGGATCATTACCTGCTCAAGCACGAGCGTTTCGATCACGAGGAACAGGATGGCGTATAGCGTGCCCTCGGGCGGTGCGAGAAATATCTGCCCTGCGAGAATGATGATATCCACGAGGTAAACGAACACCGAAACGGGCAGGTGAAACCACTTGTGCAGGATCAAATTTATGATATCGATCCCGCCCGTTGATGCACCGACGCGCATCACGACCCCAAGTGCGATGCCGAGCAGAGTTCCTGCGAACAGAACGGCAAGAAGCGTATTGTCGGTCAAGCTGTCGATCCCCGGAATGCGCTCGGCGATCCACAGCATTATGGGATAGAGGATCGAGCTTGCAACCGATGTGAGAAAGAGCTTTTTCCCGAGAATGACGAGCCCGAGCAGAAGCAGTACAGCGTTCAGCGCGAGCACGAAAAGGGAGGGATCGAGCGGAATTGCTCTTGCAAGCAAAATGCTGATACCCGTCGTGCCGCCTACAATGATCCCATGAGGAATGACGAATGCCGCAACGAGGAAGGCGAGCAGAGCGTTACCGATCAGAATACAAAGACAGGTCCATAGAGTATTCAGGATCTTTTTGCGATTTTTCAAGAGAGGATCACCTCTTTCGTTCAAATTCGGTCAGATGCAGCAGAAACGCGGATGTATCCGTCGAGGAGGTCGGGGAAGTTTGCCGTCATACCATCGGCGTTTGCATCGTAGACCGCTTCCATCAGGTCGCGGGTCACGCCCCACGCACGAACGCGGAAGCCGAGGCGGTGGAGCTTGTCGCAAAGCTCGGGGGTAATGACGGATGCCTTCGGGCAGATCTCGTCAGCACCGATCGCCTTCAGCTCAGCGATCACCTCAGGGGTTACCTCCTTTGCGAGATATCCGATGCGGAACTCGGGTGCGTACTCTTGAAACGCGCGGAGATACGAGAGATGGAAGGAGGTCACGGTGGTCTTCTTTTTCATATTGTACTTACGGAGCAGGTCGGCTACCTCCTGCTCAATGCCCTTGCTCTTCAACTCGATCGCGAAGGCGATGTCAAAGTGTGCAAAATGCGAAAGGAAATCCTCAAACCGAACGATCTTGTCCGCGTATTCGCCTTTCTTTACGTTGAAGGCTTGTAGCTCCTCAAACGTATAATCCGCGATTGCACCTTCTTCGCCCGTCACACGCTCGAGCGTTTTGTCGTGGAAGAGGACAAGGGTGCCGTCCTTTGCACGGCGTACGTCAGTCTCGATGCCGTTTGCGTTCATATAAAGACCCGTGTAGAAGGCGAGCATCGTGTTTTCGGGCAGATATTCGGACGCGCCGCGATGTGCGTAGTTCACGAATTCGGTGTGCGCTTCCGCACGGATGTGCTTTTCAAGGCTTTGTTCGGTTTTGTTCAGGAAATTTTCCCACGCGCTACTGTTGATGAAGGGATTTGTGTCCGAGGTCTGCATTTTTTCGTAGTTCTCACGCGTATGGTTCTGACCTGCGTGGTTGCCGATGAAAAGATCAACGTGCTCCTTCCGCAGACGCTCGATCGACTCGAAGAAGTGACGGCGCTGATCGTAGGGAAGTCCGTGCTTATCAAGCCAGGGCTTCATCACCTGCTTGACCCCCGCGCCGCCGAACATTCCCGCGCGCACGGTCTTACCGTTTTCCGTAACGTCCCAGAAGAAGGAGGCGGTTCCCATCGTGTGCCCCGGTGTATGGAGCACCGTGATCTCGGTGTTACCGAGACGGATCACGTCTCTGTCGTGAAAGTAAACATCAGGAAGGAAGCCACTTAGGTAGCGGTTGTCCTCCTCGAACATAAAGACCTTCGCTCCCGATCGTTCGACGATCTTCGGAACACCGTGTGAGTGGTCACTGTGACCGTGCGAGAGCAGGATGTATTTGACGTCCTTCACGTCAAAGCCGAGCGTTTCGAGCGATTCGATCACGATATCGGCACTTTCAGCGTAGCCGACGTCGATCAGAATGAGACCGTCACCTGTGTCGATCATATGAGAGGAAGCGCGGTACTCCCCGACGAAATAAAGATTCCCTGCAATTCTGAAAGGGGTCATGTCTCCGAGCATAGTATGCCTCCGAGTGTTTTTTTTCATTCGTTTTATGGCTTAAGTATAGCACCGTTTGGGGATTTTGTCAATAAAAGCGGGGGAATCTTATTGACAAAAAATCTTTCGGGGGGTATAATATAATAACAGATAGGACGCGGTCGGTTACCCGAACGAATACTTTTTTGAAATAAGGAGAACGGTATGTTTCAGGCAGAGAAGATAAAAAATGAATGCGTCGCGTGGATCCGCGATTTCTTTGAAAAGAGCGGAAAGGGCTGTAACGCGGTCGTTGGAATCTCGGGTGGCAAGGACAGTTCTGTGGTAGCCGCCTTGTGTGTTGAGGCACTCGGGCGCGACCGCGTGATCGGGGTACTTATGCCCTGCGGTGAGCAGCACGATATTGATGCCGCGCATGCGCTCGTAGACCATCTCGGGATCAAGTCCTATGTGGTGAACATCAAGGATGCCGTAGAGGGTGTAAAAAAGAGTCTGCCTGCGGAGCTGGCGATTAGTGAGCAGAGTCTAAATAACCTTCCGCCGCGTATCCGTATGACGACGCTCTATGCCGTTTCGCAGAGCTGTAACGGCAGAGTTGCGAATACCTGCAACCTTTCGGAGGACTACGTCGGCTACTCGACGCGATACGGCGACTCGGTCGGGGATTTCAGCCCTCTTTCACGCCTTACGGTGCAGGAGGTGAAGGAGATCGGCCGTGTGCTTGGACTACCTGCATTCCTCGTAGATAAGGTTCCGATCGACGGGCTTTGCGGTAAGACCGACGAGGAAAATCTCGGATTTACCTATGCGGAGCTTGATCGCTATATCAGAACGGGTGAGATCGACGACCTTGAAAAGAAGGCTTTGATCGACTATAAGCACAAGGCAAACCTCTTTAAGCTTGAATTGATGCCGTGCTTTGAGCCGAAGCTTTCGTAATAAAAGGGGCTGATTCACTGAATAAATGAATCAGCCCTCGAACTTGTTTTGACGGCTGAACGCCGTCATTTTGTGCTTTGAAAGCCCAAAAACAACAAGTTTCGGTGCAAATTTCTTCGAAATTTATAAAAAATCGGCTTTGTTGCCGATTTTTTATGAGGCTGAGCCTAAATGACTCAGCCTCTTTTTTTATGATTCGGCTTCTTTTCTTCGTTTTTTCGAAGAAAAATATTTTCTCATATACAGAACAACGAAAATGCCGAGAAGGGGGAAAATTGCGGCGATCAGCATACCGATCTTGAGTCCGATCTCCTCGGGGGAGATCCCCGACGAAAGGCTCATTTCGCGCGCAAATTCGGTTACCGCGATCTTGTCGACCACAATGCCGAGCAGCTGGGGGGCGACCGACGACCCGAGATCTCCGCCCGCCGCCATAAGTGCATATGCGGCAACCCCGAGGGAGGGGAGGTTTTCTTCCATCAGGATCAGCGTCCCCGGCCAGAGCATCGCCGAGAACATTCCGATGAGGATGCAGGCGAGGAAGGACAGTATGACGTTTTGGGAAAGTCCTGTGATGATATAGCACGCCGCCGCGCCGATCATACTGACGAGCAGGGCTTTCGTGATGCTCGGTGTGAATTTCGCGTACAGCACGCGCGTCACAGCGAGGAGCAGGGCGAATACGGCGAGACCGAGAATATCACCGACCGACTTCGGAAGTCCGAGCGCCGTCTCCATAAAGCCCGAGATCCAATTTGTCATCGTGCTTTCCGCGGCGCCTCCGAGGAAAATGCAGACAACGCAGAGGAAAAGCCCGAAATGCCGCTTTTTCGCGGATCTTTTTTGCGGCGCTTCGGAAGACATATCGGGAATGGGAGATATGCTGAAGAGGACCGACGAAAGGATCGGAAGAAGCGCGAAAAAGAGCGCAAGGTACATCCATTGGTCGGTGCTGAAAATGAGAAAATAAAGCGACGCGATCAGTACGGACGAGACGACCCCAAAGCCGTAGAGCGAATGAAGAAAGCTCATCTCTCTTTCGGGATTGTCCGAAGGAAGGGCGGCAATGACAGGGCTGACGAGTACCTCGGAAAGCCCTGCCGCGATCGAGAAGATCAGCGTACCCGCGACGAGACCGCCGTATGCGTACTTCGGAAGGAGATTTGGGATCAGGGCGTAGAGGACGAGCCCCGACGAGGTGATCAGCGGCATAATGCGCGAGACCGCGCGGACGTTAAAGTAACGCGAAAAGAAGGTAAAGATGAGGTCGACCGTAAGCTGTGTGCAGAAATTGATCAGCACGAGCGTTCCGAGCAGGGTATAGGAGATCCCATACATCTCGTGGAAGGTGTTGAACAGCATCGGCGGCAGCACGAATGCGGACGCCATCGTAAGATAGGTGGAATAGCAGGCAAGCCGGGTTCTCTTGTAATTTGGCATGGTGAAGAATGCTCTCCCAAGGTCTATGTTTGATTTCGGTCTATTATAGCACATATCAAGGGAAAAGGCAAGGGCTTTTTCGGTGAGTGATTCGAGATTTTTAAAAGAGAAGCAAAGAAAAAATTCAAGATACTATTGAACTCGGGGAAAAAGTGTGGTATAATGGAGTAACCGAGATCTTATGGAGGAGCTTACTATGAGTGATAACAATAAGTTTTATATTTGCGAGCACTGCGGCAATCTGATCGGTATGATCCACGATGCGGGTGTTCCTATGATGTGCTGTGGACAGAGGATGACGAAGCTTGAACCGGGAACGGTCGAGGCAAGTCAGGAAAAGCACGTTCCCGTTGTATCCGTAACGGGGAAGACCGTTCGGGTGACGGTCGGCTCTGTGCTGCATCCAATGACTCCCGAGCATAGCATTCTTTGGGTATATCTGCAGACCGACAAGGGCGGTCAGAGAAAGTGCCTGGAAGTTGGAAAGGATCCCGTCGTCACCTTTGCGCTTGCCGATGAAACGCCTCTCAAGGTATATGCTTACTGCAATTTGCACGGGCTTTGGATGGCTGACGTCGAGGTCGAGGAAAAAACCTGCGATCTGAAGCCTCTCAATACGACCTCGTCTGAAAATTACACGGTCTGCAACTGCAATAACGTTTCCTATTTCGATATTCTCGATGCGATCGAGCAGCACAGCGACGTCAAGGGTCTCCTTGAGGTGTTCGATGCCGTGAGGGACACGACGAAGTGCTCCACGGGATGCGGAGGATGCTACGATCGGGTGACGGCTATTATTTCGGAATATATGTCAAATAAATAATCAAAACGGAGGGAAAGCTATGAATGCAAAGGTACACGAGCTGCTGAACAGCCAGATCAACAAGGAATTTTATTCGGCATATCTCTATTTGGATTTTTCCAATTACTTCGAGGACAAGGGGCTCGACGGATTTGCAAATTGGTACAAGATCCAGGCACAGGAGGAGCGAGACCACGCGATGCTGTTCTATCAGTATCTTCAGAATGAAAATCAGAAGGTCACGCTGGAGGCGATTGCAAAGCCCGATAAGGAGTTTTCGTGCCATATGGACGTCCTGAAAGCAGGACTTGAGCATGAGGAGTATGTTACGTCTCTGATCAATGACATTTATGCTGCGGCGTATGAGGTAAGAGATTTCCGTACGATGCAGTTCCTTGACTGGTTCGTGAAGGAGCAGGGCGAGGAGGAGACGAACGCCAACGATCTGATCACGAAGATGGAGCTGTTCGGCTCTGATCCGAAGAGCCTTTATATGCTGAATCAGGAGCTTTCGGCAAGAGTATATACTGCACCGTCCCTGGTGCTTGGTTAAGAACCATAAGAAAGGAGAAACACGATGAAAAAGTATGTATGTGATGCATGCGGATGGGAATATGACGAGGAGAAGGGCGATCCCGAGAACGGAATTGCACCCGGTACCAAGTTCGAGGATCTTCCCGAGGATTTTGCGTGCCCGCTTTGCGGCGTTGGCAAGGATATGTTTTCGGAAGTAAACTAATCCTTGTGTGATCTATGAAGAGCCCGCCACGAGGCGAAGCCTCATGGTGGGCTTTATTATGTTTTTATTGTGTTTTTGAAAGGAGAGCCTTTGATGAGCGGTATGATCAGAGAGATGAGGGAAAGGGACAGAGAATGCGTGCTTCGGATGATGCGCGTCTTTTACGCGTCGCCTGCGGTGCTCAGCAACGGGTCGGAGGAGATCTTTCGGAGCGATATAGATGCCTGCCTTTCGGACAGTCCCTATTTAGAGGGATACGTTGTGGAATACAAGGGAGAAGTACAGGGGTATGCGATGGTTGCAAAAAGCTTTTCGACCGAGTTTGGAAAGCCCTGCATCTGGATCGAGGATCTGTACGTCAAGGGAGAATGTCGTGGGCTTGGGCTTGGCGGCTCGCTTCTCGACTACATAAAGGAAACGTACAAGGACTGTGTGCTTCGCCTTGAAGCGGAGGAAGAAAACGAGGGTGCGGTGAGCCTTTACCGAAGGAAAGGATTTCAGGTTCTTCCGTATCTTGAAATGATAACGGGTGTAGGAAACTGAAATGAAGATAAAAGCGGAAGAAATGTATGCCACGATGAACCCGTGGAGGTTGTTCTTTGTTGTGGCACTCCCGGGTATGATCAGTATGTTTGCGATGTCGATCTACAGCATCGTAGAGGGGATCTTCATTGGGCAGATCCTCGGGGAAGAGGCGTTCGCCGCGATCAACATCGCGATGCCGCTTGTTATGATCAATTTTTCTCTTGCAGACCTGATCGGCGTCGGCGCGTCCGTGCCGATCTCGATCGCGCTCGGCAGAGAGGATCACAAGACGGCGAATAACGTGTTCTCATGCTCTATTATTATGATATTTTTGGCATCGGTCCTGATGGGAAGCGTGATGTATTTCGCCGCAGAGCCCCTGTCACGTATGATGGGAGCTGACGATACGCTGCTCCAGACGGCGGTGAAATATCTTCGCACCTACGCGCTTTGCGGACCGCTTGCGACCGTCTTCTTTGCGATGGACAACTATCTCAGGATCAGCGGATTTGTAAAGACGAGCATGGTGATCAACATATTTATGAACCTTCTGACCATCGGGCTTCTTTCTGTATTCCTTCTCGTATTTGAAATGGACGTTGTCGGCTCTGCGATCGCGACCTCGATCGCGATGTGCACCTGCTCGCTCATTGCGATGGCTCCGTTTGTGATGAATCGGGCTCTCCTCAAATTCGTGAAGCCGAAATTCAGCTTCTCGATGTTCAGGCAGATCGCCGCGTGCGGTTCACCTGTGTTTCTCAGTAACGTATCGGGACGCATTACGTCCATTCTGATGAACATATCCTTGATGACACTTGGCGTAAGCACACTTGGAGAGGGCGGCGGAACGACGGCGGTCGCCGTCTATGCGGTCCTGATGTATGCGAGCGATCTCTGTTGGCCGCTTCTCTACGGAATTGCGGATTCACTTTCCCCGGCACTCGGCTATAATTGGGGCGCTGAGAATTACGGACGGGTAAAGCGCATCGTAAAATGTGCCTACATCGGAACGGCGATCATCGGGCTTGTTTCAACCGCCTTTCTGTTTTTCTTCCCGGGAATGGTCGCTTCGTGGTTTGTAAAGGAAGCGGACGTGGGACTGCTTGCGATGTCCACGCACGCGATCAGGCTCTTCTGCTGTGCGTATCTCTTCCGATGGATGGCTGTTACGACACAGAGCTTTTTCAGCGCGATCGAAAAGCCGCTTGCGGCTACGGTAATGGCGGTTGCCGTTGCATTCGTGTTTCCGACGGTCTTGCTCGGGGCATTCTGGGGCCTCGGTCTTGACGGGATCTGGCTGAATTTCGCTATGACGAATCTACTCGCCGTCCTTCTCGCAGTCTTTATGCTTCTCAGGCTGTCGCGGGAGATCAAAAAGAGGGAAGAGGGCGTAGCGCAAAATAAATAACAGTGGGGCTGTCACATGTGTGACAGCCCGTTTTGCTTTTTTTCGTTTTATAACATTTCTTTAACATTTCAAAAACAAAACGAAAAAAAAGGAAGGGTATCATATAGGCACAAAATCAAACAGAGGGGTTATAATGATGAACAAGAACGATCAGCAGTTTATGGCGCAGAGGATCCGCGCACAGTATATGGAGAAGCCGACCACCGAGCTTGACGCGCTCCGTGAGCTTGACGTCAAGGTAAAGCGTCCCGCAAACGTATTCGCCTATACCTTCGGAAGTGTTTCCGCCGTTGTTATGGGTGCGGGGATGAGCCTTGTGATGACCGATATCGGCGCAATGATCGGGATCGCGAGCGCGTTGGTTCCCGGAATCGCGATCGGTGCTCTCGGACTCGGCATGGCACTTCTCACCTATCCGATGTATAAGGGAATTCTGAATTCGCGCAAGAAGAAGTACGGCGCTGAAATTCTGAAGCTCAGCGAAAAGATCATGAATCAATAAATATTTTGAAGCATAAAGGAGAAAACAAAATGGCAAAGAATGGCACAAGCGGGGCGCAAAAGGCGGCTCGCTCGTGTTGCTTTTTGTTTGTATAAGGAGAAAATAATGAACGCCATTGAAATCAGAAATTTATCGAAAAGCTTTCGCGGAATGTATGCAGTCGATCACCTCGATATGACCGTGCCGCAGGGCGCGATCTACGGCTTTATCGGAGAGAACGGATCGGGCAAATCAACGACGATGAAGCTGATCTGCGGACACCTCGTCCCCGACGAGGGGGAAGTCAAGCTGTTCGGAAAGGACTATACCGACGCGGGTGTCCGCGTCAGAGTAGGGGCACTGATCGAGAACGCGGGGTGCTTCCCCGGCTCCTCGGTGTATCAGAACCTTATGATGCAGTGTATCAATCTCGGTATTGAGAACGCAG
>JAZNOQ010000077.1:0-24768 GCA_045589215.1 Eubacteriales bacterium
TCCGGATGAGAAAAGAAAAGACGACCGTGCGGGCGTATTATGCCCCGCGTCGGTTTTGTCTCCCTTCGTACAGGGAGGCCTGTTTGTTTCTCAAGCCTTTCTTCCCATTGCTTTACGAAAGGATTGATCTTATGAATACAAATCAAAGGCATCGCGACCTGATCCGCACGATGGTCACCGTTGCCGTATTCTGTGCGGTGGCATACGTTTGCCAATTTGTTTTTCGGATCCGCATCGGCGGATTTCTCACCTTTGACGCGAAGGACGCCGTGATGGCGGTCGGGGCGATGCTGTTCGGACCTGTTTGGGGACTTGTGATGGCACTCCTCATCGCGTTCCTTGAAATGATCACGATCAGCGAAACCGCCTGGATCGGATTTTTCATGAATTTTATCTCAAGCGCGATCTTTACCGTAACCGCATCGGCGATCTACAGACGGAAGCGGACGATGACGGGCGCGATCATCGGGCTTTCCGCGAGCGTGATCGCGGTCACGGCTGTGATGATCCTTTGGAATTTGCTCCTCACTCCGCTTTACACAAACACCTCGGTCGAAACGGTCATCTCGATGATCGCCCCCTTGCTCTTACCGTTCAATCTTACAAAAGCACTCCTCAATGCAGGACTCGTGCTCGTTCTCTATAAGCCGATCTCCACCGCGCTGAAAAAAGCGCGCCTCATGAGAGGAAACGTCGGAACGATGCAGTTTGATCGGAAATCGGTTGCGGTTCTCGTCGGCGGGCTACTTATCATCGCACTTTGTGCTGTGGTCTTCTTCGTTTTCCTGAACGGAAGCGTTGAATGGGGAAACCCTTGACAAGGATACATAAATGTGTTAAAATGAACAAAGAATAAAACGCGCAAGCGTAACGATACCCTTTCGGCAGTGCGTGCAGCAGGGAACGCTGTCGGCACTGCCGAATTATTTTTAAAGCTTTGAATGAAGGAAAGGCGGAACCGATATGCAATCACTCAGGGAACTCTATAAGATTGGGCGCGGCCCCTCAAGCTCGCACACGATGGGCCCCGAACGGGCGGCATATCTCGCTCTCGCACGCTATCCGTCGGCAGACCGCTTTTGTGTGACGCTTTACGGCTCCCTCGCACTTACGGGCAAGGGACACGGAACCGATCGTGTGATCGCGGAAACGCTTCACCCGAAGTCCTGCGAGATCCGATTTGATCCCGAGACCGCTTGCCCTGTGCATCCGAATACGATGGATCTGGAAGCCTTCTGTGGAGAGAAGGCGCTTGGAAGGCTCCGCGTTTACAGCGTAGGGGGCGGCACGATCGAGATCGAGGGGGAACCTGATGAGACGGTCGGCGGCGCGAATATTTATACCTATAACACCTTCAAGGAGATCGAGGAGTACTGCTTCCACAACAATCTCCGCCTTTGGGAGTACGTCGAAATGTGCGAGGACAAGGAGATCCGCTCCTATCTGCTCGAGGTCTGGGGCGCGATGAAGGACGCGATCCACGCAGGCCTGACCACCTCGGGGATCCTCCCGGGGGGACTCGGCACGAACAGACGTGCGCAGACCCTTTACAATCAGCGCCACATCGACGAATCGGCACAGACGCGCGAGAACAGATTGATCTCGGCGTATGCATTTGCCGTCAGCGAGCAGAATGCATCGGGTGGAACGATCGTGACCGCTCCGACCTGCGGTGCGTGCGGTGTATTGCCGTCGGTCCTGAAATATATGCAGGAAACGCGCGGATTTTCCGATCTTGAAATCGTTCACGCGCTTGAGACGGGCGGTCTCATCGGTAACCTGATCAAGGAGAATGCCTCGATCAGCGGAGCGGAATGCGGCTGTCAGGCGGAGATCGGCTCTGCCTGCTCGATGGCTGCCGCCGCGCTTGCCGAGCTTTTCGGGATGGGACTCGGACAGATCGAATACGCCGCCGAGGTCGCGATGGAGCATCACCTCGGACTGACCTGCGATCCGATCGCGGGACTCGTGCAGATCCCCTGCATCGAGCGAAACGCTGTTGCCGCGATGCGTGCGATCAATGCACTTTCCCTCGCGAATTTCCTTGCAGATTCTCGCAAGATCAGCTTCGACGTTGTCGTACAGACAATGTATAATACGGGAAAGGATCTTGCCCTCGGATATAGAGAGACCTCCACGGGAGGCCTTGCAAAGTATTACCCGAATGTCGCTGTGCAGGAGGACAACGGTACGCCGATCGGAAGGGAGACTTCCGAATGAAACGACTGAAGATCGACCTTTCCGAATGCGGCTATACGCCGAATATTTCGATGTTCCGCAATTTCACGAATGCAGTTGCGGGAACGGGGGCGGTGTTTGCCGCTCTGCACGTCTTCATCGGATATATGGGCTTTGACAAAACCCCCAATGAGAACACGGGCGAGATCCCACGCTTTCTCGACGTTGCGGAGTACAGATACTATATCATGCTGTTTCTCCTGTTTGCACTCATACCGATCGCTTCGGGGATCTTTCGGAAAATTCCTGCGGTGACGCTTCTGCCCGCCGCTGTGACAGTGACGTACGTTCTTCTGCTGTTTGATGCAGATCTTCTCACGAAAGGACCGATGACCTTTTTATTGTTCTCGCTCTTTTCCTTTGCGGGACACACCTACGTTTCGCTTTGCAGTCAAAAAAAACGCGCGATCGA
This sequence comes from Eubacteriales bacterium, assembly GCA_045589215.1. GTDB lineage: Bacteria > Bacillota > Clostridia > Oscillospirales > CAG-272 > JAZNOQ01. Next base: position 2,651 of record JAZNOQ010000077.1, read on the forward strand.
TCTGTATCGCTACGTAACCGCTCTCATCGGTGTTACCGCGTCCGCGTGGGCGCTGAAGGTGTATTTCAGCGCTCCGAGTGCGTTCGAACGCCTTCTCTCGTCCCTGAAGCCCGATGAGTCGCTTGACGGACTGTCTGCCGTTTGGCGCTATGAGCGGCTCGGGGTGCTTGCGGAGACCTTTGACGCAGGCAACCGCAATTATTATCTCATCATTGCGCTTTGCGGAATTCTTTTGTCCGCGCTTCTTGTGCTGCTTCCGAAGTGGAAGCCGTTGATCGCTATATCGGCGATCGCTCTCACGGGTTATCTCGCGTACCTCGTCGGATGGCTGAAGCTATCGTACTATCCGATGCTTTTCGCCGTGCCGCTCATTCTTCTTGCTGTCGGTTGCTTTGTGTATTCTGCCGTGCCGCCCGTACAGGAGGCGGAGAAAAAAGAACCCACCGAGGACGGTGGTACACCTCATAGCACGGAGGAGGGAATAACGGAGTGAAGGAAACCGATATGACACTGACCGAAGCCTCCATTCGTGAGGCAGGTGAGCTTTCGGAGGAGTACCGTATCGAGGTCTATTCCACGCTTGAATCGACCAATCTGACCGCGCGGGCGCTTGCCGAAGCGGGTGCGCCAAACGGGACGGTCGTTTTTGCGGATGCACAGACTGCGGGAAGAGGTAGGCTCGGACGGTCCTTTTATTCGCCTGCGGGGAGCAGTATTTATATGACACTCCTCCTCCGCCCGCATTTTTCGCCCGAGGAGGCGGCATCGGTCACGACCTTTGCGGCGGTTGCCGTGGCGCGTGCGATCGAGCGCGTAACGGGGCTTCACGCCTCGGTGAAATGGGTGAACGACGTGTGGATCGGGAAGCGCAAGGTGTGCGGGATCCTCGCGGAATCCGCGCTTTCAGACGCGGGAAAGCAGATTTCCTTTGTCGCGCTCGGCATTGGAATCAACGTAAATCAGCCCGAATTTCCTCCCGAGCTTTCAGAGATCGCAACGTCGCTTCTCCTCGAATGCGGAGACGCGATAGACAGAAGCCGATTTGCCGCCGTCCTCCTTTCGGAGCTACAGCCCCTTCTTTCGGGGGACGCACCGAAAGAGCATATGGACGAATACCGAGAGAGAAATCTCGTTCTCGGACGGGAGATCACGGTGGTGACAGGAGGCCGAGCCTATACGGCAGTGGGGAAGCGGATCGAGGACAACGGAAATCTGACCGTTGCTTTTCCTGACGGAAAAGAGGAAATCATTTGTGCCGGGGAAGTCAGCATCAGGCTATAAAAACCCAAAAGAACGGCTCACGCATAGTGAGCCTTTCTTTTTGCATATAAATGGATAGGCGGAATGCGGATCAGTACTGCGACTTCAGCCTCGAAAGGCAGGAGGCGCAAACGCGGCGTCCCTCGAAGAAAACGATCTCGTCGGCGTTATTACAAAAGATGCAGGCGGGCTGATATTTTTGCAGAACGATACGGTCTCCGTCGACGAACATTTCGAGTGCGTCTCTCGTGTCAAGCTCCATGCTAGAGCGGAGCTCCTTCGGGATCAGGATGCGTCCGAGTTCGTCGATCTTTTTTACAAATCCGGTAGATTTCATTGGTGTACCCTCTCTTTTCTTGTTATTTGTTGGTTTGATATTGGCATTGACATACTAAAATTGGTGGAATTTGTCACTATAGGTATTATATACCGACTTTCGCACGATGTCAATGCTTTCTTGTCGAAGTTTACAAAAGGTTAACATTTTTTGCCAATAAAGATAGATATATGGTAATATTGCTCCTTTTTCGCGATGCTGTTCGGGATCTTTTTCTTCCTCTGTTGCGTGTATGTGGTTTAATGCGGTAGCTCCGCGGCAATAATAGGGATGCCGCGCATTCTTTGCAGGTGCTACATAAAAAAGGAAAGAGGAAGAGATCTTGATCAAAGGAATTCAAAGAAAAATGGTGCTGATCCGCACCCCCGACAGTAAAATTTTTGAAGAGGCGCATTTCGTTTTCCGCGCAGAAAGTGATTCCCGCGCTTCGGAGGAGAACGATATGCTGATGGAGGCGAACCGTATCATTGAAGAGGCGGGGCTCGGTGTTATGGGAGGGAAGCATCATATGAGGAAGAAACGGGGCGGCGGTGTGATCGGCTTTCTCCTCGGAGGACTTTTCGGAGGAGGAGCGGTCGGGGTGATCTGGCTCCTCTGTGCACTCTTGTAATGGAATAGAACTGCCGTCTCATCGGAAAATCGTGTCCCTCTCTTGACAAAACGGTAAATTTGTGGTAAAATTATACTTTAGTAAATTGGGATCGAATGTCTCTCTTTAAAAAAGGATCAAATTCGCGTCTGAAATCCGACAGCGAGTGGATCGGACCGCTTCTTTTTGAAGGAATTCTCACAGAGAAGTGCTCTCGCAATCATACGGACAGAACGCATTTATAAATCATCAGAAATACGGAAAGGAAGATCAGTATTAAAAATTCAACAAACAGAAACGGAAACAAAAGGCAGACCGAACGGCGCGTGAAGCCGAAGTCAAAGCTGAAGATCATACCTCTCGGCGGACTGAACGAGGTCGGCAAAAATATGACCGTGATCGAATACGAGGATGATATTATCGTCGTGGATTGCGGCCTTGGATTTCCGGATGAGGATATGCCCGGCATCGACCTTGTCATCCCGGATATCTCTTATCTCGAAGCAAATAAGGATAAGATCCGCGGTCTGTGCCTGACGCACGGACACGAGGACCACATCGGAGCCATTCCATACGCGCTCCGTACCATCAATCCGCCGATCTACGGCACAAGGCTTACGCTCGGCATCATACAGAACAAGCTGCAGGAGCACCGACTCCCCGAGGAGCCGAAGCTCTGCTGTGTAAAGGCGGGGGACACCGTCCGCCTCGGCGTGTTTACCGTCGAATTCATTCGTGTCAATCACTCGATCGCGGACGCGTGCTGTCTTGCGATCACCACACCCGTCGGTACGATCCTGCACACGGGTGACTTTAAGCTCGATACCACCCCGATCGAGGGTGAAATGATGAACCTGACCCGCCTCGGAGAGCTTGGACGCAGAGGCGTGCTTCTCCTGATGTGCGAGTCAACGAACGCCGAGCGTGCGGGCTACACCCCCTCGGAGAAGAAGGTCGGCAAGTCGCTCGAGGTCATTTTCACGATGCACGCGGACAAACGCCTCGTCATCGCGACCTTCTCCTCGAACGTTCACAGGGTACAGCAGATCATCGACGCGAGCGTGCGCCACGGCAGAAAGGTGGCGGTTACGGGACGCAGTATGCTGAATATCCTTTCGGCTGCGAAGGAGCTCGGATATATGAAGGTGCCGGACGGTGTTCTGATCGAGCTTTCGGATATGAAGCGCTATAAGCCCGAGGAGATCACGCTGATCACGACGGGCAGCCAAGGGGAGCCGATGTCGGCACTCTACCGTATGGCATTCGGCGACCACAGAGAGGTCAATCTGAACCACAACGACCTCGTCGTATTGTCCTCGAATCCGATCCCGGGGAACGAAAAGCTGGTCGGCCGTATCGTCAACGAGCTCACGAAAAACGGTGTGCAGGTCCTGCACGACGCCGCAGTCGAGGTCCACGTTTCGGGACATGCCTGCCAGGAGGAGCTGAAGCTCGTGCAGGCACTTACGAAGCCGAAATTTTTTATGCCGATCCACGGTGAGTACCGCCACTTGATGGCAAACCGTGAGCTTGCGCGGGAGATCGGTATTCCCGAAAACAATATTTTCATCGCGGATATCGGCAAGGTGCTTGAGGTATCTCCGACCGAAGCCTCATGGGGCGAGCCCGTTCCCGCAGGCAAGGTGCTTGTGGATGGCTACGGCGTCGGTGACGTTGGAAATATCGTCCTCAGGGATCGCCGCCATCTGGCGCAGGACGGTCTCATCGTCGTTGTGGCGGGAATTGACGAGGATGCGGGACTTATCATCTCGGGACCCGATATCATTTCACGCGGATTTGTGTACGTGCGTGAGGCGGAGGAGCTGATGGACGAGGCGAGACAGATCGCCATCGAGACGCTGAATGCCTGCCTCAATTCTCGCAAGCGCTTTGATCATATGCAGGTCAAGACGCGGCTCCGCGATGATCTCACGAAATTCCTTTACGCACAGACGAAGCGTAAGCCGATGATCCTCCCCGTGATCATGGACGTTTGATCTTAAAAAGGAAATCGGCTGAAAATTTATACGGTGTTCACAATGTCGCCAATAAATAAGCACAAAATGTACAAGAAAATGTGTTAAAATAATCAGGTATGCCGATGCCTTCTCTATGGCGTCGGCAATCCGAATGCAATGATTACGGAAGCGCCCTGTATTTTGAAGCGGCGCACCGAAAACAGAAAGGAACGGTTAGAACAATGGGAAAAGGAAACCGCAACAGACAGCGGAATCAGCAGGCTGCTGCTGAGGATCGCTACAATCATCCCGAAAAGTATCAGAAGAAGGGAAATAAGAACGCGAAGAAGAAGGGCGCAATCCCTGCTTGGGCAAACGTTCTGGCAATCGTTCTCGTTGCTGTCATTCTGGTCGGCTCGATCTCGCTCATCGCAATCTACAAAAACGGTGTGATCCTGCGTACAAGAACGGCACTTAAGAGCGATCACTATAAGATCTCGGGTACGATGATGCAGTATTTCTACTACTATCAGTACCAGCAGACCTATTCGAATTATTATCAGATGGCTGTCTCGTATCTTGGCAGTGCCGATTACATCTCGTACTTTGGTTGGAATCTGAATGCAAACTATGCACACGATGACGAGCTGAACAATGCGTGCAAGCTCGGAACCGTACTCAAGGATGAGAACGGCAAGGACGTGAAGGACGAGGACGGCAACACCGTTTACGACAGCGTAGCGATCAACCTTCGCGGTGGCACCATCTACACCTGGTGGGATTACTTTATGGATCTCGCGATCAAGCAGGCACAGGAGGTTCTCGTTTTCTGTGAGGCTGCATACGCAGCGGGCTACACCTCGCTGAATTCGCTGAATCCCGATGCAAAGGACGACATCAACGCAGTCATTAAGGACCTTAAGAAGGCGGCGTCCGATGCAGGCTACTCCACGAGCGGCTACCTGTCTCAGCTTTACGGCAACGGCGTTACGATGAATGACGTTCGCAAGGCACTTGAGCTTTCGTCTATCGCATCCGAATACACCCTTCTCGTTGAGGAAAAATTCGGCGAGCAGACCACCTCGGATCAGATCAACGCAGAATATGAGAAGAACAAGTACAACTATCACCATGCAGACGCGCTTTCGATCGCGATCGAGCTTTTCTACGACGAGATTCTTGAAAAGTACGTAGAAAAGCTTGGTGAGGAATATGAGGACTCGGAGTATAACGAGGCTGTCGCAAAGGCAGATAAGGAATACACCATTCGTCTCGAGCACCTTAAGGAGATCGCTCCTAAGTTTGCAGAGGCAAAGGAAAATGAAAAACTCTACCGCGACCTCGTTGCGGAGATCTACTCCTATATGTACTATTTCGACGCATACGTTGAGGAAACCGATAAGGATCTTGCGATCAAGGACGTCGTTGAGGATGCAGTTGAATTCCTCAAGACGATGACTGACGAGACCAAGATTGAAGACGAAGACCCGATCCACGAGAGAATCGCGTCCTTTGTATACGAGGATATGGATCTTCTCCCGTACGAGGATATGAGCTATGAGAGCGGTGCGCTTGGCGATTGGGCGTTCAAGGCGATCGACCAGAAGGCCGGAAACGTGCTCGTTATCATCACCGAACTCGACGGAACCGAGAAGGTATATGCTTATCCTGAGCTTAAGTATGTAGACGTGGAAGAGGATGACGACCACGATCACGATGAGGAAGAGGAGGACGACTCCTCCTCCGACTCCTCGGATAAGGAAGACGATAAGGATTCCGATAAGGTTACGAGCGAGCACGCCGGCGAGGAGTACACCTTCCGCGCATACTACATGCAGAAGCCCGGCGCACGCGATGAGTACAAGACCCTCGACATCGGCTTCATCCTGACGACTGTGGAAAACCACGATCACAAGGAGGGCGAAAAGGTCGATCACGAGCACGTTGATGCTGAGGCTGTTTCGAATGAATACCTTAAGGATCTTCTTGCAAAGAGCGAACTGACCCCCGAGATCTTCGAGCAGTACGCAAAGGATAAGGGTGCTCAGAGCTACGATGTGCTTGAGGAATATATGAAGGGCGAATTCGGATACGACGAGTTCGACGAATGGGTATTCGCAGAGGGCTCCCGCGTCAATACCGGTGCAGTTATCCCGATCTACGGCGAAAACACGACCGATCCCGCGTACTATGTCGTCGCTTACTGCTTTGCAGAGGGCGAGGAGGCTTGGTACACTGCGGTTAAGGAGGACCTCGTTCATGAAAGATACTCCGCTTGGGAGACCGAGAGAACCGAGACCTTCGAAAAGAGAATCACGCTGAACGATTCTCTGATTACGGGTATTGCAAATTAATCAGTTGCCCCTTTCGCGGTGCGTCCCCCCAATGGGGAGCATACTGTGAAAGCAGAGAAAGAGAGACACGGGAGGGACGGAATGTCCCTCCCGTGCGTTTACTTTCCGGCTTCAGTATACATATACTGATACAGTCGGCGTATTTTGGCTGACTATGAATGACACAGTTTTGAGAAAGGCTTGGTTAAATTATGGTACTCGAACCGAAACAGACGACCGTCGGATACCGCTGTCCGCATTGCGGCGCGGGTGTGCTCAGCGTGGTGGGAATGCTCAGCCTCGGTGCAGATATGCTGAAGCTGAAATGTGATTGCGGCGAAAGTGAGCTTTCGCTGGTCTTTACAAAGGACGGACTTGTCCGTCTTTCGGTTCCGTGCATTCTTTGTCCGAACCCACACACCTATACGGTACGCAGATCGCTCTTTTTTGAAAAGGAGCTATTCTGCCTTCCGTGTCCCTACTCCGATCTCAACGTTTGTATGATCGGAGACACCAACCTCGTGAAGGCAGAGCTCTCGCGCACAGAGCTTGAGCTGCTTCAGATCCTTGAGGAAAGCGGTGTCGACAGCTTTGCGGCACTGCATAAGTCCTTGGGCGAGGAGGAGCTTCCCGATCCCGAGATCCGCGATATCGTGACCTTCGTGATCAGCGAGCTTGACGAGGAGGGGAAGATCCTTTGCAAATGTGAGGCGCGCCCCGAGGAGGAGGGAAGCTACGACGTAGAGATCGCTTGTGACCACGTCCGCGTAACGTGCAAGAAGTGCGGTGCGACACGCTCGATCCCGACCGATTCCTACCTCGCCGCACACGCGTTTCTCAACTGCGACGAATTGCGGCTCGAGTGATTCCGTGTAAAATCGACACCAAAAAACACAAAAGGAAATTTGTCACCAAAAGGCGACCCCCTTCATAGTATGGTAATGTGAATCGAAAAAACCGAACGGCAAATGCCGACGGGAACGGTTCGCTATTCTGTGACAAGGAGGATGCCTTTATGAACTGCCTTTGCAATCTCTTCAACGGTAACACCGGTTGCATCTGGATCGTCATCATCGCGCTGCTTTTGCTCTGCAACAACGGCTATGGCAACGGCTGTGGCTGCAACAACGGCTGCGGCTGCTAAGAATCTGTGCGGCTGATGCGATGAAGCAAGTCAGCCCCTCGTGATCCCCCCAAGACCGCTCGGTAAGCTCCGCGCGGTCTTGGGACCTCAAAGAGAAAAAGGCTGCCTGCAACGGAGGTACATATGTCAAAGCAAGAAGGAAAAAAGAAAGGGACAAGCCGTTTTGCGGCATTTCTCGCGCGTAAGAAGATCGTGATCTCGCCGCGTCGCTACGCGATCGATGCGATGTCTGCGATGGCACAGGGACTCTTCGCGTCACTACTCGTCGGAACGATACTGAAGGCGATCGGAATGATCCCCGGACTCGCGCTGCTCGCGCAGATCGGCGGATATGCACAGGCGGTTGCGGGCCCTGCAATGGGCGCGGCGATCGCATACGGACTCGAAGCACCGATGCTCGTCATCTTTTCATCTGCGGCAGTCGGATACGCCGCCAATGCGCTCGGCGGCGCAGGCGGACCCTTTGCCGTGCTTCTCATCGCGATCATAGCGGTCGAATGCGGCAAGGCGATCTCGAAGGAAACGAAGGTCGATATCGTTGTAACGCCCCTCGTCACGGTGCTTGTCGGCGGTGTTCTTTCGGTGTTCGTCGCACCGTATATCGGGACGGCGATCGGTTATCTCAGTCAGTTCATCGGCTGGGCGACCGAGCAGCAGCCCCTTGTGATGGGCCTGATCGTATCGGTCGTGATGGGTATTGCTCTGACGCTTCCAATCAGCTCGGCGGCGATCTGTGCAGGTCTCGGACTTTCGGGGGCTGCGATCCTTGCCGCGGATGGCTCTGTGATGGCTCTGAATTACGAGGGACTTGCCCTCGCGGGCGGCGCAGCGATCGCAGGCTGTTGTGCGCAGATGGTCGGCTTTGCCGTAATGAGCTTCCGCGAAAACGGTGTCGGCGGGCTTCTGTCGCAGGGAATCGGCACCTCAATGCTCCAAATGCCGAACATCGTGAAAAATCCGCGCATCTGGATCCCCCCGATCGTGGCGTCTGCCGTTACGGGACCGCTTGCGACGACCGTGTTTGCGATGCGCCACTACGGCACGGCGATCAATTCGGGGATGGGAACCTGCGGGCTTCTCGGACCGATCAGTATGGTGCTTGGTTGGTTCTCGGGGGAATATCCCGCGACGGTCGGCGTTCTGGATTGGGTCGGGCTCATACTGATCTGCTTCGTCCTGCCTGCGGTGATCTCCGTCGCGCTTTGTGCGCTTCTCCGTAAGATCGGATGGATCCGAGAGGGAGATATGAAGCTGTAAAATCAAAAAGGTGCTGAGTCTTTTGGCTCAGCACCTTTTTTTGATGTTTGGGTTATGATCAGAGAATGCCAACGGATGCGGCAGTCGTCCAATTCTGGTGCTGCAGATACTGACCTTCCGTACCCGGACGAAACGGCAGGCAGGGCTGCTCAAGCTCTTCGATGCGGTCGATCTCGCCGTTTACGTAAGCGATCACGCGTGCGCGCGTTGAAACGAGTCTCGCACGGAGACCGCCGAGACGGATCTCCTGGTTTCCGAACCCGAAGGTCTTGTTCTCAAAGTACCACTGTTTGCGGAACTTTGTAATGAAGTCGTCGAGACGGTCGATCATAGCGGAGATCTTATCGGCAAGTGCCGAGAGCTCGTCGATGTTCTTGTCATTGTATGCCTTGCGGAGCAGGACTGAAACGTCACACTTGATGGAGAGCAGACGGCAGAGAGCGGCGAGGGTTTCGTACATATAGCCGAAGGTCTCGTGTCCTGTGTACTGCTCAAGTCGCTCTGCGGCAGCCTTGAAGCCTGCGGGAGCTGTTTCGGGATCGAAGTGACAGTCGAGAATTCCCTCAAGCGGATCGTTGTAAAGGAGATAACGGGAGGGGTTGAGGGGCTTGCCCGCATCGATCGTGATGCCGGGAAGCTCGTTCGGCGCGTCAAGCGTGAGGAGCGCCTCAAAGCCGATGCCGAAGCATTCCTCGGAGCGCTTTTCAAGAAGCTCGGTCGTGACTTTTTCGCTTGCGAATACTCTTTCTGCAAAGTAGAGAAGAACGGAAAGGGGAGCGAACTGCGAAGCCTCGCCGCCGTTGTCGCCCCAAGCGGTGACGATCATATTCTTCAGTCCCTTTTCCTCGCAGATGTCAAGCTGAAGCTCGCTCGAAACGAGAGAGAAGCGGTTGTGGGGAGCGAAGCCCGACCACTTCCAAGCGCCGCCCGCGAAGGAAACGGGATTGTTGAATTTCAGGTGAGCGTCGATCATATGCTCGAAAATGTCACGGTTGAGTGAATAATAGTCCCAATAGATCAAGGTCAGTCCTGCGGGAACCTTTTCCATAACCTCGGGCGAGATCTCGCCTTCCTTGACACGGTACGTGCCGTTGAATGCCATTCTGAAGAACATATCGCTCCAGATCATCGGCTCAACGCCCTCTTCATTGCAGATCGCAACGACGCGGTCGAGATGCTCAAGCATGATTTCGTGCTGCGGGCGGAGTCCGTGCTTTGCCATATATGCGCCTCTGCCGAGTGAGTGTGCCTCGTCCATGCCGAGGTTGACTCTACGCGAGCGGAAGCATTCCTTGCAGGTCTTCAGCATTGTTTTGATGAAGTCGTAGGTCGCCTCCTCTCCGACGAGAAGGATCGAGCCCGAGTCCTTGATCTTGCTGAACGCAGACCAACGGAGTGCCTGCCCGAGGTGTGCGAGTGCCTGAATGCAGGGGATGACCTCAATCCCGAATTGATATGCGTAATCATCGATCTCGCGAAGCTCACTCTTTGTAAATCTTCCTCTCATATGACCGAAATAGGGATACTCGGGCATTTCATAGGTCTCTTCGGTGTATAGCATCAGGGAGTTGAAGCCCATCAATGCGAGGTAGCGGATCATACGCTTTGCGCTTGCGATGTTGTATACCGCGTTACGCGACATATCCGCCATGTAGCAAAGCATTGCGTCGTTTGCCTTCTGCGTGATCTCCTTTTCGTCACCTGCGATGAAGCCTGCAAGCATCGAAGCGGCACGGAAGAATTCTACGTTTTGGGAGTAAACGATCTTAACGGTCGCGTTACATTCGGGGCAGGACACACGGCTTACGGAGAAGCTGTCCCCCTTGACTGCGGCAACAACAACGGCGTCGCTGTCCTCCGAGAGAACAAGTCCCGCATCTGCGGCGATCTCCTGAAATCCTTTCAGAAGCTCCTTGTCAAAGGACGGCGTGAAGCGAATTTTTTGCATAGTAAAACTCCTTTCAAAACATCCGGTCTTATCGGTAAAGCGCATTCGCCGTGTACACGGTAAAACAGGGCAAATTTTCCTTACCATTATTGTATAACAAGAAAATTCAAAAGTCAATCCAAAATTTTTGCAAAAACTTAGCACGATATTGCTTTCTCTAGGAAAGAAAGCAATCTTCTCCTATATAGATCGTCAAAAAGCCCCGTAAGCTCAAAAAGGCTTTTATTTCCTTTCTGTCTTTGAATTCTAAAGCAATTGTTGTAAAATAATAGAGTCAAAGGTCCAAAGGAGGAATACAAATGGAAATGACAATAACGAAAAAGAAGGAGGAGGCGTTTCGCAGGTATTTGTACGACAACGAAAAGAGCCTTGCCACAGTGGAAAAATATATGCGGGATATTCGCGTATTTTTAAATTTTCTGAAAGGACGGGAGCCTGACCGAACCGCAGTCCTTTCATACAAAGAGCATCTCGGACGGGACTACGCGGTTGCGAGCGCGAACTCGATGCTTGCCGCACTGAATGCGTTTTTCAAATTCGTGGGGCGGCTTGATCTTTGCGTACGGCAATTCAAGGTGCAAAGAAAGACCTTTTCGCCTGCTGAGAGAGAGCTTTCACGCGAGGAATACCTGCAGCTCATCCGCACGGCGGAGAAAAAGAAAAACGAGAGGCTTTCTCTCGTCCTTCAAACGATCTGCGGCACAGGCATCCGTGTTTCGGAGCTGAAATATATCACTGTCGAGGCGGCGAGGAGCGGGGAGGTCTCCGTATCGTGCAAGGGTAAAGTGCGAACGGTTTTCATTGTTTCGGGACTTCAGAAAAAGCTTCTCGCGTACGCGCGGAAGTATGGGATCTCATCGGGAGTGTTGTTCCGAACGAGATCGGGAAAACCGATCAACCGAACGAGCGTGTGGAGGGAGATGAAATCGCTCTGCATCGAGGCGGGTGTTTCTCCGAAAAAGGTCTTTCCGCATAATCTGAGACACCTGTTTGCACGGACGTTTTACGGGGTCGAGAAGGATATCGCGAAGCTCGCGGATATTCTTGGTCACTCGAGTATCAACACGACGCGCATTTATATCATCGAGACGGGTGTCGAGCATCGACGGAAAATGGAAAATATGCGTTTGATCATTTGAGGGGGAGCCCTCTCACCCGCTTCACGGAAGCTCTCACGAGGGAAGAGCCTTAGAGCGCGTAGCCTCTTCAAAAAAGCCTCTCACCTTGGAAGAGGTGGCTCGTCGCAGGCGAGGTGTCTCGCCGCAGGTGAGACGGAGAGGGGAATGCGAGACAAGGCATTCCAACAAAAAAACGCCGCCGAAGCGGACGCCGATGCAACGTAATGTGTATTATGTTGTAAACTGTGGAATAAATCCGAGGATACATAAGGTATTGTAGCATAAGTCAAATAAAAATGCAATAGTTTTTACGAAAAAAATCACAATAATTTATCGTCACGGCGTGACAATAAAAGCCTTTTCGAGCTTTTTTGAAAAAAAAGGGAAAGGCTTTTTCGGTGCGCAATTTTTTTGAGGCTTTTTCGGGCGGCAGACGCCTTGAAGGAGCCTTTTTCTTTTTGCGCTGCTATTTTTCTGCAACATAATACACATTATGTTTCACTTGATATGAGGCGGAAATCGCTTTATATATACCCTCGGAATGTCTGAGGGGACGTTAGTCTTAAAATATACCAGAAAGTAAGGAGGTTAAGAAAAATGACTAACTATAAATCCACAAGACGCGCGCTGTTCACAAGCATGATAGCACTGCTCCTTTGCTTCGCTATGCTGCTTGGGATGACGTTCGCATGGTTCACGGATTCTGTCGTTTCCGGCAGCAACGTGATCAAGGCAGGTATACTGGACATCGACGTTCAGTACACGCTCGGCGACGAGGATGAGAATGGCGACCTTGTATGGAAGCACCTTGACGGCGCGACCAATCTCTTCCAGAAGGATCTTTGGGAGCCCGGTCACACCGAGGTCGTTGCGCTGAAGATCGCAAACAACGGAACGTTGGCTCTGAAATACGTTGCCAATATGAACATTATGAAAGAAACCGTTGGTAAGACCGCGGACGGCGCAGACATCATCCTTTCCGATATTCTGACCGTAAGCACGCTCGTTCAGCAGACGGGTGCCGTCGGTGATATTGCAGTTGCTCTCGCGTTTGGCGGTGAAAATCGTGTGGCGTATGAGACCACCGCGTCTTTGGCGGATGGTAACGTGCTCCGCAAGGACGTTGAGCTATTTCCCGGCGACGCACATTACATGATCGTTAAGGTCGATATGCCCGAGACCGTTGGTAGCGAGGCGAATGCTAAGGACAAGGATAGCGTTCCTTCCATTGAGTTCGGTATCAACGTTCTTGCTACCCAGCTCGTATCCGAGAAAGACAGCTTTGGTAAGGATTACGATGCAAAGGCAAACTATCCTGTACTGCAGGCAAACGGCAACGTTTATTCTCTCCTTGCAGATGCAACTCTTACGGATACCCCCTTGTATTCCAGCACTACCGCAACAGAGGCTGTTACCATCAACGGTAATGGCAATACCGTTACGGGCGTTGTGAGCAGCGCGGATAAATTCACGTGGATCGGTGGCACGATTCCTGAAATGTCCACCATTTTCTCGTCCGAGAACGGTGCTAAGGTAACAGTCAACGATCTTACCTTTACGGGTACGATGTCTGCGATCATGTTGGGCAACTATCGGAGCTCAACCTACACCAATTATAACACCGAGTTGAATAACGTCAATGTTATTGATGCAGAGGTCGTTTCGTTCTCCAGTGGAGTTTCTCCTGCTGTTTGCGTATACGGCACCGCAACCTTGAACAATTGCATTATGACCGGAACCAAGCTGTCCGCGCTTGACACCGATCCTATGTGGCCTGCATACGACGTTGTTGCAGTAAACTACACTGATCTGACTTTAAACAATAGCAAGATCGGTTCCATTTATATGTGGAATCAGGCAAAGGTTACCGTTGCTGACGGCTCCGAGGTAGGTACTATTGAAGTTCGTGGTAACATGAATACTACCAAGTATGGTCTTGTAATCGAAAGCGGCGCCAAGGTTGGTGTTATTGACCTGAGAGCGATCACTGATCTTACAAGAGTAAACATTACTGTTGAGGACGGCGCAACCGTTGGTGAGATCATTCTTCCCGCCTCCGCTGCGGGTAAGGCAGCCGCTGTGATCGACGGGAAGGTTCAGATCCTTGACGCTGCAAGCGTTAATTCTAGCGAAGAGTTCAAGAATGCTGTTTCTGCTGATATTATGAATATCGTTGTTGAGCTTAACTCCGACGTTACTTATGACGTTGCCGCTTGGGAGAATAATGCCATGGGCGGAGCAAGCACCAAGAACATTGTTATCAACGGTAACGGTCACACCATTACCTTCAACCAGACGAACTCTGACTGGAACAATATCGTAACCAACAACGGTGCAAAGCTTGTTATCAACAATGCAAAAATCACAAGCTCCGGTCACAACGATGGACCTTGGAACAGACATGACCTCAACTTTGCTTGCGACGTTGAGCTTAACAACGTCACATCGGATAAGGCTATCGCTCTCAAGGCAGGAGGCATCCTGAACAACGTTACCATTAGTGACGCTAACACCAGCGATACCTATGCGCTTTGGATTCAGCCTAACGGGCAGACCGTTGCTCTCTACGGCTGCACCATTGATATGATCGCTTGCACCGACGGACGCGGTATCAAGATCGACGAGCAATACGTTAGTGCGGCTCAGAAGGTAACTCTTGTTGTGGAGAACACCACCTTCAAGACCGAGGAGAAGAGCGCGATTCTTGTTAAGTCTGCGGCAGGTGCAGACATCACCCTTGAGAACGTAGATATCTCCGGCGTTGCCGCAGATTCTACCAATGCTGTTTGGGTCGATGAAGCAAGCGAAGCGTACGAAGCTCTCGTAACCGTTACAGGTGGAACTGTTATAGTCGAGCCCTAATCGAATTAAATTTTATTCGGGCTGTCTCTCAGAGACAGCCCGTTCGAAAATAGGGGACGGGAACCCGCTATTTTCGGAAACTTGGACGTTTTTGGCACAGAAATTGATCGATTTTTGCGTTTTTCAAATGCCAAAACGACGAATTTTGTTCGTCGAGTCCTATTTCGGAGGCTCGTCTCACCTAAGTGAGACAGCCCCATCGATCAAAGGCATAACATTTGCGTGTTATGCCTTTCCTCTCTTGAAGAAACGGGGAAGGAAGTGAACTGCTTTGACAAAGACGCGGCAATATGATCTCGTCGGACAGCGCTTCGGCTATCTGACCGTTCTGAAACGGTCGGATAGGCGCGCTCCGCGTGGAGAACGCACCGTTCCGCTGTGGGAATGTCTTTGCGATTGCGGAAGTGTCACCTACAAGGCGACCGATACCTTGACGAATCCCGATAAAAGTATGTGTCAGCATTGTGCCGAAAAATATGCCTCGAAAAAAATGCGCGAACGGGCAGGCTACGAAAGCGGTACGCAGATCAGCCGCATCCGAACGGACAAGCCTCCATCGACGAACACGAGCGGTGTGCGTGGGGTATATTACGATAAAAATTCGAAAAAGTGGCGTGCCCGCCTGAAATTTCGGGGCAAGCTTATGAATTTCGGTATGTATGAGAAATTCGAGGATGCAGTCAAGGCGCGCAAGGAAGCGGAGAAAATGATCTTCGGGGAATTTTTAGAGCGAGTCGATCAATGAAAAAGGGGCTGATTCACTTATTCAGTGGATCAGCCTTTTTTTGATCTTATAGCGTTTTTCGGTATGCCCGCGGGGATATTCCGTAGGTCTTACGGAAGATCTTCGAAAACGCAAGCACGTCGGGGTAGCCCACCGAGTTTGCGATGTCGGTGATGGAGAGGTAGTCGAGCGGCAAAAGCTCGACCGCACGCTTCATCCGAACGTCAAGAATATATTTTTGCGGGGAAATCCCCATCTCCTTTTTAAAGATATTGGAAAGGTAATGGGAGCTGACGAAGCAAGCCGCGGCGACCTCCTCGACCGTAAGCCTGCGGCGGTATTCGCTTTGAATATAGCGAACGGCGTGTGAAACGTGCTCCTTGACGAGGCTCTTTTTGTACGCGCTGTCGAGACTGTTCTGATAGGCGCGCTTGTGAAACGCCATCAAGAGATGGAAGCACCCCTCGAGATAATCCTCAATCTCGACCTCGTCTAGGCGAGCCTTACACAGCTCCTGAAAAAGGCAGTCGATGTTTTCGATCCACGGGCAGTCGAAAACGTAATTCTTTTTTTCAAGCCCGATCTCCTGTAGCAGAGTCTCGGTTTTGTGCCCGAAAAAGGAGATCCAACCGTACCTGAGCGGATCGTCCGTGCTTGAACGGTATTTGTGAAGCTGATTTGGGCAGATCAGAAAGCAGCTACCGCGCTTCACGGGAACGTCATTGAAGCTTCCCGTGCCGTCAAATACGTAGTGTATGATATATTTTCCTCTGACCCACGGACCTACCGTTTTCCCGGGCTTCGTGCTTTCGACCCCTAAGGAGGAGACAACGAAATCACGGTCAGAGCCGCCCTCCTCGATGGGGATTTTGTGAATGCTTTTCAATTCCATCACCTCCAAGTAGTGAAATTATACCATATAAAAGTGCGATTTGTCAATAGACATAGCGGGGCGAGGATGATACAATAAAGACATAAATCAAAATGCTTCTGAAGAGGAGGATAACAACATGAAGCTGATCCCGAGTGAAGGAAGGAATACCGCGAATTATTGGTGTACCTGGCGCAATCAAAGACTCTTTACGCCGAACCCATATCTGCTTATAAGAGCGTTTGACAGAGCAGCCGCCGATCGTATGCAGCGTGATATTCTGAGCGATGAATATCTGTTCGGTAAGAGGGGACTTTTGCCGGATTATATGCAGGAGGTGCGTAAGGATATGTACGTACTTCTGGACGACGGATGGGACATTCCGTATAACGGAAGCTATTCGACGTTTGGATCTCTCGTGCTGAACGAGGAGAAGTTCCCGTACGGTGGTAAGACACCTGCGGAGAACCTTGCGATCCTCAACAAGAAGGTCCTGGATCTCGGATATGCGGGAACCGCACTCTGGGTACCGATGAGCTGTGTCGGAGAGTCAAAGGACAATCTGTTTGATCACGATGCCTTCCGCGAATATTGGATCGAGCGTGCAAAGTGGCTCCACGAGGCAGAGATCGCTTACATTAAGGTCGATTGGGGTTTCCATAAGCAGGACCCCGAGTACCGTAAGATCCTTACCGAGGTCTGCCGCGAATATGCCCCCGGTATGCAGGTCGAGCACACCTCAGTTGACGGATTTTTCCGCGTCCCCGGTAGAAATCCGCGTTTGGAATATGAGAAGTATAAGGATTTCCTGAAGGTGTCCGATGCATATCGCTGTTATGACGTAAGATTTGAGTTCAATTCGTCTACGACGCTTGCACGCGCATCTGCGATGCTTGCACTTGACTGCGATATGGAAGGGGACTGTAAGGGTTATATCAACGTCGGAGAGGAGCCGATCATTGCTGCGGCTCTTGGTTGTACGATGGGTGTTATGTCGCATCCGCTTCTCCGCGGAAGCATTATTTCCATTGTTCCGGACGACTTCAAGAACGGGATCTCCCGTCGTGTCACGACGAAGTCCGAATTCCACTCCTTCGATCATTACGTGAGAGCATTGCGCTGGCAGCGTCTCGCACCCGCGCTCTCCTTTGTGAAGGGGGAAACCGTTTCTTCGGAAAAGTGGCTTGAGGATAGCTGGACGTACGAAAAGATACCGTATGCCTACGCGGATAATGAGATCGTCGGCAAAACGCTCTTCCAGACGTCACCGCAGATCGTTGCGAGAGGCACCGAGCTTCCTGAGATCGTTTCGCCCTATAAGCCGTATCCGAGCAGCAACTCGAAGCAGTACGAGCCCTACATCGCGGCATCGAAGAACCGAGAGACAGGCGTATATACCATTGCTACTCTGCCGAGAACGATCGACGGTGTGATGAACTGCACCATTCCGAAGGTCGACGTTGTAGCGCGCGGACTTTCTGCGGACAAGTGCTTCGGCGTATTCGGGGAATATAAGAGTTTGACGCTTGAGTTTGACGAGAGCATTGAAGGGAAGAGACTGTTCGGCGGTGACATCCTGCTCGATGAGCAGCCCGACATCACCGACGAAGAGGGTGTTTCGATCGAGGGCAACAAGCTCACGCTCGACGGCGCGCTTCTCTCGCGCATCGGACTTGCAGGTGCGGCTTACCGCGATCTCGCAGATCCCGGAAGCGTATTTAAGCTCGTGTAATAAAACGGAGCTGTAAATCTATCAAAAAGGAGCGGCTGCGGCTCGCATCGAAAAGGGCTGTCTCACCGAGAGCGGTGGGGCAGCCCTTATTTTTTAAAGCGATTATTTACACAAACGTATAGACTTTTTTCTCTCTTTATGTTACAATGTGACGTAAGAAGGGGACGCTCTCTATGGAAAGCGTGAAAGGTCTACCCCAAAAAGACGGTGAAGGGAGGCGCGTCAAATGGATAAGGCAATAGAATTGTTTAAGCTCTTTGAAGATCCAGATTGCGATTATGATAAATGCCGCGATTTGATACGGGAAATTGGCGGATGTACTCGAATTGTAGAAGATCGCTTTGGCCTTAAAACGACACCGCTACACGAAGCGATCACGCAGGGACATTATGATTTCGCCCTTGAACTGATCGGTGAACCCGGAGCCGATTTAGATGTTGATCCTGATGGATGGGGGACTGTAATATGGGGGTTACAGTATTTTGATACCGAAACCGAGGAAGAACGGCTTGTTGAAAGTGAAAACAAGCTGAGGTTGATGCGTGCTCTCATTGCCGCCGGTGCAAATCCTAATCCGAAAGAAGACGAGGACGGAGAAGAACTGTTATATTATATCCGTTACAAATTAAACGAGGGAGATGGAAACCACCACCTTTGGGAAATGGAGCATATCATTGAAGCGCATGCCTACGGAGAAACCGAACGCTTCTTTGCGAAGTTGAAGGAACAAGCTGTTAAAGCCGTCGCGTTATCCGATGATGGATTTTGGTTGATCGATGATAATTTGTGCGATTGTGACTATGCTGTATTCATTTTTGAGGATGGAGAAAGAATGACTTTGTCAAGCTACCGGGTGGGGGATGACGAATGGGATTTTTATGCGGTCTCCGTTCGGAAAGATATCGTTCTTGATCCGGCGAAGCATCATACGGTTGTGGCGGAGCATCATGATTCCATAAAATTTTTGTCCAGATATGTTCAAGAGGATTTTCCCACGTCGCATTGGTTGGATCTTTCGATAGACGATGCGGTATTGCGAATTCATGCCGACGAACCCAATATCACGGTCGGAATCGTCTGTCACGATTTTGATGATTACGAGCAAATAAAACGAAAAACGCTATTTTCAGACAAAGAATAAATACTGTGAAAGGAGTGTGAACGATGTCCTCATACAGCGAGCTTATAAAGAACTTTGAAAAGATCAGGGCATATATGCGCGATTTCTACGTTTACGGCTTCAAGAGCCGCGATGAATACAGCGCGAAGAGCTCGCGCTCCTATGACGATGAGCGCCGTCGTCTTGAAAGCTGGCTTGGCGATCATATGAGCTTCGTTCGCACGCACGAGGGAAAGAACGTTTTCATTTCGATCGACAGCCGAACGATCAGGCATAACCCCCTCTATAACGCGTGGAAGGCGAAGAGCTTTACCGATCGGGACATTACGTTGCACTTTATTCTTTTCGATATTCTGTTCGATCCGTCTGTGAAGCGAACCATTGCCGAGCTAATTCAGGAGATCGATGAGAAATATTTGTCGGAATTTGATGAACCGATGATGCTCGACGAGTCTACCGTCAGAAAAAAGCTCAAGGAATACTGTGAGATCGGTATTATAGCTTCAGAAAAGGAAGGCAGAAAGACGTACTACCGCCGAACGGAAAGCATCGACATTTCTGCGCTTAGTGACGTGCTTCATTATTTTTCGGAAGCCGCTCCGTGCGGCGTGATCGGCTCGTTTCTCCTCGACAAAGAGGAGAAGACCGACACCGACTTCTTTACGTTCAAGCACCACTACATAACGGGAGCCATAGATAGCGGAATACTCTCAAGGCTTTTTGCCGCGATGAGAGAAAAGCGCGCCGTAACGGTATTGAATATGAGCCGCCATTTGGATCTGCCGAGAAAGAACAGGATCGTGCCTCTGCGCGTGTTTATCAGTGTGCAGAGCGGCAGGCAGCATCTGCTTGCATATCTGCCCGAATACAATCACTTCCAGTCCTATCGGATCGACTATCTGTCAGAGGTCATACTTGAAGAGCCCACTCCCCGCTTTGACGAGCTGCGTGCAGAGCTTGATCGTATGCAGAGCAAAATGTGGGGAGTCAGTGTGAAGCGAAACGCCTGGGGCGCGGAGCATCTTGAGCACGTAGAGTTTACGGTCAGGGTAGAGGACAACGAGGCGTACATCGTCAGACGCCTTGAACGCGAGAAGAGAGTCGGGACGGTTGAAAGGCTCGACGACCATACCTATCGCTTTTCTGCGGACGTGTATGACGCAAGTGAATTGATCCCTTGGATCAGGACCTTCATCTGCCGCATCGTTCAGATGAATTTTTCAAATCGGACGCTGGAAAACAAATTCAAGAAAGATCTTGAAGCAATGTACCATATGTACGGCATCGACGGGGAGGTGGCAGAATGATATTCAGCGAGCTTTATTCTGCGTATTATAATACCGTTGCCGCGATCATTTCTCGCATCATCGAGGGGGAGCATTCCGAAAGGGAGCTGCAAAAAATCGTATCGGATCACGCGTTTGGTGAAAGCATCCTGACGATCCTGCCGTCGCTCAAAACCGAAAAATGGCAGCTCGTCCATTCCGATATGACCACCTCACTTAAGCACAAGCCCACAATGCCCCTGACCACGCTGCAAAAGAGGTGGCTGAAGGCGATCTCCCTTGATCCGCGCGTAAGGCTATTTGACGTGGAATTTCCCGATCTCGGGGATACGGAGCCGCTGTTTACCCCCGACGATTATTATGTCTATGACAAGTACGGTGACGGTGATCCCTATTCGGACGAAGAATATATCAGGCAGTTCAGGGTCATTCTTGAGGCGATCAAGTGCGGAACACAGATCAAGCTTGAGATGGAAAACCGTAACGGCAAGACCATGTTCATAAGATGCCGCCCCAAAAGGCTTGAATATTCCGAAAAGGACGATAAATTCAGAGTCGTTACGGCAGGATGGCATGCGGTTTCAACCATCAATATGGCAAAGATACGGGCGTGCGTCCATTATACGGGCGAGAAGCCTTTGGGAAGCGAGGAGCGAGAAAGGACGCAGGATACGGTTACGGTTAAGATCGTTGACGAGCGAAACGCACTCGAGCGGTTCATGCTTCATTTTGCCCATTTTGAGAAGCAAGCCGAACGGTTGGACAGGAATACCTATCTCGTGAAGATCAAATACGTGAAGGAAGACGAGCCCGAAATGGTCATCAGAATTTTGTCCTTCGGACCGCTCGCAGAGGTCCTCGGGTCGGAATCCTTCAAAAAATCAGTCATCGAGAAGCTTAAAAAACAGAAAAACTGCGGACTCAAGTAACGAGATGCCCCCTGAAAAGAGGGCATCTTTTTGTTTTGGCTTAGGAAATATTCCGTTTTCGCTTGCGAAACGCGGTTGTTCAAACCGCGAGGAATATTTCAGCACGGCACCAATTGACGTTCCATTTTTTGAAAAATTGTATGCGCCGTGTGTTTTCGCAGCTTTTTTTCCATGAAAAACGGCGAACAGAATGGTAAAATATGCTTGCAAGGTTACTTCAAGCCGGTGTTTGAGTCAATCCTTCACAGCGGTGCACGAGGATGTTCCAAAGTGTATGCCAGAAGAACACTTGCACCTTGAGCCTGTCAAGCTCGATATTCGTGGGTTCGAATCCCACCGTATGCAATTATAGCATATCGCCAGCGGTTTGGAAGATTTGTCCTTCGGGACGCAAAAAGAACGGTACACGAAATCGTGTGCGAGAACGTTTTTATTCAGACATTCGTTATCATTCGGCAAAGCGAGAAGTGCTTCGGTACATCTCGCAGAGCAATGCAAAAGCAAGCCTTGCCTGAGAATGGATACCGTGTTATCCCAAACAGTGCCAAAAGATTTCTTTCCGCACTGTGCAGGAGGCACTTAAATTTTCAGCCGCTGCTTTTGCATGAATGATAGCGGAATCAAACGAAATTATGATTGGAGTGATTATA
>JAZNOQ010000078.1:0-4488 GCA_045589215.1 Eubacteriales bacterium
GACCGTTCCGCTTCGCGAGGATTTTTCCGTTGCAGTTGAGGACTATACAGCACTCGGGCAGAACGTCGTGCTTGCCAATCCGAATGCGCCCACGGGACTTTGCCTTTCGAAAAATGAGGTCGAGGAGATCGTGCGGTCGAACCCCGATCACGTTGTGTTGATCGACGAGGCGTACGTGGATTTCGGCGGAGAAAGCGCGGTCTCACTCGTCGGGAAATATGAAAACCTTCTCGTTGTCAGAACCTTTTCGAAGTCGGCGTCCCTCGCGGGCGGTCGGCTTGGGTTTGCGATCGGCAGTAAGGAGCTTATCGCGGATCTCGAAAAGATCAAATATTCGACGAATCCGTATAGCCTGAACCGTTTGACGCTTCTTGCGGGCGAGAAAACGGTGGATGACGCGGATTATTACCGCATGAATTGCCGCACGATCGCGGAGAATCGTGACTATACGATCCGTGAGCTTCGCCGTCTCGGCTTTGCCGTGACCGACTCGAAGGCAAATTTCGTGTTCGCAGAGTCTCCCGACGTGGACGGAGAAACGCTTTATAGGGAGCTTCGCGCACGCGGCATTCTCGTCCGTTATTTCGGCAAGGGCAGGATCAAAAACTTTAACCGTATCACGGTCGGCACGCGCGCAGAAATGGACGCGCTCATTCAGGCGACCGAGGAGATACTGAGGGAGAGGAGGCATTCTTATGAGAAATGCCGAAATTAAAAGAACAACGAAGGAGACCGACATCTCGCTCAAGCTGTCGCTTGACGGCACGGGCAAGTCTGAAATTGCAACGGGTGTCGGGTTCCTTGACCATATGCTTACGCTGTTTGCGTCGCACGGCAGGCTTGACCTTGCCGTGAAGTGTAACGGCGACACGCAGGTGGACGATCACCACAGCGCAGAGGACATTGCCATCTGCCTCGGACAGGCATTTCGCGAGGCGCTCGGCGACTGCAAGGGCATTACGCGCTACGGCAGTATGCTTCTGCCGATGGACGATGCGCTCGTCCGCGTTGCGATCGACATCTCGGGCAGACCCTATCTCGCCTATCACATGGAGATCCCGACGGAGAAGGTCGGTACGTTTGACACCGAGCTTGTTGAGGAGTTTCTCCTCGGATTTGTCCGCGCGGCGGGCGTGACGCTGCACGTCGTACAGCTCGACGGACACAATTCGCACCACATCATCGAGGCACTCTTTAAAGCGCTCGGACGGACGGTCCGCGCGGCGGTAAGGCTCGATCCCGATGCGATCGGTGAGATCCCCTCGACGAAGGGAAGTCTCTTATGATAGCGATTGTTGATTACGGTGTCGGAAACCTGTTTTCGCTCCGAAGCTCGTTTGCGGCGATCGGTGCGGAGGCGGTCGTAACGAGCGACGAAGCCGTCATTCGTGCGGCGGACCGACTGATCCTTCCCGGGGTCGGTGCATTTGAGGATGCGGCACGGAAGCTCCGTGAATCGGGACTCGACAAGGTCGTGATCCGCGAAGCGGCGGCAGGAAAGCCCCTTCTCGGCATTTGCCTCGGAATGCAGATGCTGTTTGAAAGGAGCTACGAGTACGGCTGTCACGAGGGGCTCGGATTGATCCCCGGGGCTGTGCGCCCAATCAAGGAGGCGCATGACAGAAACGGTGTTTCCCTTAAGATCCCGCACATCGGATGGAATGCCCTGTCCTTCGGCAAAAAGGTAAACCCTCTATGGAAGTATATCAAGGAAGGGGACTACGTTTATTTTGTCCATTCCTTTTACGGTGCGGACTGTGACGAGTCGGTCATCGCAACGACCGAGTACGGAGCGACGCTGACTGCGGCGGTGGCACGCGGAAACGTGTACGGAACGCAGTTCCATCCCGAGAAGAGCGGCAAGGTCGGACTTGCGATCCTGCGTGCCTTCTGCGAGACCGAATAAAAGGGGGAAACAGAAATGCTGAAATTATTTCCCGCGATCGATCTCATCGGCGGACAGGCGGTCAGGCTTGTCAAGGGCGACTACAACCAAATGACGGTTTACAGTAGCGATCCCGCAGGGGTCGCAGAGGGCTTCCGCCGTTCGGGGGCGGAATGCTTGCATCTCGTTGACCTTGAGGGTGCGAGAGACGGTAATACGCCGAACCTGGAAACGGTGAAGGAGATCATCAGACGTTCGGATCTCTTTACCGAGATCGGTGGCGGCATCCGAAACGAGGAAACGGTAAAGACCTATCTTGACGCAGGCGCGGGGCGAGTGATCCTCGGCACGGCGGCTTTGAAGGATCCCGAATTCCTCGACCGTATGCTTGATAAATACAAAGAAAAGATCGCAGTCGGCGTCGACTTCCGCGACGGCAAGGTCGCAGTCAAGGGCTGGCTTGAACTTTCGGACATTTCCTGCTTCGACTTTTGCGAAAGCCTTGAAAAACGGGGCGTTCGGACGGTGATCTGCACCGATATTTCGAAGGACGGACTGCTCGGCGGTACGAACATCGCGCTCTACCGCGAGATGATACAGAGGTTTTCAATGGATCTCACGGCATCGGGCGGAGTTTCTACCCTTGATGACGTCAAAACCTTGCGCGATATGGGAATTTACGGCGCGATCCTCGGCAAGGCACTCTACACGGGAATGCTTGACCTCGGGGAAGCGGTCGCACTTGTGCGGGAGGGAAGCGTATGATCACAAAACGAATCATTCCTTGCCTTGACGTAAAGGACGGCAGAGTCGTAAAGGGCGTGAATTTCCTCGGTCTTTGCGACGTGTCCTCACCCGTGAAGCTCGCGGAGTTTTACAGCGAGTGCGGCGCGGATGAGCTTGTATTTTACGACATCACCGCCTCGGCAGAGGGGCGCGCACTTTTCACCGATATTCTGTGTGAGGTCGCGAGCAAGATCTTCATCCCTCTGACGGTCGGCGGCGGCATCAACACGGTGGAGGATTTCGACCGTGTGCTGAAATGCGGTGCAGATAAGGTGAGCGTCAATTCGGGCGCGATCCGCAATCCCTCGCTGATCGGTGAGGCCGCACGGCGCTACGGCGATCAATGCGTGGTACTTTCGGTTGACGTGAAGCGCGTGGACGGTGTGTTCCGCGTATTTGCGAAGGGCGGCAGAGAAAACACCGGACTTGACGCACTCGAATGGATCAAAAACGGCGTTCAGGCAGGTGCCGGAGAGATCGTTCTGAACAGCATCGACACCGACGGCGTGAAGGAGGGCTTTGACCTCGAAATGCTTGAAGCGGTGTGTAACATCGTCGACGTTCCCGTGATCGCCTCGGGCGGTGCGGGGAAGAAGGAGGACTTCGAGGTCCTCTTCAGAACGCTTCCGAAGGTTGACGCGGGGCTTGCCGCCTCGATCTTCCACTTCGGAGAGGTCGACATCGGTGACCTGAAGCGCGAGCTTTCCGCGAAGGGCATTCCGATGCGGATCTGATACGGTAACAATTTTTAAGGGAAGGCATACGATAAAATGATTACGATTGACGAACTGAAATTCGGCAAGGACGGTCTGATCCCCGCAGTTGTGGTGGATGCCGAATCGAAAAAGGTACTGACCGTCGCGTATATGAATCGCGAATCGCTGGAGATCAGCATCCGTGAGGAAATGACCTGCTTCTGGTCGCGATCGCGGCAGGAGCTTTGGCGTAAGGGTGAGACCTCGGGTAACCGTCAGCACATCGTGCGTATCGAGACCGACTGCGACAGAGATGCTCTGACCGTCGTTGTCTATAAGGACGGACCCGCTTGTCATACAGGTACCGATTCGTGCTTTAACGATTCGGTCTTTGAAAGCGAGACGCTTCACGACTTTTCGCTCGACGCCCTGATGGATGTCATCCGCGGCAGAAAGCTTGATCCGAAGGAGGGCTCGTACACCACCTATCTTTTCAACAAGGGAATCGACAAGATCTTGAAAAAGGTCGGTGAGGAGTGTACCGAGGTCATCATCGCGGGCAAGGCAGACGATAAAAAGGAAACGGTCTATGAGATCGCCGATCTCGTCTATCACGTGATGGTTCTGATGATCGAAATGGGTATTTCGCTTGATGACGTAAAGAAGGAGCTTGCCTCCCGCCACGTCATCGACCATAAGGTCAAGCAGGAAAAGATGACATAACGGGGCTCCGCCCCGAACCCCGTTTAGAAACTTCTTGAAAGAAGTTTCTAAAAACTTCAAGAACTTGCCTCAAAAATCAAATTCTTTGTATGAAAAGTTTTTGAAAGTCAAGAAAACTTTTTTCAAAAAGTTTTCTTGTAGTGGTGCGGGGGCAACGCACCCGCATAAATATGACAACACAAAAAAGGAGATATATATTATGAACAGAGTTTACAATTTTTCCGCAGGACCCTCTATGCTTCCGCTTGAGGTACTTGAGAAAGCAGCGTCCGAGCTTGTATGCTACGGTGAATCCGGAATGTCGGTTATGGAAATGTCGCATCGCTCGCCCGACTATGAGGCGATCATCGCAGACGCAGAAAAGATGCTCCGCGAATTGATGCAGATCCCCGACAACTA
>JAZNOQ010000079.1:0-3782 GCA_045589215.1 Eubacteriales bacterium
TACGCACCGAGAGGTACTGATTATGGCAAAGAAAACGATTATGGTCGTCGGCGGCGGCGGACGTGAGCATACGATCATCCGCAAGCTTCGGACCTGCAAGGATGTCGGAACAATCTATGCCCTGCCCGGCAACGGCGGCATCGCGGCGGACGCTGTGTGCGTTCCCGTCGGTGCGAAGGATCTCGACGGCATTGAGGATTTCGCAAAAAAGAACGCGATCGACTTCGCAGTTGTCGCCCCCGACGATCCGCTGGTGCTCGGTGCGGTCGACCGCCTCGAAGCACTGGGTATTCCCTGCTTCGGCCCGCGCGCAAATGCGGCGATCATCGAGGGAAGCAAGGTCTTTTCGAAGAACCTTATGAAGAAATATAACATCCCTACCGCGCAGTACGAGGTGTTTGAAAACGCAAGCGATGCGCTTGAATATCTGAAGACCGCGCCGATCCCGACCGTTATCAAGGCGGACGGGCTTGCTCTCGGCAAGGGCGTTATCATCGCAGAGACGAGAGAAGCGGCATACGACGCGATCCACTCGATGATGGAGGACAAGGTCTTCGGCGCAAGTGGCTCGCGCGTCGTGATCGAGGAATTTCTCGAGGGTCCCGAGGTCTCGGTGCTCGCATTTACCGACGGTGACTGCGTAAAGCCGATGGTCTCCTCTATGGACCACAAGCGTGCAAAGGATGGCGACAAGGGTCTGAATACGGGCGGCATGGGTACGATCGCTCCGAATCCCTACTACACCGGGGACATTGCCGACGTGTGCATGGAAACGATCTTCCTTCCGACGATAAACGCCATGAAGTCAGAGGGACGCCCCTTCAAGGGCTGCCTCTACTTCGGACTGATGCTGACAAAGAACGGCCCGAAGGTCATCGAATACAACTGCCGCTTCGGAGATCCCGAAACCCAGGTTGTTCTTCCCCTTCTTGAAAGCGATCTGTTCGAGATCATGCAGGCAACGGCAAACGGAACGCTCTGTGACACCGAGGTAAAATTCTCCTCGGGTGCGGCGGCTTGCGTTGTGCTCGCTTCAAGCGGTTACCCCGAAAAATACGAGACCGGCTTCCCGATGTCGATCCCCGCAGAGAATGAGCGCGAGGAGGGTGCCGACGTATTCGTCGCGGGTGCGAAGAAGGACGGCGACGTTCTCCTTTCGGCGGGCGGACGCGTCCTCGGATGCGTCAAGGTCGCAGAAAATCTTGAGCAGGCAATCGCGGGGGCATACCGTCTCGCAGATTCCGTCAAATTCGAAAACGCCTACTGCCGCCGCGACATTGGCGCGCGCGCTTTGGCCGCACTGAAATAAACATCCTTTGGAGGTATCTCACTCTATGGTTTACAGAGTATATGTAGAAAAGAAGCCCGCGCTCGCACACGAGGCGAACGGTCTTCTCAGTGAACTCAGAAATCTCGTCGGCATCACGGCACTCACTTCTTTGCGTGTGATCAACCGCTATGACGTCGAAAACATCGACGAGGCGCTTTTCTCTAAGGCAGTCCGCACGATCTTCTCCGAGCCTCAGCTCGACACGGTCAGCGACACGCTTGACGCAAAGGGCGGTACCGTATTCGCAGTCGAGCCCCTGCCCGGTCAGTTCGATCAGCGCGCAGACTCCGCAGCACAGTGCATTCAGCTCCAAAGTCAGGGCGACCGTCCCACGGTTCGCTCGGCGAAGGTCTACGTCCTCACGGGCGCCCTTACGGACGAGGATCTTTCGGCGATCAAGAAGTACGTCATCAATGCAGTCGAAAGCCGCGAGGCATCTCTCGAAAAGCCCGAGACCCTTGCGATCGACTACGCGATCCCCGAGACCGTAGCGACCGTCACGGGCTTCACCTCTCTTGACGAAAAGGGACTCGCGAGCCTCCTTGACGAGCTTGGACTCGCGATGGACCTCGATGACCTCAAGTTCCTTCAGAATTATTTCCGCGACGAGGAGAAGCGCGATCCTACGATCACCGAGATCCGTGTCGTTGATACCTATTGGTCCGACCACTGCCGTCACACCACCTTCTCGACGCACATCGATAACGTGCAGATCGACGATCCCGCAGTCAAGGCTGCATACGACCGCTATCTCAAGGCGCGCGTTGAGGTCTATGGCGAGGAGAAGGCATCGAAGCGTCCGCAGACGCTGATGGACATCGCAACGATCGCAGGCAAGACTCTGAAGAAGCGCGGCGTTCTTCCCGAGCTTGACGAAAGCGAGGAGATCAACGCCTGCTCGATCCACGTAAACGCAACCGTAAACGGCAAGGAGCAGGATTGGCTCCTGATGTTCAAAAACGAGACTCACAATCATCCGACCGAGATCGAGCCCTTCGGCGGTGCGGCAACCTGCATCGGCGGTTGCATCAGAGACCCCCTCTCGGGTCGTGCATACGTTCATCAGGCAATGCGCGTAACGGGTGCAGGTGATCCCCGTAAATCCCTTGCCGAGACCATCCCCGGCAAGCTTCCTCAGAGAAAGCTCTGTCAGACGGCAGCGGCAGGCTACTCCTCCTACGGCAACCAGATCGGTCTTGCTACGGGACACGTCGCAGAGGTCTATCACGACGGCTATGTCGCAAAGCGTCTCGAATGCGGTGCTGTCGTAGCGGCAGCTCCCGCATATAACGTGCGCCGTGAGTGCCCCGCACCCGGGGATATCGTCATCCTGCTCGGCGGACGTACCGGACGTGACGGCATCGGCGGTGCAACCGGCTCGTCGAAGAGCCACAATATGAAATCCCTCACAACGATGGCATCCGAGGTTCAGAAGGGCAACGCTCCCGAGGAGCGTAAGATCCAGCGTCTCTTCCGAAACGCAGAGGTCACCCGTCTGATCAAGCGCTGCAATGACTTCGGTGCAGGCGGTGTATCGGTTGCGATCGGTGAGCTTGCAGACGGACTTCGCATCGACCTCGATGCTGTTCGCAAGAAGTACGATGGACTCGATGGCACCGAGCTTGCGATCTCCGAGTCGCAGGAGCGTATGGCTGTCGTCGTTGCTCCCGAGGATGCAGACAGATTTATCGCATTTGCAGAATCCGAAAACCTCGAGGCGTACCGCGTAGCGGTCGTCACTGAGGAGGCTCGTATGGTGATGTCCTGGAAGGGGCAGACCATCGCGGATCTTTCCCGTGCATTTCTCAACACCAACGGTGCGGATAAGCACACCGTGGTCGAGGTCAATGAAAAGGATCTTTCCCTTCTCTCGAAGGCACTTTACGGCAGTCTGCGCGAAATGGCGGGCGACCTCAAGACCGCAAGCCGCAGAGGACTTGTTGAGCGTTTCGACGGCTCGATCGGCGCGGGCTCCGTCCTGATGCCCTTCGGCGGTAAGACGCAGAGAACCCCCGCACAGGCAATGGCGGCAGTTCTTCCCGTTTTGCCCGGTGAAACGACCGATCAGGCAAGCGTGATGGCATTTGGACTTGATCCCGATATGATGTGCGTCGATCCCTACACGGGCGCGCGCGCATCGATCTACACCTCGATGGCGAAGCTTGTTGCGGCAGGTGCCGACTACAAGCTCGCATACCTCACCCTTCAGGAATTTTTCGAAAAGCTCCGTCAGGAGCCTCTCCGTTGGGGCAAGCCCTTCGCGGCTCTCCTCGGTGCGTTTGACGCACAGCTCGAGCTGAATGCCGCAGCGATCGGCGGTAAGGACTCGATGTCGGGCACCTTCCTTGACAAGGACGTTCCTCCGACGCTGATCTCCTTCGCGATCGCACCGATCAAGGCACACGAGGTCCTCTCCCCCGAATTTAAGGCGGCAGGCGATCCCGTTTACCTC
>JAZNOQ010000080.1:0-17548 GCA_045589215.1 Eubacteriales bacterium
GATCCGCAAGTCGTTGCTTTGTACTTCATCTCTTATTGTTCAATTTTCAATGACCGTTTGCCGTGCGCCTTTTCGCGCGCCGACCTTGTTATTATACCACACCACAAGGGGCTTGTCAATAGGTTTTTGAAAAGTTTTTTCAGGAATTTTGAAGTTTTTTCTTCAGAACCTCCGCAAAGCTTTTCCCTTGCCTGTCTTCCTGCCTTCTCTTATGCGGGTTTTGCTGTCCCCTTTTTGCGGCAGCTTCCGTATTATAGCACAAACCGCCGCGCATGTCAAGCACTTTTTTCGAAGTTTTTTGAGTTTTTCCAACTTGTCAATCCAATACAATCAAAAGGCTTTCACCTTAGACAAAATGCACAACGAGCCACACGCCGTTCGGCGCGTGGCTCGCGGCAGAAACGCTTTCCCGAAGAAGGATCAACTCACTGCACGGGAAGGCTCCTTCTCTTCCTCCGCACTTTCCGCTTCTCCTATCGATAGCAGGATCACAGACCGATCGTCGAGATGCTCACCTTCCTTTTGAGATGCGTATCGCTGTGCATCCGCGATCCGCTCCGCCGCGCGCAAAAGCCCCTCGTCGCTCTCGGTCCCGTCTAGCATCATTTCGAGGAATTCCCCATCCTCCCTGCCGTCGGCAACTCCATCGCTGATGATCACAACAAGATCGCCGTCATAAAGACGGAACGCGGTTTTCTGAACGTCCGCCTCCGACAGGATCCCGACAGGTGCCGTGCGCGAGCTCAGACGGAAAAGGTTTCCTTCTCTGTAAACAAAGCTCGGCGCGGCACCACTCTTCCAAAAGATTCCCTCTCCCGTATATAGATCGACCTCCAGAAGATCGACCGTAGCACTTACCTCTCCGACAGCCCCCGCGGCAAGGAAATCGTTCAGCATCCGAAGGATCACACCCGTATCTCCACCCGTCGCAAGCATTTTCTGTAAAAAGACCGTACAGATCCCCGACAGCTGTGCTGCTTTCCTTCCGCTTCCCATACCGTCCGAAAGGAGCGCAAAGCTTCGTCCGTCGCGGCTTTCAAATATCGCGATCGAATCTCCGCAAAGTCCCTCTTCTCGCCCATTATGGCAGGAGGGGCGTGAAACGTACGCATTCCGCACCCGATAGCGCGGCGCCGCAGGAACACGTACATCAAACAGCCCGCCGCCGCCCGGGATCGGAGTCAAGATCGGATCGCTCGGGAGAAACCCGAATACAGAGAGAAATTCCCGACGCTTTTCTTCATTCGAAAACAAGGCTTCCACCGCCTTCTCATCCACGCCCCATGCGTAAAGACACCCGCGCCTTCCTCCCGAGACAGCCACGCGGGACGGATGCACTCCGTTTGCCGCGAAAAAGCGTTCTCCGTCACAACTCTTGCGGTTGTCGATCTCATAGCGCTCAGGCGCACCACGCGAGGCAGATCGAAACAGCGATGCCGCCGCGCTGTAATCGGCAGACAGAAGCCCCGCCCTTTCGCGCTTCAGGTATGCCGCCGTCAGCTCTCCCGCCTCTTCGTTGATGCGGAGGAAGATCGCCCCGCTCATCTTACAGCGTCTGCGCACCTCCTCCGGGAAAGCGTCAACGTCAACCCGACCGCTCTTGTGAAGCTCGTCCGCCATATGACCGAGCGTTCCCGCCATACGGGCATACTCGCTTCCCCAGCATTGGGTACAAGAAACGCAGCTCGGGCAAAACTCATCACACACCCGATCGCACACCCGCCGAAATTCCTCGGCAGACGGATATTTACTGCTTTCCGTAAGCGCGCGCAAGAGATCGGACACCGACAGGAATGCTCCGCAAAGGTCCTCAATCTTCCTCTCTTCATCATGAAGGCGTTCGGCGGCAAGGGAGGAACGCAAAATCGACATCCGATCCTCCTCTGCGCGCAGCTCATCTCCCTTGACATCCGCATGCTCCTCGGCACCGCTTTCTCCCTTTCTCGGAAGAGCCACGTCATCTCCGAGCGGAGTGCCCTCATTCGGGTTCGGCGTCTTTCCCGGAAGAAGTCCGAGCTTCTCTAAAACGCAAAACAGAAGAGCCGACGCGAGCAATGCAGGAAAAAGCACCGACAGTGCGCGGAGCCCGTATACGTAAAAGCCCCACGCCATTCCGACCGACAAGGCGCAAAGCGCCCCCATAAAGGCCGATACACGTCGCAGAGAGCCCGCCGCGAGTGCCGCAAACGCATAGAGCGGTGCGCTGACGGGATCGATCAGAACACCGAAAAGAAGCCCCGCAAGAATCGCATAGCTGATCCCTTTTCTGTGGGTGATCCAAAGTGTCGCGCCAAGCGCAACGAACACCGAGAGCGCGATCTGATAAAAGTGCTCGCCCGAAAACGCGATCACAAGCATTCCGATCACGCCGAAAACGGTAGCAACACGGCGCAGGCTGTCAAGACTCACAGCACCCTCTTGCCATAATCCCGCGAGCAACCAAACCGCGATCGGAACGGTCACCATCAGGAAAAGCGATGACAGGAGATCATACACACGGTATCCACCCCCGATCATTCCGTACAGTCCCGAAAGAAAAGCCGCGACCGTACCGATCGCCATACGGAGCGCAATATGTTCCCCGAAAAGCTCCGCGCAAAAGGCGCCAAAGCTTCTGACGTCAGGCTCTCCCCCATTTTTCCACGGCAGAGCGACCGCCATGCGGGCGGCAATGCGGAGCAGGACCGCCGCAGTCGCCACAACAGCCGAGATCGGCTGAAAGCTTTGTCCGAAGATCGGAAGTGCGGCGAGAAGTATTCCGCCGTAGATCCAACCAAGTCCACTTTCGGCGGCACACAGAAGCGCGATTCCAAAGGGCCTTGCCCCAAGAAACCACTCGCACCTTCCAAACAAAAACGCAAGCGCGAGGAGTCCTGCCCCCTTTGCAAGTAGCAAAACCGTTTGCCGCGTCAAAAGCCGCCGCGCGGCAATACCGAAGCGCGCGTGCTTGTCAGGTCGTCCCGAGGCGTTAACCTCCGCTTCCGATGCGATATCATACTCCTCCGCCCCGTCTGCAGGCTCGCCCCTTTCCGCCAATTCGTCCTCGTTCGCATTTTCACGCGCTTCCTCTTCCCATTCTTTCATTTTTACACATCCTTTCCGTTCCTCACACATTTCTTCGACCGTCCGTGTAAGGATCCTCTGTCGTAATTATACCGCATAAGCGGTGCGAAACCGCTCGAATACGGCGGCGCAAATCGTGCCGAGTGAGGGCGAAAAAAGCGAAACCGGATCATCTTTTCTCGTGTTTCGTCATCGGCGGCAACGATTTATAAAAATACACTTTCGAAGATCGGAAATTTTTTCCGAACAAACGTTTTTTCTGTCGAACGATTTCTGAAAGAATACGGAAATATTTCGAGAAACTCTCTTTACAAAATCAAAATACTCGAGTATAATATATTTATGGAAGAATTCTTCAAAAAAGAAAGGAGGAACGGTTATGTGTGACCCTCAAACGATATGCTGCTTTACAGGTCATCGGACGATCCCCGCACAGCATATGAGCCGCCTCTACCCGCTCCTCGACAAGGAGATCCTTTCCTTATACAATAAGGGCGTTCGCATCTTTCGGGCAGGCGGTGCAATGGGCTTTGACACGATTGCCGCCTTGCGCGTTCTTTATTTAAAATCACAAGGGTACGAGCTAACCCTTGAGCTCATTTTACCATGTCGCGATCAAACGAGCCGATGGCCCCAAAGCGCCGTTCTCGATTACAATTTCATTCTATCACGTGCCGACTCGGTCCGATACGTTACCGAAGCCTACAACCGCTACTGTATGCTTCAGCGCGACCGAGCCCTCGTTGATGGAAGCGGATACTGTATTTCTTACCTGACCGAGAACCGAGGCGGAACCGCCTATACGGTAGCATACGCTCTGAAGAACGGGCTGACGCTCGTTAATCTCGGCAATTTCTTCCTTTCATAAATAATAAAAGCGCGTCCTGCGGAAATCCGCAGGACGCTTCTGTTATATACAATTTTTAACGCTTAAGAGCGGGAGCCGGGACGGCGAATCTCACGGAGCTTCGCTTCCTGCTCCGCGGTGATACGCGCGATCTCTTCTTCTCTCTTCTTCACCTTGATGCGGTGTCTGACCGTAAAGAAGACAGTAGCCGCAATCACGAGCACAACACCAACAATCACGCCAACGATGATCCAAATGTTACGGATGTGCGTCTTATACTGGGGCGTTCCCTTCAGGTAGCAATTCACAAAGCCTGCGGGAGCATAGTAGTTGCCCTCGTGATCGGTCAGCATCTTGTCATTGACAAGTACTGCGTTCTGGTTATAAATGATCGGAATAACAGGCATCTGCGACAGCAGGTATTCCTCTGCCTTGTGCAGAAGCTCTGCACGCTTTCTCAGATTCTTTTCCGCATAAACCGCTTCGATCATCTCGTTATAGGTCTCGTCCTCAAATCCCGTGATATGTGTAGCGGGAATGTACTGCGGCTCGCCGTATTCGTCGAAGTTCTGCATGTTCATGCCCATACCCGAGAAGAGCGTCGCAAAGGGTGCAAGCACGCTGTACGCGTCTACCGAATATGCCACCATATCCATTGCAATGACCTGATAATCACCCGAATTGACCGATTCGAGCCACATATCGTCCTTAACGTCCGACAGAAGCTCTTCTGTGGTCATCCAATAATGCTCGTTGTCGACCGTTCTGAGCGCATCGAGCTGAACGTTGAAGCCGACTTCCTCCCACGCGCTTGCAACGGTTGTCGCGATCATTTCGTGTACCTCGTCGTATGCCGCATAGGACAGCTTCAGCACGTACTCCGAAGGATCGATCCCCGATTCCGTGACCTTTTCACGAGCCGCATCGGTGTTTGCTTTTTTCGAAAGATAGTCGGAGCCCTCCTCGCGGAAGGTCTTCTTCGCGGAATCCGTAGCGAACACGCCCGTCGGAACAAGTGCCGCGGCAGCTTCCGCAAAGACAACGGCATTCGCGATCGTGTCTCGGTCGATCGCAAGCGAGAGTGCCTGGCGAATGCTCAAATTCGAAAGAATATTCTCGCCAAGGATCGGGAATCCGTCGGAGCCCGTGTAAACCGCCTTGCCGGCCTCGGTGTAATAGATCAGGTTTCCGTTGTCGTCATAGGTATGCTTATAACGAATGGACTTGCCGTTTTCGTCGATCGTGATGATCGCCATTGTTTCGGGATTGAAGCGGTACTTCGTCCCCTCCGAGTCATAAAGCTCGGGAATGCCGTCCTCATTATACGAGATCCAGCTGTATTTTACGATCGCATTCTGATTTAGATAGTACGTATGAGTGGAAAGGTTATCGGTCTTCGTCACGGAATCCGCATAGTTCGAACGGAGCGAAAGCGGAATATCACCGACGTAAAAGATCTCGCCATTCTCATAAGAAGCCATCAGATCTTCATCGGACTTGCTGTAATCAATGATCAGACGGTACGGAATAACGACCTCGTCGACCTTCCAATTGTCCCTATCCATATCCTTGAAGTAGTACGAGTTTCTTTCAAGAACAAGCTGGGGAGAGTTCTGGGGCGTGGTCGTGTAATCGGAAACCGAGCCCTTGAGCATCAGGCAATTGTTCACGATCTCCTGATACTTTTCGCGCTCCTCTGGCTTCTGGGAGTTCTCGTAATTCGCCATAGTAAGCTTGGAATACGCACACTTCTGACCGTTTTCATCCACATAGTAGTAAACGCCCTTCTCGAGCTTTACGAGAGCTGCGGGATCGGTAGCGTCCTGCACATAGTAGCAGTACAGGAACTCGCCGTTTTCGCCCAGCAGATAATTTCCGTCATCATCCTTTACCGGATCATCGGGATATACAGCGGTACGAAGCTTGAAAGGTCCGGATGCCGCCATCGTAGCACCCTTCTTCGCCCAGTCGTTGTAAAGTCGAACTCTCTTATAAACCATCTCGCCCGTCGAAGGATCGGTGCCGAGAGGGATCTCGTAGTAGGAAGCCTTGGTCGCAAGGTTTTCGCGCAGAGGAGCGAGCGCATAGCTCGTCAGGTTCAGAAGGAACTGATCGCAATCGATCGGACCCTCAAAGAAGACCTCGACCAGCTTATCGTTCGGTGCGGACAGGCCAATGTTATCAATCGAGGTGTCGCCCTGATTCGCAAGGCGAGCATTTTTGATATCAAACAGAAGGCATGCGGCACCGTAAGACGCTTCAACCTCAAGAGCGCGCTTCCAGGAATACACGAAGTCATTTGCGGAAACGTACGTACCGTCACTCCAATAGGTATCTGCGATATGGAGGGAGAGCTTATACTCACCCTTTTCCTCGTCCACCTCGTATGTATACTTTTCGATCAGATTGCTGTTGATCTTGCCCTTTTCGTCAAGATAGAAGGTCGGCTCATACAGAAGGCTGATGATCTTCATTGCAGCCTCGTTATTGTATGCATTGGCGGGATCAAAGTCATATATCATTTCGGTCAGATACATCGTGATCTGGGCGCCCTTGAGTATTTCCTCCTCTTCCTTCGTCAGCTGCTCCTCTCTCTTTTCTTCAAACTGAACACTACAGGATGCAAAGCAAGCCAGCACCAGAAGAAGACAAAGTGTGAGAGCAAAGAAACGCTTCATCATTGTTGGGAATTCCTCCTCGTGAAAGAAAGTTTTACAGATATCTCGAAATGAGCATATCTTTTCATGCTACCGATTATTATAACACAAAAAGGCGTGATAATCAACGATTTTCCGCAAAGTCGAAGAATATTCGGACGAATGCACAATTCGTTTTTTGAAAATATGTGCATTTTCACAATTTGTCTTTTGTTTCACGCAGAAAAAGCCCCTTCATCGAATATTCCAAAGTTGAAAGCCGCATACTCAAAGCGGAGGTGAACCGATGAAAAAAGCTTCATTTTTTACAGAACCGCAAAAATCAGGCACTTATGAGACAACAAATTCTTCCCGTTTCCTTCGCACCGATCTAGCCTGCGAAGCTCCCGATCCGAATGCTTCGGCGGGAAGCGAGGGCTCCTCGTATCGGGAATACCGCCGAGGCAGACTTTCGGTCGCTCGCTTACAGATCGAAAACCGTGAGGGCGAGGCTCGCTTTCATCGAGAGATCGGAACCTACGTCACGATTACGACAGGTCAGATACTGCTCCTTTCTCCTGAGGAGACCCAAGTGCTGAACGAGATCCTCGTGTCCGAGCTGCACCGCATGGCAGAACGGCTGACAGAGCGACCGATCGACCACGCACTGCGCGTACTTGTCGCAGGTCTCGGAAACGCCCACATGACCGCAGACGCACTCGGTCCCGAAGCCGTTCGAACGCTCCCCGTCACGCGCCACCTTCGGGAGTCCGAGGACCCTGCCCTTCTGAATGAGGGGCGCAGGTACGCCTCCATCTCGGTCATCGCCCCCGGAGTCCTTGCACAGACCGGCATTGAAACGCTCGAGCTCATTCGCGGTGCCGCAAAAACCGTCCATCCCGATCTTCTGATCGTAATAGACGCGCTTGCCGCGCGAAGCTGTGAGCGTCTTGCGACGACGGTACAGCTTTCGGACACGGGGATCCGTCCGGGCTCCGGTATCGGAAACAGCCGTGAGGCACTGAACCGAGAAGCCATCGGATGTCCCGTGATCGCGATCGGCGTACCCACCGTGGTGGATTCCTCTGCACTCGTCTACGACGCGCTTGCGCGCGCGGGGATCCGTGAAAACGAGATCAGCCCCGAGCTTTTTTCGGTGCTCGAAAACGGGAAGAGCTTTTTCGTCTCCCCAAAAGAGATCGACGTGCTCACAAAGGCTTTTGCCGAGTTGCTTTCGGGCGCCATCGCCGATGCCTTCACCATTGGGGATACGGCGACCGTCTGACACCTTAATTACACCCCGCCCCCGACAGAACCGTGCGCACCGTCCCCCAAAGGATCCTAAGATCGACAAGCGGTGACTGCGTTCGCGCGTAAAGTGCATCGAGTGCCGCCTTCTCCTCCGTCGCGCGATCGTCCCGCCCGCTCACCTGTGCAAGTCCCGTGATCCCGGGGCGCAGGTTTGAAGCTCCGAGAGAAGCGCGCAACAGCGTCAGTCTCGTTTCCTCGGGAATCACCGGACGCGGTCCAACGAGAGACATCTCACCGCGAAGCACATTCCAGAGCTGTGGGAGCTCGTCAAGCCCCGTGCGGCGCAAAATCCGTCCCACCCCGGTAATATACCGTTCCCTGCCAAGCCGCGAGAGTTCGGCAGACGAGCACCGTGGCGTGTCAACCGACATCGTTCGGAATTTATATACCGTAAACAACTCCTCTCCCCTCCCGACCCGCACCTGCCGAAAGATCGCGGGGCCCGCGGAGTCGCTTCTCACCCACACCGCAATAAGAATCATCGGCAAAGCAAGCAGAATAAGCAAAATCAACGAGACCAACACGTCACCGATCCGTTTCAGGGCTGAGTGCCAGGTCCGCAGACGAAAGACGGCGTTCTCCTTACGCACGGATGCACCGAAGTGCCCGTTTGCAAGGGAGAACGCCATTTCTCCCGAGCGATCGCGGTGCACGCCATGTGCCGCATCGAAAGCCCATTTTTTCTTACCTTTATCCATAAGCATGCCGTCCCGCAATACAGTTTAGCAAGGCTCCGCGCACGGCACCCTACAGCTTCAGTATTCCGAAATAGCTCGCGCCTTATCCGAGGAGAAATAAGGAACGCCGTTACACAGGAAATCGCCGCATCGCCGCGCGGATCTCACTCATCGTATATCCGTTCCGCATCAAAGCCGCCGCCACGCGCCTTTGCGCCGACGGATCGGAAAGTGCACTCTCGTATCTCCGTGCGATCAACTTTTTACAAAGGGCAACGAAATCAACACCGTCGAGATATCGTTCTGCCGCAGCGATCGCCCCGTCACCGTATCCCTTCTCGTACAATGCCGCACGGATGCGATTGCGGCCGCGCAGCTTCTCGACGTTTCGCTCTGCCTCTCTGATGGCGTCTCTTTCTTCGTCAATATATCCGTGCCGTGCAAGATACTGAGCCGCTTCTCTTGCCGCTTCGCGCTTCACACCCTTTCGGCAAAGCTTGTTCTCGAGTCCTTTTTCCGTACTAGAGCCGAAGGCAAGCATACGGAGCCCGATGCGAACCGCCTCACTGAATTCGGCGGCGCGCTCAAGCGCAAAAAAGCTTTCTTCGTCGATCACGCCCTTCACGGGGCGAAGCTCGGTGTAGAAGTCAAGCATCAGAACGAGCTCGCGTATCTCCCGTGCAGGGGGCCTCGAAAAGCCCGACGCACTCTCCGCAACGTCAAAGACGTCCTCGGACAGCTCCACCCGAAGAAGGATCTCCGAGCCGCTGTTCTGCGCCGTCATAGATAGAATTCGGATCTGCATTTGACGCGTTATACCCCTGCACCGTCATCCGAGTCAAGCACGCGGATGTCGAAATCGTCCTCGTCTCCGTCCTCTTCAAGCTCAAATTCATCATCTCCGCCGATAGCACCGCTTTCAAGCGCGGCGCGAACCTTCTGCTCGACCTCGGCGGCAAGCTCGGGATTGCCCTCAAGCAGCTTGCGGACGTTGTCCTTTCCCTGCCCGATCCGCTCGCCCTCGTAGGAGAACCACGAGCCGCTCTTCTTGATAACGTCAAGCGTGATCGCGTAGTCAAGGATCTCTCCATCACGCGAAATGCCCTTACCGTACAGAATATCAAACTCGGCATCACGGAAGGGGGGCGCGACCTTGTTCTTTACGATCTTGCACTTCACGCGGTTTCCGTAGATCTCCGAGCCGTTCTTCAGCTGATCGGTCTTGCGGATATCGATGCGGACCGACGCGTAGAACTTCAGAGCGCGGCCGCCCGTTGTCGTTTCGGGATTTCCGTACAGCACGCCGACCTTTTCACGGAGCTGGTTGATGAAGATCACCACGGCGTTGGTCTTCGAAATGATCGCGGACAGCTTACGCATCGCCTGCGACATCAGTCTCGCCTGCACGCCGACCATGCTCTGCCCCATATCGCCCTCGATCTCCTGACGCGGAACGAGTGCCGCAACCGAGTCAATAACGACAACGTCGATCGCACCCGAGCGCACAAGCGCTTCGGTGATCTCAAGCGCATCCTCACCGCAATCGGGCTGAGAAACAAGCAGATTGTTGATGTCCACGCCCAGTGCCTTCGCATAGACGGGATCGAGTGCGTGCTCGGCGTCGATAAACGCCGCCTCACCGCCCGCCTTCTGCACCTCTGCGATGATATGGAGCGCGACCGTTGTCTTACCCGAGGACTCGGGGCCGAAGATCTCAATAATACGTCCGCGCGGAACACCGCCGATCCCGAGCGCCATATCGAGCGCGATCGAGCCGGTATGTACCGCCTGCACCTCCATATGGTTGTTTTCTCCGAGCTTCATGATCGTACCCGCGCCGTAATCGCGTTCGAGCTGAGAGATCGCCGTCTTCAGAGCCTTCGCCTTTGCTTCCTTATCCGCCCCCGCTTCGATCGGTGCCATATTCTTCTTACTCGACTTTGTAGCCATTTTGTTTCTCCTTTGTGAACAAAATATTTCTTCCATTCGTTTGGTTTCATTTACGGCTTCATTATACCCCATAGTTGGCGTCTTGTCAAGGGCTTTTTCATAATTTTTATTCCATTTTTGGAATTTTTATTATATCTCCCCAAAAATGAGCCTGCTTTGCAAAAAGAAGAGACCAGAAGGCAGAAAAATTCAAAAAAGTTTTGGAAAATTCATTTTCCCTCTTGACAAGGAGAAAAAACTGTATTATAATGGTTCTATTCTTTTGAAAAAGCGATGAAGGGAATCCGAACCGTTGCAATATGCATTTCAGAGAGTCGTCGGGCGGTGCAAGACGACATGCGGGTAATGGTCCATCTCCTCCCTGAGCTTCCAACCGAACGGCGTTCGAGCTCCTCTCGAACGGTTCCCTGTAGATTTGGACGGTCTCTCCCGTTATCGAGAGTTCCTGTTGCTTGACAGGACATAAGTGGGTGCAAAGCACCAAGCAGAGTGGTACCGCGGAGAATCGTCTTCGTCTCTTTTACGCAATCGTGGGATATTTGCGTGAGGGAGGCGTTTTTTTGTTAATGCCGTCCGCACCCGAAGAAAGGAAACAACCCCTATGAACAATTACAGTAAATACGAAAAGCAATATTTCATTCCGAAGGGCGTTACGATGGACTGGATGAAAAAGGACAGCCTCGAAAAGGCACCGATCTGGTGCAGCGTCGACCTTCGAGACGGCAATCAAGCGCTCATCATTCCGATGAGCCTTGAGGAAAAGCTCGAATTCTTCAAGGTGCTGTGTGATATCGGCTTCAAGGAGATCGAGATCGGCTTCCCCGCCGCATCCGAGACCGAGTACGAATTCTGCCGCACGCTGATCGAGCAGAACCTGATCCCCGACGACGTCACGATCCAGGTCCTCACCCAATCGAGAGAGCATATCATCAAAAAGACCTTCGAAGCGATCCGCGGTGCGAAGAATGCCGTCGTTCATCTGTACAATTCCACCTCGGTCGCACAACGCGAACAGGTCTTTAAAAAGAATAAGGAAGAGATCGTAAAGATCGCCGTCTTCGGTGCAGAGCTTTGTGCAAAGTATCGAAGTGAGGCGGAGGGCAATATCGTGTTCGAATATTCTCCCGAAAGCTTCACGGGAACCGAGCCCGAATTCGCGCTCGAGATCTGCAACGCCGTCCTTGACGTATGGAAACCGACTGCAGACAGCAAGGTCATCATCAACCTTCCCGTCACGGTCTCCCATTCGATGCCGCACGTTTACGCCGCGCAGGTCGAATACATGGACAAGAATCTCCATTCCCGCGAAAACGTCATCATTTCCCTTCATCCGCACAACGACCGCGGATGCGCTATCGCAGACAGCGAAATGGGACTTCTCGCAGGCGGTGACCGCATTGAGGGCACGCTGTTCGGCAACGGCGAGCGCACGGGTAACGTCGATATCGTCACCCTTGCGCTGAACCTGTTCTCGCAAGGCGTTGATCCCAAGCTCGATCTCTCAAACCTTCCCGCGATCACCGAGGTATACGAAAAGGTCACGCGGATGCACGTTTACGAGCGTCAGCCGTACAGCGGACAGCTCGTCTTTGCGGCATTCAGCGGCTCGCATCAGGATGCGATCGCCAAGGGAATGAAGTGGCGCGCCGAAAAGGATCTCAAGACCTGGAACGTGCCCTATCTCCCGATCGACCCTTCGGACGTCGGACGTGTCTACGAGGCCGATGTGATCCGCATCAATTCCCAATCGGGCAAGGGCGGCATCGGATACATCCTTGAAACGCAGTACAATCACATTCTCCCGCCGAAGATGCGTGAGGTGTTCGGATATCACGTGAAGCACATCTCCGACGTCGAGCATCGCGAGCTTCTGCCGCAGGAGGTCTATGACATCTTCTTACGCGACTTCGTCAATCTCGCGGCTCCCCTCGCACTCGGAAAGGCAGTCTTTGCCGAAACGGCGGACGGTGTCAGCGCAGACGTTTCCCTTCACGTCGATTCGCGCCGTGAGATCGTATCGGTCACGGGTAACGGCAGACTTGACGCCGTAAGCAATGCTTTGAAGATCTTCACGGGACTCGACTTCACCCTTGAATCCTACACGCAGCACGCACTTGAGGGCAGATCCTCCTCGAGAGCTGCATCCTATATCGGGATCACGTACAACGGAAAAGCTTATTGGGGCACGGGCATCGACGAGGACATCAGCCGCTCGTCGCAGAAGGCACTTTGCAGTGCCGTAAACCGTCTTCTTCTTGAAAAAAGGGCGGCAAAGTAATGCCGCAAGGAAAGGAGTTCACCGATCGATGAAACTCAAAGGTGCAGAAATCGTCATTGAGTCTCTGATCGAGCAGGGCGTTACCGACGTGTTCGGTTACCCCGGCGGTCAGGTCATCAACATATACGACGCCCTCTACGAGAGGAGCGATCGCTTAAATCATATCCTCACCGCGCACGAGCAGGGTGCTTCCCACGCGGCAGACGGATATTCGCGCGCAACAGGAAAGGTCGGCGTCGTCATCGCGACCTCGGGTCCCGGTGCGACCAACCTCGTCACGGGCATCGCAACCGCTATGCTCGACTCGATCCCACTTGTAGCGATCACAGGAAACGTTTCCTGTTCCCTGATCGGTAAGGACAGCTTCCAGGAGATCGACATCACAGGCATCACGCTTCCGATCACGAAGCACAACTATTTCGTCAATGACGTGACAAAGCTCGCAGACGTGATCCGTGAAGCATTCCGCATTGCAAAATCGGGTAGACCCGGTCCCGTCCTCATCGACATCCCGAAGGATGTTCAGATGGCGGTAACCGAATATGAGCCCGAGCCAATCCCCGAAAAGATCCCTCTCCCTATCGCATCGCAGAGCAAGATCGACGCGGCGATCGACATTCTGAAAAACGCGAAGCGTCCCTACATTTACATCGGCGGCGGCGCGGCAGGTCTCGGCATGGGTAAGGAGGTGCTCGCGCTCGCAGAGAAGATCGACGCATACGTCGGATGCTCGTTTATGGGACTTTCGGCGATCTCGAACGATGAAAGCCGCTTTCTCGGCATGGAAGGCATGCACGGTCATTACGCCTCCTCTATGGCACTGAAGGATTCCGACTGCATCCTCGCCGTCGGCGTGCGCTTCAGCGACCGCGCAACGGGCAACGTTTCGAAATTCGCACAAAACAGCAAGATCATTCAGCTCGACCCCGATTTTTCGGAGATCAACAAAAATATCCGTGTCTCGGTCGGCATCGTCGGAGACGTGGAGGATTCCTTCCGCCGCATCGTAGCGGAGCTTCCCGATGCGAAGCATCCCGAATGGAATGCGCTTGTAAGCACCTTCAAGGCAGACGAAGCGCACTTTACGGAGGAAGCGGAGCGGCTTGCGTGCGGCGCGATCACCCCGAAGCAGATCTTCGACGTGATCAATTCGGAAAAGCCCGCTGAAACGATCTTCGCAACCGACGTCGGTCAGCATCAGATGTGGACCGCGCAGTACGCGCACTTTGGTCTCCCCCGCAGATTCGTCTCAAGCGGCGGGCTCGGTACGATGGGCTTCGGCCTCGGCGCGGCGATCGGCGCGCGTGTCGCAAGCGGCGACACAACCGTTCTGATCACGGGTGACGGCAGCTTCGGAATGAACCTGAACGAGCTTGCAACGGCGGTATCCTATCAGATCCCCGTCGTGATCGTCCTATTCAACAACGGCGTGCTCGGCATGGTCCGTCAGTGGCAGACACTGTTCTTCAACAAGCATTATTCGAACACCGTGCTTGATCGCAAGACCGATTTTGTAAAGCTCGCAGAGGCGTTCGGCGCAGAGGGCTACCGCGTTTCCTCGATCGAGGAGTTCCGCGAGGTGTTCCGCAAAGCGCTGAAGGCAAACGGCCCCGTCGTGATCGACACTCCGATCGGGCAGGACGAGTTCGTACTTCCGATGCTTCCGCCCGGAGGCGCGATCGACGATATCATCGTACGGAAACCGGAGGTGTGACAGATGAAAAAGAAAAATCAGTTCGTCATCGCGGTCTACGTTGATAACCAATTCGGCGTTCTGACGCGCGTTACG
Organism: Eubacteriales bacterium; assembly: GCA_045589215.1. GTDB lineage: Bacteria > Bacillota > Clostridia > Oscillospirales > CAG-272 > JAZNOQ01. The sequence continues at coordinate 14,552 of JAZNOQ010000080.1, forward strand.
AGTATGTTCACCCGCCGCGGCTTCAACATCGATGCTCTCACCGTAGGAGAAACCGAGTGCCCCGATTATTCGCGCATCACGATCTGTCTCAGCGGCGACGGCTACGCAAGAGAACAGCTGATCAACCAGCTCCGTAAGCTCTACAACGTCAAAAAGGTAGAGGTGCTTGAGGAGGATTCGATCACGCGAGAGCTGATGCTCATCAAGGTGAAGAACGATCCCGCGAGCAGAGGCGACGTGATGTCGGCGGTGGACGTTTACCGCGCGAAGGTCATTGACTACACGACCGATGAAATGTGCATCGAGCTTACGGGAGATCCCTCCAAGATCGACGCTTTCGTGAAGCTGATGCTTCCCTACGGCATCATCGAAATGTGCCGCACGGGTGTTGTCGCCCTCGACCGTGGCAGTACGTCACTGCTCACAAAGGGCGGAAATTAACAAGTTTACAAAAAATCTTTCTATAAAACCAAGGAGAAATACCAAAATGGCAAACAGAATTTTCTATCAGCAGGACTGCGATCTTTCGAAGCTGAACGGGAAGACCGTTGCGACCATCGGCTACGGCACGCAGGGCCACGCTCACGCACTGAACCTGAAGGAATCGGGCGTTAACGTTGTCGTCGGTCTTTACACGGGCAGCAAGAGCTGGGCAAAGGCAGAGGCACAGGGCATGACCGTTATGACCGCAGCAGATGCCGCAAAGGCAGCAGACGTCATCATGATCCTCATCAATGACGAAAAGCAGGCAAAGCTCTACAAGGAAAGCATCGAGCCGAACCTTACAGAGGGCAAGACGCTTGCATTCGCACACGGCTTCAACATCCACTTCGGCTGCATCAAGCCTCCGAAGAACGTCAACGTCATCATGATCGCGCCCAAGGGTCCCGGCCACACCGTTCGCAGCGAATATCAGGTCGGCAAGGGTGTTCCCTGCCTCGTCGCGATCGAGCAGGATGCTACGGGCGACGCACTTGAGATCGCACTCGCATACGCACTCGGCATCGGCGGCGCAAGAGCAGGCGTTCTTGAGACCGACTTCCGCACCGAGACCGAAACCGACCTCTTCGGTGAGCAGGCTGTCCTTTGCGGCGGTGTTTGCGCACTGATGCAGGCAGGATTTGAGACCCTCGTTGAAGCGGGCTACGATCCCCGTAACGCTTACTTTGAGTGCATCCACGAGATGAAGCTCATCGTTGACCTCATCTACCAGAGCGGCTTTGCAGGTATGCGCTACTCGATCTCGAACACCGCAGAGTACGGCGACTACATCACGGGTCCGAAGGTCATCACCGAGGACACGAAGAAGGCAATGAAGAAGATCCTCTCCGACATTCAGGACGGTACCTTCGCAAAGGACTTCCTCCTCGATATGTCCGATGCAGGCGCACAGGTTCACTTCAACGCAATGCGTAAGCTCGCATCCGAGCATCCTGCAGAGCAGGTCGGTGCGAAGGTTCGTGAGCTGTACAGCTGGAACGACGAAGAAAAGCTGATCAACAACTGATAAAAGCACTGTGGGGAAGCCTGTCGGAAAAAATCGACGGGTTTCCCCCTCTATGCAAAAATCCGAAACATCTCCATAGGAGTGGTTCACGAATTGCTCGGCAGCGCCCGGGCAATCGCCCCGGCAAGCGGCTCTTCTGCGACGGCAAGCGGGATCCGACGGTCGGGCAATTCGTGAATCGCCCCTACGGCGAAAATTATTACAGCCCTTAGAAGGATAGAATTATGGTAAAGGATACAATCGTAAACGGCTTCCACAATGCCCCTCACCGCTCGCTCTACCACGCGCTCGGTCTTACCGAGGAGGAGCTTCGTAAGCCGCTGATCGGAATCGTCAGCTCCTATAACGAGATCGTTCCCGGTCACATGAATCTTGATAAGATCACCGAGGCGGTCAAGCTCGGCGTTGCTATGGCGGGCGGTACGCCCATTGTGTTCCCCGCGATCGCGGTCTGCGACGGCATCGCAATGGGACACGTCGGCATGAAGTATTCCCTCGTCACGAGAGACCTCATCGCAGACTCGACCGAGGCGATGGTCATGGCGCACGGCTTTGACGGTCTCGTTATGATCCCCAACTGCGACAAGAACGTGCCCGGGCTTCTGATGGCATCGGCACGCCTCAATATTCCCACCGTTTTCGTCAGCGGCGGACCTATGCTTGCGGGCAGGGTAGGCGGTAAGAAGACCAGTCTTTCCTCTATGTTCGAGGCAGTAGGCGCTTATAAAGCAGGAAAAATTGACGAAGAAAAGCTTGAAGAATTTGAGTGCAAGGCTTGCCCCTCCTGCGGCTCCTGTTCGGGTATGTATACCGCAAACTCTATGAACTGCCTTACCGAGGTTCTCGGTATGGGACTTCGGGGCAACGGTACTATCCCCGGCGCTTATTCCGCAAGACTTCAGCTTGCAAAGCACGCAGGCATGCAGGTAATGGAGCTTGTTGAAAAGAATATCCGTCCCAGAGATATTATGACGGAATCTGCTATCCGTAACGCTATAACAATGGATATGGCTCTCGGCTGCTCCACGAACTCTATGCTCCATCTTCCCGCAATAGCAAACGAGTGCGATGTAGAATTTAACCTTGATATGGTCAACGAAATAAGCGAAAAGACTCCTAACCTCTGCCATCTCGCTCCTGCGGGACCTACCTATATGGAAGACCTTAACGAGGCGGGCGGTGTATACGCCGTTATGACAGAGATAGCAAAGCTCGGTTTGCTCGATACCTCTTGTATGACCGTAACAGGCAAGACTCTCGGTGAAAATATCGCCGAAGCAAGAAATCTTGATACCGATGTTATCAGACCTGTTGAAAATCCCTTTACAAAGACGGGCGGCATCGCCGTTCTTCGCGGTAATCTTGCGCCCGACGGCTGTGTTGTAAAGCGTTCTGCCGTCGCTCCCGAAATGCTCGTTCACGAAGGACCCGCAAAGGTATATGAATCCGAGGAGGAGGCAATTGCCGCAATCAAGTCGGTTCGTAGCCAT
>JAZNOQ010000081.1:0-3488 GCA_045589215.1 Eubacteriales bacterium
GTGCAAACCCGATGCACAACCGCGAGGAGAACGGCGCTCTCGCGTCTCTGAACTCGGTCGCCAAGATCTCCTACGACGATTGCCGCGACGGCATTTCGAACACCTTCTCGATCACCCCCGAGGCACTCGGCAGATCGGAAGGCGAACGGATCGACAATCTCGTTTCGATCCTCGACGGATATTTCATGAAGAAGGCACACCACATCAACATCAACGTTCTGAACCGCGAAACACTGATGAAGGCTTACGAGGATCCCGAAGCATTCCCGAACCTCACCATTCGTGTTTCGGGCTATGCGGTCAACTTCCACAAGCTCTCAAAGGAACAGCAGAGAGAGGTCATCAGCCGCACCTTCCACGAGGTGCTCGGATGAGCGCGGCTTCTCCCGCAGGATATATTCATTCGATACAGACACTCGGCACGCTTGACGGGCCGGGTGTCCGTTTCGTTCTTTTCCTGCAGGGCTGCAATCTGCGGTGCGGATGCTGTCACAATCCCGACACGTGGGAGGCGACGGGCGGTACTGCTTACACCCCCGATGAGATCATCGAAAAGGTCCTGCACTATCGATCGTATTTCGGCAATACGGGCGGTATCACGGCATCGGGCGGTGAGCCGCTTCTGCAGGCGGGCTTCGTATCCGAGGTCTTCCGTCTCTGTCATACGAATGGCATCAACACCTGCCTCGACACCTCGGGAAGCATCCTCACAGAGGACGTGCGGTCGCTTCTTTCGTACACCGACCGCGTTCTGCTTGACGTGAAATATCCGAGCGACGAGCAATACCGCCGTTACGTCGGATGCGGGATCGATGCGCCGCTTACCTTTCTTTCGTATCTGAATGAAAATAAGATCCCCGTTACGCTCCGTCAGGTGCTCATCCCGACGCTGAACGACAACGAGGAAAACGCGGCGTTTCTCGGATCGCTCAAGCGGCGCTACGCCGTGATCGACAAGATCGAGATCCTTCCCTTCCGCAAGCTCTGCACGGTCAAATACGAAAAGTTAAATATTGATTTCAAATTCAAGAATTTCGCAGAGCCTACTCCCGAGGACGTAGCGCGGATGTATAGCTTGATCGATGCAAACTCATACAAAGCATAGGAGACACTTATGAGTGATCAGAGAACTCAAAGCAAAAACAAGATAAAGGTCGTCGCAGCGATCGACTCCTTCAAGGGAAGTCTTTCGACGGTTGAGGCGGGAAATGCCGTGCGAGACGGTGTCCTGCGCGTTTATGAAAACGCACAAGTAGTCGTTTCCCCACTTGCCGACGGCGGCGAGGGGACGGTCGAGGCACTCACGCGCGGAAAGCCCGATGATCTCGTCTCCGTGACCGTCACAGGGCCGCTCGGTCTGCCCGTTCCTGCGGTATACGGTTTGATCGACAGCGGGAAGACCGCCGTGATCGAAATGGCGGCGGCGGCAGGCATCACGCTCGTGCCGACGGGAAAGCGCGATCCCCTATATACGACCACCTACGGAGTCGGTGAAATGATCGCGGATGCGATAAAACGCGGTTGCCGCAACTTCATCATCGGCATCGGCGGCAGTGCGACAAACGACTGCGGCGTTGGGATGCTTTCAGCCCTCGGCTTTACCTTCCTCGACGAAAACGGGCAGCCCGTTCCGTTCGGGGCTCACGGTGTCGGAAGGATCCGCAGGATCGACTGTAAAAACGCACTCCCCACTCTTTCGGAATGCGCCTTCCACGTCGCGTGTGACGTAAAAAATCCGCTGTGCGGCGAAAATGGCTGCAGTGCGATCTACGGTCCGCAAAAGGGTGCGTCCCCCGAGACGGTACAAAGAATGGACGGTTATCTCCGCGCATTTGCGCTCCTTACTGCAAAAGTGCTCGGGTGCGATCACAGCTTTACCCCCGGAGCGGGTGCGGCGGGCGGACTCGGCTTCGCCTTCCTCTCCTATCTCAAAGCAACGCTTGAACCCGGGATCGATCTCGTCATACGCGAAACACATCTTGAAGATGAGATCCGAGACGCCGATCTCGTCGTCACGGGAGAAGGACGGCTCGACGAGCAGACCTGTATGGGCAAGGCACCCGCAGGTGTTGCCGCGATCGCCGCGAAATACGGTATTCCCGTAATCGCCTTTTCGGGATGTGTCACGGACGGCGCGCGCGTCCTTCCCGCGCACGGGATCCACGCGTTCTTCCCCGTTCTTCGCACTCCCTGCACGGTAGAGGAGGCAATGGAGACAAAAGCGGCTTATAAAAATTTGTCGGACACCGCCGAGCAGGTATTCAGGCTCATACGGGCGGTCAAAAAATAAGTCCGAACCGCTTTCAAAGGAGGTTATACATTTTGGAAAAGCTTATCACCTACGAAACGATCCGAAGCTTTGCATACGTTAACGACGGTATCTGCCCGATGCCCCCCAAAGGGATCGTGCTTCACTTTTTCGGTCTGAACGGTCGGGATATGTATCACGAGGAAACCGAGCAAGGGCAGTATTTTGCCGAGCGCGGGATCCTTTACGTCGTTCCCTATAATAATCCGTGGGCTTGGATGAACCGCCAGGCGATCGACTATACGGATGAGCTGCTTGACGTCCTCATCGATCATTATCATCTTCCCGACGATATTCCGATCGCATCTACGGGGGGCAGTATGGGAGGAATGTCGGCACTCGTCTACACCCGCTACGCCAAGCGCACCCCCGCTGTATGCGTAGCAAATTGTCCCGTGTGTGACGTTCCCTACCACTACACCGAACGCCCCGATCTGCCGCGCACGATGTATAGTGCTTTCTGTCACGAAAGCGGAAAAATGGAGGAGGTCCTCACGCGCTACTCCCCGCTTCACCTTGCCGCATCGATGCCCGATATTCCCTACTATCTCTTCCATTGCACCGAGGATCGATCGGTAAACAAGGAAAAGCACTCCGACCGTTTTGTTGCCGAAATGAGAAAGATGGGAAAACGCATCACCTACTACGAGGTTCCCGACAAGGGGCACTGCAAGCTCGGGGACGAAATGTTTGCGGTCTACTATAACCACATTGCAGACGAGATTTTGAAGAAATAAGCCAAAAACAGCGAAATATGAACTTCGGCGAAATGCCGCAGACCAAAAATAGAAGATCCTCGAAGCACCGTGATGCCTCGGGGATCTTGTTTCTTTTTTCGTAACACAGCCTGTAAGCCGGGTTCTGTCGAGAACGGTCATCTATCTTTGCGCCGCGTCACCGCGACGCTCCACGCCTTCGGCGTATGCCACCCGGGGATATATGTCGGGCAAACGATCCCCAAACGGTGTTGCTTCGGATAGGGTTTACAGCGGACGTATGTTACCATACGAACTTGTGGGCTCTTACCCCACCTTTCCATCCTTACCGACGAAAGTCGGCGGTCTATTTCTGTTGCACTTTCCCGGCGGTCACCCGCGGCTGATGTTATCAGTTATCCTGCCCTATGAAGCCCGGACTTTCCTCACCGCAAGACCTTTCGGCGTGATGCGGCGCGACCGTT
>JAZNOQ010000082.1:0-10814 GCA_045589215.1 Eubacteriales bacterium
TGTACGGTGCATCGGGGGATGCGCGGTGCCATTCCTCGTAGTTCGAGTTCAGAAGCGTCATAACGTATTCCATCACGCACGCGGGCGCGTAGCCGAGGCGCTCGTAGTCGTCCATATTCGCGCCCATATCGCGCTTCGACAGCTTCTTCTTTGCGCCGTTCTCGTCGAGCTTCATCAGCTGAGAGATGTGCAGATATTTTGGTGTCTTAAAGCCAAGCTCACGGAAGAGCTGGAGATGCTTCGGAAGGGAGGGAAGCCATTCCTCGCCGCGGATCACGTGGGTCGTACCCATCAGGTGATCATCCACCGCGTGTGCGAAGTGGTAGGTCGGGATGCCGTCCGACTTCAGAAGTACGAAATCCTTGTCGTTTTCGGGAAGCTCGAGCTTTCCGCGCACGAGATCGGTGAAGGGGATCTTCTTGTCGGGATCGCCGTCGCCGATGATACGAAGCACGAAGGGATTGCCCTCTGCGAGATTTGCCTTGACCTCGTCAAGGGTGATCGCGCGCGCCTTTTCCTGCGCCGCCTGTCGCTCTGCGGATGCATCCGCGCTCCATTCCTTCGATTTGATCTCCGCCTTCTTGTCGACGGCGTTCATCGATTCAAGCTCTTCCTTTGTTGTAAATACGGGGTATGCACGCCCCGCCTTGACAAGCTCCTTCGCATAAACGTGATAGATCGGACCTCTTTCGGACTGCTTGTACGGGCCGTATGCACCGCGGTCGCAGACCTTTCCGTCGTCTCCGAGGATCGCGCCCTCGTCAAAATTGATGCCGTAACGCGCGAGGGTGTTGATGAGCCCCTCGGCGGCACCGGGGACCTCACGCTTCGCGTCGGTGTCCTCAATGCGAAGATAGAATACGCCGCCGCTTTGATGTGCGAGACGCTCACCGACCGTCACAGGAAACATTCCGCCGAAGTGGACAAAGCCCGTGGGGCTGGGGGCGAAACGTGTGACCTTCGCGCCCTCGGGAAGCTGTCGCGGGGGGTATTTCGCCTCCATGTCGGCAGGCGAAGCGGTCACGTTCGGGAAAAGAAGCTCCGCGAGAGCCGCGGTCTCGTTCTGATTTGTGTAGTTCATAGCTGACTCCTATTTTATTGAGGCTCTGCCTCAAACTCCGCTTAAGAAACTTTTTGAAAAAAGTTTCTTAAGAATCTTCAAAAACTTTAACGAATGTGTCGAGGTCTCAAGGTCATCCCGTTCACATCACCGCGCGAAGCGCATTTTTGAGTGTTTCCGATGGGCCGTGCCCGGGGTAGACCGTAATATCGGGATAACGCTTCGATAACTCTGCGAGACACGCGAGCGAATCCTGGAGGGATTCATACGAGCCGCCGTAGAGATCGGTGCGCCCGACATTGTCCGAAAATAGCGTGTCGCCCGTCAGAAGGAAGGGGGCTTGTCCGTCCTCCTCGCAGAGGTAACAGACCGATCCGCCGCTGTGACCGGGGGTGGCGATCACCGTGATCCTTCCCGCGCCGAGCGTAATGACGTCACCGTCCGAAAGGAGATCGGTCGCCTCGGGGAAGGTGCGGTCCTGACCGAAAAAGAAAGAAAAGCCGTTCTTCTTTCCGTCCTTGGCGAAATCCTTGTCGCCCAAGCCGAGATAAACGGGGACGGGAAAGCGCGAAAGCAGGGGCTCGAGGTTCATCACGTGGTCGAAGTGACCGTGCGTCAGAAGCACGCCGCTAAGAGAAAGCCCATTTTCGTACAGAGTCGTACACATCACGTCAAGCCGCGCCGCGGGGTCGACGATGAAGGCGTGCCCACCGCTATGCAGAAGATAGCAATTCGCGCCGAGAAAGCCCTCGGCAAGCGTTTTGATCTCCATATCCGTACCCCCTCCCCCGTTTTCGCATCACTCGATACCTATTCCATTATAGTATAGCACATTTTTCTATAATTGTCTATATTTTTCGGAAAATTTGTTGCTTGGGGATACAAAAAAGATCCCTCGATCGAGGGATCTTTTTCTTATGGATATGAAACCAAAGAGGGCTCCTTTGCGGCTTCCTCCTCACCTTCGGGTGATATACGGTCGTTTTCAGGAGAGAACGCGCGATCCTCGCCCGCCCCTCGGCGCAGCTGCTCCTGCGCGTTTGCGAGCATCAATTTAATGCGGTTCTCCTGATTGATTTGTGTGGCGCTCGGGTCGTAGTCGACCGCAATGATGTTCGCCTGCGGGTGCCGCTCCTTGATCGGCTTCATCATCCCCTTGCCCGCGATGTGGTTCGGGAGACAGCCGAAGGGCTGTGTGCAGATGATATTGTTTACGCCCGATTCGATCAGCTCAAGCATTTCCGAGGTCAGAAGCCATCCTTCACCCATCTTCACGCCGTTCGAGATCACGCCCTCGCAAAGCGTTTTCGTATGCTCGAACGAGGTCGGGGGATTGAATTTTACGCCCGTCTCTGCGGAGATCTCGTTGATCGCTTCGATCACGTCGTTCTGCTTTTTGATGATGAAATCGTACGCGATCTTCCAGATCCAAACCGAACGCTTGTTCCTGCCGTAGAGCTTGTAATCAAGCAGGTTGTTGTAAACGCAGTAGAGGCAGAAATCGGTGAGTCCGGGCATCACCACCTCGGCGTTTTCCGCGGCAAGGAAGGATTCGAGATCATTGTTTCCGAGCGGAGAGAACTTGACGTAGATCTCACCGACGATTCCGACGCGCACGCGGGGCTCGGAGCGATCCATCGGGATCGCCGCAAAGTCGCGGATGATCGCGCGGTAGTTCTCCTTGATCTTTTTATAGGAGATCGACTTGCCGTTCATTTCCCCGATGATGCGGTCGACCCATGTGTCAAACAGCCGTTCGGCGTCGCCTTTGTTTATTTCGTAGGGCTTGCATTGATTTGAAAGCCACATCATAAGGTCGCCGTACAGAACGGCATACGCCATGCGGCGCAGAAGCGGAACACTCAGGTTGAAGCCGGGATTTTTTTCCATACCGCCCGCAACACTGAAGGAAATGACGGGGACGTATCCGTAGCCCGCCTTCGCGAGTGCCTTACGGAGAAGGGAGATGTAGTTCGATGCGCGACAGCCACCGCCCGTCTGCGACATCACGAGCGCAACCTTGTGCGGATCGTGCTTTCCTCTGCGGAGCGCGTCGATAAATTGCCCGATGACGAGCGTTGCGGGATAGCAGGAATCATTGTGTACGTAGCGGAGTCCGCTTTCAACCACGCGCGCGCGGTCGGGCACGAGAAGCTCGGTTTTATAGCCGTAGATTTTCAATATCTTTTCGATGATGCGGAAATGGTTCGGAAGCATCGTCGGGATCAGGAGCGTGTGCGTCTCCTTCATTTCCTTCGTGAATATCACGCGATTATCGGTCATATGTAAGTCCTTTCTGGAGATGTGCAGAGACACTGTCCCTGCAACACCACAAAAAACTTTCTAAAACTTTTTTGAAAGTTCTTGAAGGTCAAGGAAACTTCTTTCAAGAAGTTTCCTTGTGGGGTGAAGGGGCAAAGCCCCTTCAAGAAACTTTTTTCAAAAAGTTTCTTAAACGGGGTATGGGCAGAGCCCCGAAAAATCACTGCTCCAAAGCACCGAGGAGACTGCGGAGGCGGATGTTGACCGCACCGAGGTTGGTGATCTCGTCGATCTTGATCTGGGTATAGAGCCGACCTGCCGACTCGAGGATCGCACGCGTTTCGTCGGTCGTTACGGCATCGATGCCGCAGCCGAAGGAGACGAGCTGAACGAGCTCGACACCGGGATGCTCTGCGGCGTATTTTGCCGCCGCGTAGAGGCGCGCGTGGTAGGTCCACTGATTGAGGACGTTGACCTTCGGCGCATCCGTGAGATGCGAAACGCTGTCCTCGGTCACAACGACGAAGCCGAGCGCAGTCGCGAGCTTGTCGATGCCATGGCCGATCTCGGGATCGACGTGGTACGGTCTGCCCGCGAGGATCATCACGCGCTTTCCGTGCGTTGCGGCATATGCAAGTGCTGCCTCGCCTGTGCGGCGGATGTCTGCCATATGTGTGTCATAAGCGCGGTATGCCGCATCGATCGCTGCCTTTGCCTCGTTCTTTGTGATCGAGGCGTCAAGGTTTTCCTGCAAATAAGGCAGAAGCTCGCGGAGAAGCTCCTTCTTATCGTTGATGTTCAGGTAGGGATAGAGGAATTTTTTGCCGCGCAACGAATCCATGTTGCCGTTTAGAAGCTCTGAATAGTACGCAACAACGGGGCAGTTATAGTGATTGTCACCCCTCTTTTCGTTGACGTTGTAGGAGAGGGAGGGGTAGAAGATCGCCGTTACACCCGCTTCAATCAGTGTCTCGATGTGACCGTGCATGATTTTTGCGGGATAGCAAGCCGTGTCGGAGGGGATGCTGTACTGCCCCTTCGCATAGATCCTGCGGTCGGAGAAGCCCGAGAGCCGCACGTTATAGCGGAGACCGCGGAAGAGTGCCGTCCAGAAGGGCGCAAGCTCGTAGTTGCCGAGAGCGAGGGGCAGACCGATCACGCCGCGCGTGTTCGGAAGCTCTTTCATTCCTTCCTCTGCGAGAGCCGAGAAGCGGTCTCTCTTATATTCGTGAAGGTTCGGGAGCGTATCCTCGGGGGAGATCGTTTTGCCCGCACCCTTTTCGCATCGATTGCCCGAAATGAAGCGTGAGCCGTCCGAGAAGGTGTTCACGGTCATATTGCAACGGTTCGTACAGCCCTTGCAGACGACCGCCTTCGACGTGTGCGTGAAGGTCGCGAGGGAATCCTTCGAGAGAAGTGTCGACGGCTTGTCTGCCTTGCGCTTTGACTTCGCGTAAAGCGCCGCGCCGTATGCGCCCATCAGTCCCGCGATCGTCGGACGGACAACGGGTCTGCCGAGCGTGTTTTCAAAGCTGCGAAGCACGGCATCGTTATAGAAGGTGCCGCCCTGCACAACGACGTTCTCGCCAAGCTCCTCGGGAGAGGTCGCGCGGATGACCTTGTAGATCGCGTTTTTCACAACGCTGATCGAAAGTCCCGCCGAGATATCCTCAACGGTCGCGCCGTCCTTCTGCGCCTGCTTGACCGAGGAATTCATAAATACCGTACAGCGCGAGCCGAGATCGACGGGGCGCGATGCGAAAAGCCCGAGCTTCGAGAAGCGGTCAATGTCGTAGCCCATCGAGCGTGCAAAGGTCTCGATGAATGAGCCGCAACCGCTCGAGCAAGCCTCGTTCAGAAGGATCGAGTCGATCGCGCCGTTTTTGATGCGGAAGCACTTGATATCCTGACCGCCAATGTCAAGAATGAAGTCGACCTTCGGGTTAAAGTGCGCGGCGGCGGTGAAATGCGCAATGGTCTCGACCAGCCCGCGGTCGATGTGGAAGGCGTTTTTGATCAGCGCCTCGCCGTAGCCCGTGACGGCACTGCCCTTGATGCTGATGCGGTCGCCGCAAAGGGCGTAAATGGCTTCAAGCTGTTCCTTTACAACGAGGACGGGATTGCCCTTGTTCGAGCTGTAATAGGTATATAGAAGCTCATTCCTGTCGTTCATCAGAACGAGCTTTGTCGTGGTCGAGCCGCAGTCGATTCCGAGATACGCGTCGCCCGCGTAGGATGCGGGATCGACAAAGGGAACGGTCGCCCTTGCGTGCCGCTCGCGGAAGATCTCGTATTCGTCATCGTTTTCGAAAAGCATCGGAAGCGCGGCGGTCTCAACGGTTTGCTTGAGGGCGCCCTCAAGCGACGAAACAAGCTCGTCATACATAGGAGCCATCTGTTGCTTCGACGCGTAGATCGCTGCACCGATCGCGACCGAAATGCACGCATAGGGCGGGCAAACGCCGTTCTCCTCCGTGAGCTTCAGTGTTTCGCGGAATCGGTTGCGAAGCCCCTTGCAGAAGGAGAGAGGACCGCCGAGGAAGAGGACCTTGCCGCCGATCTTACGTCCCTGTGCGAGGCCTGCGATCGTCTGATCGACCACCGCCTGATAGATGCTTGCCGCGATATCCTCCTTCGATGCGCCCTGATTCAGTAGGGGCTGAATGTCGGTCTTTGCAAAGACACCGCACCGCGATGCGATCGGGTAAAGACGCTTATAGCGGAGGCTGAGCTCGTCCATTTCGTCGTTCGGCAGATCGAGCAGAGTCGCCATCTGATCGATGAACGCGCCCGTGCCGCCTGCACAGGTTCCGTTCATTCGCTCGTCAATGCCGCCGTCGAGGAAGATGATCTTCGCGTCCTCGCCGCCAAGCTCGATGACGGTCGATGTGTCGGGCGCCATCGTACGGACTGCCTCGGAGGTCGCGTAGACCTCCTGCACGAAGGGGAGACCTGCCGCCTTCGCAAGACCGAGGCCCGCAGAGCCCGAAACGGCGATATGTACGGGGCTATCTCCGATGAGATCCCTCAGTCTTTTTACAAGCTCAAGTGCCTTTTGGCGTACCTGTGCGAAATGCCGCTCGTAGCAGCTGTATATGATCCTTCCGTGCTTCAAAAGCACCACCTTCGCGGTCGTCGAACCGATGTCGATGCCGAGAGAAAGGGGCGCGGGCAGGGAAAAGAAGAGATCCGAAAGAGCCTCGGAGCTCGCGGGATTTACGGATGAAAACATTCGGCCCTCCTATATTGACGTGCAGAAACACTACCGCGTGATACTCATAATATATTAGTCTACCACAAATTTTGCAAAGAAACAAGAGGGATTTTGTAAAGAGTCCGAAAATTAGCGAAAAAAACGATAAAAAAGCACAAGCCCGTTCTGAACAGACTTGTGCTTATGGATAAGAAGCTTTTACCGCTTCTTTTTCTTTTTTCTCACCGAATATCCGAACGTACCGAGCTTTCGCCCAAGCTCGAAATATTCGCCGTGCGCAAAGGCGACGAGCCCCGCACGGTCGAGGTGAAGCTTGCCCGATTCGTCTACGAGCGATTCGTCTACATCGACTGCGACCACGTCCGCAAGGAACATATCGTGCGAGCCGAGCGAGATCACCTCGGTGATGCGACACTCAAGCGCGAGCGGGCATTCCGCGATCACGGGGGACGAAACAACGCTCCCGTTTTCGGGCGTTAGTCCGAACCGCTCGAACTTGTTCATCTTCGCGCCTGTGTAGACACCGCACGAGTCGATCGCGCGGATGAGAGATGCGGTCGGGAGATTTACGGTGAACTCTCCGTGACGCTTCAGGATCTCATACGAATGCCGCTTCGGGCGAACCGAAATATAGGTCTTCGGCGGCACGGTATTGATGATCCCCGTCCATGCGATCGTAAGGACGTTCGCGTCGCCGTCTGCGAGACTGCCGCAGGTGACGAGTGCCGGGGGAACGGGTGCAGTCAACGCTCCCCCGGGCCAATGCAGCTTTGCCATATTACTTACGCATCCTTGCGAGCGCCGCGCGAACGCTTTCGAGGGTCTCTTCGTACTTCGCCTTCTTCTCGCGCTCTGCGTTTACAACTGCCTCGGGAGCCTTGCTGACAAAGCCCGCGTTCGACAGCTTCTTTTCGATGCGCTCGATCTCTCCCGTGAGGCGAACCTCCTCGCCTTCGAGCTTCTTGATCTCCTTCTCAAGGTCGATGATCTCGTTCATCGGGAGGAAGATCGTCGCGGAGTCGGTGACGATACGGACACAGGAGTCCATATCGAGCGTTCCGTCGAAGGATTCACCGACAACGACCTCGGATGCGGACGCGAGTCTTTGGAAGAACGCGTAGGTCGCGGGGCTGAAGCTCTCTGCGTACTTCGTTTCAATGTAGACCTTCGCCTTCTTTGACGGAGGAACGTTCATTTCGTTGCGGCGGAGACGGATCGCCTTGATCGCCGCGATGACACGGCCGAACTGTGCCGCCTCCTCGGGGAATACGAGCGCGTCCGTGTATTCGGGGTATTCCGAGATCATGATGCTTTCTGCGTCACTCGTAAGGTGAGGAAGCGCGGAGTAGATCTCCTCGGTGATGAAGGGCATGAAGGGATGGAGGAGCTTCAGTGTTCCGATCAGCACGTAAGCGAGAACGTTCTGCGCCGTCTTGTTCGAGTCGCTCTCCTTGTCTGCGAGGCGCGCCTTCGAAAGCTCGATATACCAGTCGCAGTAGACGTTCCAGATGAAGTCATACAGCTCGGAGAGGGCAATGCCGATCTCGTATCGGTCGAGGTTCGAGCGGACTGCCTGCACCGTTCGGTTGAAGGCGTCGAGGATCCACTTGTCCTCGGGCGCGAGCGCCTTTCTGTCGGGGAGCGTTACGTCGCTTACCGTCAGATTCATACGAACGAAGCGCGATGCGTTCCAGAGCTTGTTTGCAAAGTTACGCGCCGCCTCGATCTTCTCGTCCGAGAAGCGCATATCGTTTCCGGGGGAGTTGCCCGTCGCGAGTGCGAAGCGGAGCGCGTCTGCGCCGTACTTTTCGATGATGAGCAGGGGATCGATGCCGTTGCCGAGCGACTTCGACATCTTGCGTCCCTGTGCGTCTCTGACAAGCCCGTGGATCAGCACCGTGTCAAACGGGATCTCGCCCGTGTATTCAAGTGCCGAGAAGATCATACGCGACACCCAGAAGGTGATGATATCGTAGCCCGTGACGAGCGTGGAGGTCGGATAGAAGTAATCGAGATCCTCGGTCTTTTCGGGCCATCCGAGCGTCGAGAAGGGCCAGAGCGCGGAGGAGAACCAGGTGTCAAGCGTGTCGCCGTCCTGCGTCATATGACCGCCGCACTTCGGGCAGACCGTGCAGCCGTTTGCATCAACGACGGTGTGACCGCAGTCGTCGCAGTAGTATGCGGGAATGCGGTGTCCCCACCAAAGCTGACGGGAAATGCACCAATCCTGCGTGTTTTCCATCCAATGGAAGTAGTTTTTATCAAATCTCTCGGGAACGAACTTGATCCGTCCGTCGCGTACCGCCTTGACGGCAGGCTTTGCGAGAGGCTCCATTTTGACGAACCATTGCAGGCTGACCATCGGCTCGATCGTCGTGCCGCAACGGTAGCAGGTGCCGACCTCGTGCTTCAGATTTTCGATCTCTGCGAGATACCCGCCCTCGCGCAGGTCGTTCACGATCGCCTTTCGCGCTTCATAACGGTCCATGCCCGCATACTTCGGGTAGTTCTCGGTGATCCTTGCGTCGTCGGTCAGTACGACCTCCATCGGGAGGTGACAGCGGCGGCCGACCTCGAAGTCATTCGGATCGTGCGCGGGCGTGATCTTGACGCATCCCGTGCCCTTGTCGAGCTGTGCATGCTCGTCCGCAACGATCGGGATGCGGCGGCCGACGAGGGGAAGCACGACGTACTTGCCGATCATATCCTTGTATCGCTCGTCTGCGGGGTTTACCGCAACTGCGGTGTCTCCGAGCAGCGTTTCGGGACGGGTGGTCGCGACCTCAACGTATCCGCCGCCGCCCACGAGCGGGTAGCGGATGTGCCAGAAGTGACCGTCCTGCTCCTCGTATTCGACCTCTGCGTTCGAGATCGAGGTCTTGCAGTGCGGGCACCAATTGATGATGCGCTCGCCGCGGTAGATGAGCCCCTTGTCGTAAAGCTGCTGAAAGACCTTGCGGACAGCAGTCGAGCAGCCCTCATCGAGGGTGAAGCGCTCACGCGACCAGTCGCAGGACGAGCCCATTTTCTTCAGCTGGGAGACGATCCTGCCGCCGTACTGCTCCTTCCAATCCCACGCGCGTTCGAGGAACTTCTCGCGTCCGAGATCCTCTTTCGTGAGGCCTTCCTTACGCATTGCCTCGACAATCTTCGCCTCGGTTGCGATCGATGCGTGGTCGGTGCCGGGGAGCCAAAGGGTAGAGAAGCCCGACATACGCTTGTAGCGGATCAGAATATCCTGCAGCGTGTTGTCGAGGGCGTGTCCCATGTGGAGCTGACCCGTGATGTTCGGCGGGGGGATGACGATGGTGTAGGAGGGCTTATTTCGGTCGACCTGCGGCGTGAAGTAGCCCTTGTCGCACCAATTCTTATAGATCCGCTCCTCGAAATCGGAGGGCGAATAGTTTTTGGGGAGATCGTTTTCGGGAATCATATCGTTCTGCCTTTCGTATAGAATTTCTTAAATGAAATGGAGAAATAAGGGGACGCGCGGCTTATAAAAAAGAAAAGCCCCCGTCCGTATCAGGACGTGGAGCACGCGGTACCACCTGATTTTGCGGAGGCGTGAGCCTCACACACACTTTGCGCGGAGCGAGAGATGCGCCGCAGTCCGGTAACGGAAGGACACCGTCAGAGCCTACTCGGAGCTCGGAAGACCCGAATTCTGTTCCGCTCTGCCGCTCGGGGAGGACTTCGTGCGTTCTGCTTTACAGGCTCACACCAAACCGCCTGCTCTCTGTGAAAGAAGAGTGCGCCTACTCATTCCCGTCGTAGCGTTTCATACACAGTTAGTATAGCACACCCCGCGCAGTTTGTCAAGAGATATTTTGAATTGTGCGAATTTGGCGCAGAATCTTACTTCTGCCCCTCAAAAATTGACCAAAAAATCCACCCTTTTGACTCAAAATTCGGTTGTACTTCTGCTATATGATTTGTAAAATGAAAGTGCTCTATTGTATTTATAGTACAATAATTAAGAGGCTCTACAAATTTTTTTATTAAAAAAGGAGAAAATCTATGAAAAAATTGTTAGCAATGCTTCTTGCCGTGTTAATGGTACTGTCCACAGTAGTCATTACGATCATGGCAGAGGGCGATTCCGAAGAGCAGCCCACCGTTGACGTGTGGGACGGGTCCGTTGCGGAAGGATTTTCTTCGACGGGAACCGGAGCGTCGGCAGAGGACCCGATTGAGATCTGGACTGCCGGAGAGCTTGCGTATCTTGCGAAGGCGTATCAGACGAAAGGTGAAGTCGGAGGCCAAGCGGTCTTAGGAAGA
>JAZNOQ010000083.1:0-19103 GCA_045589215.1 Eubacteriales bacterium
ACGCTTCTGTGCGGGCATCCGGGGCAAAGGATCGGGGGACGCGCGGGAGCTTCCTTCTTTTCAAATGCGCGGTTGTCCTCTCCCGAAAGCACGCGGCGCAGGAGATTTGCACTGTATTCGCCTTGCTTCGTAAAGACCTCCTTGCCAATGACCTTGATGCCGTATGCGCGGATCTGCTCCTCAAATACGGGCTCAAGCTCCTCAAATACGTAAAGGGTCTCGACCTTTGCGGCAAATTCCTCGATGAGGCGGCGCGGCAGGGGATTGACAAGACCGAGCTTCAGGACGCTTGCCTCGGGGCAGGCTTCCTTGACGTACTGATAAGCGATGCCCGACGTGATAAAGCCGATCTTCTTGCTACCCATTTCCACACGGTTGACGGAAAGCGTGCAGGCATCCTCTGCGAGACGGTTCTCGCGGTCCTCCACAACGAGGTGGCGGCCGATGGCGTTGCCGGGCATCATCACGTATTTCTGCGCGTTACGGGTGTATTCCTTCACCTCGGGAACGATGCGTTCACCAAGCTCCACAATGCTCTGCGAATGGGAAAGCTTGGTGGTGGTGCGCAGGATCACGGGAGTGTCGTATTTTTCACTCAGCTCGTAAGCGATCTTCACGAATTCCTTCGCCTCGCCGCTGTCGGATGGCTCAAGCACGGGAACGTGCGCGGAACGCGCGATCATACGGGTATCCTGCTCGTTTTGCGAGCTTGCAAGACCGGGGTCGTCGGCAACTACGATGACAGATCCGCCGCCCACACCGGTGTACGCGAAGGTGTAGAGGGGGTCGGACGCGACGTTCAGTCCGACGTGCTTCATGCAGGAAAGCGAGCGCACGCCAGCGATGGATGCACCGATGGCGACCTCAAGCGCGACCTTTTCGTTCGGAGCCCATTCGGCATAGACCTCGTCGTATGTAGCAA
Source organism: Eubacteriales bacterium (assembly GCA_045589215.1). Lineage (GTDB taxonomy): Bacteria > Bacillota > Clostridia > Oscillospirales > CAG-272 > JAZNOQ01. The sequence continues at coordinate 923 of JAZNOQ010000083.1, forward strand.
GGAACTCGCTGATCTCGGTGCTGGGGGTACCGGGATACGCGCTGGAGACCGTTACACCTGCCTCGTAAGCGCCGCGGGCAATCGCTTCGTTGCCCAGCATCATTTTCTTTTCACTCATAAATTTACTCCATATCAGTATTTCTGTTTGGGATCTCTCCGTCTACGGAGAGGGAAGCGCGGATCTTATTTCGCGTTATGTCAGATCTTTCTCAGATCCTTGATGCGCTTTGCCTTACCCTCAAAGCGCTGCAGCGTGTTGGGGGACTCAAGCAGGATCTTCGCGTCAAGTCCAAGCACGGTGCGCAGCTTGGCGCGGACGGCACCTGCAAGGGATTCGAGCTCCTTGAAGGAGTCGGTGGGGGTGAGCAGCTCGACACGGATGGTGAGCTTGTCGAGGTATCCCTCGCGCTCCACGATGATCTCGTAATGCGGTCCAAGCTCCGAAAAGCTCAGAACGACCTCCTCGATCTGACCGGGGAAGACGTTGACCCCGCGCACCTTCAGCATATCGTCACTGCGTCCCGAAAGATTTTCCATACGGCAGAAGGTTCTGCCGCACTTGCAGGGCTCGTAGAAGAGCCTTGTGACGTCCTTCGTGCGGTAACGGATGAGGGGAATGCCCTCCTTCTTGATACAGGTGATGACAAGCTCGCCCTTTTCGCCTGCGGGCAGGACCTCTCCGCTTTCGGGATCGATGATCTCGGGGATGAAGAAGTCCTCGTTGATGTGCATACCGCACAGATGCTCGCATTCGCCCGAAACACCGGGACCGCAAAGCTCGCTCATGCCGTAATTCGAGGTGATGAGCAGATCCTCACCCCAATATTTATGCATCTCCTCTCGCATGGCATCGGTCAGAAGCTCACTGCCGACGAGCGCGATGCGTACCTTGAGGTCCTTTTTCGGATCGACGCCCATCTCTCGCGCTACCTCGGCAAGACGCAGTGCGTAGGAGGGAGTTGCGACGAGGAGGGTGGTCTCGAAATCCTGCATATACATGATCTGCTTTTCCGAGTTGCCCGTAGAGGAGGGGACGATCGCCGCCCCGATCTTCTCAAGTCCGTAATGAAGTCCGAGCGCACCGGTAAACATACCGTAGCCGAAGCAGATCTGCGCGACGTCCTCACGCGAGGCACCGCCCATGCAGGCGATACGGGAGACACATTCGGTCCACATATCCATATCGTTTTTCGTGTATCCCACAACGGTGGGCTTCCCCGTGGTACCGCTCGATGCGTGGATGCGAACGAGCTCCTCCTTCGGAACTGCAAAGAGACCGAAGGGGTAGTTGTCTCGCATATCCTGCTTCGTGACGAAGGGAAGCCTTGAGAGATCCTTCAGGGATCTGATATCCTCGGGCTTTACACCCGCGGCATCCATTTTTGCGCGGTATGCAGGCACCTTCGCGTAAACGCGGGTGACGGTTTCCTTTAATCTTTCGAGCTGGATCGCTTCGATCTCAGCGCGGGACATTGTTTCTTCTTTTGACCAGATCATTTTGGCTCCTGTTAAATTTCGTTTTCGAGGGGGGCGTCGAACGCCTTTTCAAGGATGCTGTCGTCGGGACGCTTCGTAAAGAGGCTGACGACGGGGGTGATGATGAGAGAGAATACCATACAGCAAACGCCGATCATAGGCGAGCACGAAATGCCGTTTTTGATCGCGGCACCGAGGGTCGCGGCCCCGTTCGGATGATTGTAGCCGAGCACGAGGATCAAAACGACCGTCAGAACGAGCGAGCTTACGATCGAGCACCAGACCGCAGGGCGGGTAACGCGCTTCGTGATTACGCCGAGGACGAACGGACCGATGAAGCAGCCTGCGAGCGTGCCCCAGCTGATACCCATCAGGTACGAGATCGCGGCAATGCCGAATTTTTCATTCAGAACCGCGAGAAGCACCGAGATCGCAATGAACACGAGGCAGAGCGTACGCATCACAACGTTTACGCGCTTGTCGCTTGCCTTCTGATTGATGCCGCCCTTGTAAAGGTCGATCGCCACCACCGAGGCGCTGGCAAGAGAGACCGAAGACAGGGTGGACATGCTTGCAGAGAGGATCAGAACCGCAATAAGCCCCGTGAGACCGACGGGAATGGCAACGAGGAGCATCTGCGGAATGACCTGCGAGTCGGGTGCGTTCTGGATCGCCTCCTGCGGGAAGAGGTTGCTGAGAGCTCCTGTGAAATACGCCGCAAAGCCAATGATCAGGGCAAACACCGTGCTGACGACGACACCCTGTGTGATGGCTTTTTGGTCGCGGATCGCGTAATATTTATGTACGGTCTGCGGAAGAGCCCACACGCCGAGCGAGGTGAGCATGATCAGGGAGAAGAGGGAAGCGGTGCTGCCGTACAGTCCCGTGCTTTCCGCCCCGAAGGTGTGCCATGTGAAGCGCGGATCGCTCGTCAGCTCGGAGATATCCCACGAGACCTCGGGACGGGCGAGGAGACACACGACCATTACCGCAACGCCGGCGAGCATCACGATGCCCTGAATGAAATCCGACAGAGCGGTTGCAAAATAGCCGCCGAAGAAGAGATAAAGCGCGGTGAGGGCGGCAAGTGCGACCATCACGATCCAACCGGGAATGCCGAATACGATCTCAAACAGCGCGCTAAGTCCGTTGTAGACCGATGCGGAGTAGGGGATCAGGAAGATGAAGATGATCACGGCACTGACGAGCTTCAAGGCTTTGCTGCCGTAGCGCTTTTCAAAAAAGTCGGGCATTGTTTTCGATTGCAGTCGCTGTGTCATATTCTTGGTGCGACGCGCGAGGACGAGCCAGGCGATGAGCGTTCCGATGATGGCGTTGCCGATACCGATCCAGACCGAGGCAAGTCCGAACTGTCGTCCGAACTGTCCCGCGTATCCGATGAAGATGACCGCAGAGAAATAGGTCGTGCCGTACGCAAAGGCGGTCATCCAACCGCCAAGTCCCTTTTTCCCCGCGAGCAGGAAGTCATTGACCGACTTCGAACGGTTGCGGGTATAAAAGGCAATGCCCACCATGGAAATCACGTATAAGGCGAGCATCAGGTAATCCCAAAACATGATAAGCCTCCGAATAGATAATAACATACACCATTATACACTATTTTGAAGAAGAAGTCAAACCCTTTTTAAAAATTTAATGCGCATTTTGTCGATAAAATTCAAAAAAAGTACGAGCCGCATATCAAGGGGTCACAAAATCACTTTTACATACGAGTATTCTATTACCGTGTAAAGACAAAAAGCGAGGGAGTGCGCAGCGGCGCTTATCCCTCGCTTTTGAGATTATTTATAAGTCTTTGATTTTGTTATTGGAATTTTTGAAAAATTGATGTATAAAAGTAACTCCGTCTAAAGGTTTTGAAATTTTTTGCTTCTTCGACCAAGAAAGAAAAAATTTACAATTGCTCATCCTTTTTTCGGAATGCGATCAGAACGGGAGGGATCAAGACGGCTACGGCTAGAGCGAGCGACGTGCTGACGACCGATCCGCAACCTGAGCTCTCTACCGCGGAGGTGTCGGCGGTGGAGATATCCGGAGCGGTCACCCCATCCTCGGGCTTCGTCGTGATATTATCACTCGGCTCGCTCGTGTCGGGATTCTTGGACTCGGTGGTTTCAGAGACGTCCGGAAGGGGTTCCATCAACCCCGCAAGCTCGAGCGTTGTCTTTGCCGAAGCGGGGATCATACCCGTAAAGGTGGTGACGATGAGCCTGTGATCGGTTACGAAGGTCCAACCGTCTCCGAGTGTAGCGGAAGTGTCTTGGGTTGCAGAAGTCATTTGAACCGTTTCACTTCCGATCGGTGTCGGGGCTTCGTTACCGATGCAAAACAAACCGTCAAAGGATTTGCCGCCCGTCAGGAAATAATGATTTCCCGCGACGGCAGATGTGGGGATCTCGCCGCTGTTTCGGGTAATTGCCAAAACGGCTTTCCCGAGAACGGAAACGCTCCCAACGAAAAGATTGTTCTTCACGTATCCGTTTTTCGGATTGCCGCAGCCGCCGAATGCACCGATGGGAGATAGGTTGTTTTTTAGATTGATGTCAAGATAGACCGCGTTATCGCAAAGCTCGAGACAGGGATTTTCGTTATGAGCATATCCGACGAGGCCTCCCGAATCCTTTGCCGAGGCGTTATCGGAGTGGATCGAGCCGAGAATCAAATTCCCCGAAACGTTATAGACGATCCTTGAGCCGTTGATACCGTTCAGTTCTTGCGCGATACCGGCAACCTGTCCCTCTGCAAGAAGATCCGAGACGACTGCACAGCCTTCGATCTTAAAGTCAAGATCCTTTCCGACAGGCATAACGGATCCGACGATGCCGCCAACGTCACCGCCCGCGGCACTCGGCTGTATTCCTGAATAAATACAGCTCGTTACGTGGAATGTTCCACCGTTTGGAATTTCGGCGTTTTCCGCGATGATACCGCCAAGATTGCCTGTGGCAGTAAAGTTTCCCGATACGGCGCAGGAGTCGAGCGTAACGGAATCCGAGCTGTCGGCTCTGCCAATGACACCGCCGAGGACTCCGCTGTCCTCTGCTTTGAAAAAACCGCTTACGGTACAATCGGTTACCGTAACGCTTTTGCTTTTTATAACGTAGCCAAGGATACCGCCGACACTTTGGCTTGCGGTGATCCCCGGGAATATGTTACAAGACTTGACGGAAAGATCGGAAACGCTGCGGGCGTAAGCGATAAGGCCTCCTCCGTGGTAACGTGCGGTGACCGTGCCGTTGTAGGTACAGCCTTCGAAGATGAGCTCTTCTGCCTTTTCACTTGAACAGACGAGCCCTGCGGCGTTACCGCTCGAAGAGGTGACGGTTGCGTATACGCTGCAGTTTTTAAAGATGCCCATACCGTCAACCGAGCCGACCAGACCGCCTACGCCATTCGCGCCGATGACCGACGCGGTAGACGAAATATTTTCAAGTGTAACGCGGTGAGCTGTGGGTGTGACAGCCCCGATGAAAGGGAGGCTCTCGTTCTTCACCGTGTTTTCGAGCTTTAGGTTCGTGACTGTTGCGTCTTCGATCTCGCGAAACATGGGAGCGCCGACGAGCGTGACTGTATGACCTCCACCATCAAGACTTCCGTAGAAGGGTAATAAGTAAGAGGATCTCAGCGTGATGTCAGAAGAAAGCTTGTAGCTGCCGCATATGCCCATTTCGAGGAATTCCGCTTCCGTTTTGATCTCGGTGGGAGAAGGAGGTGCTATCGCATCGGGACTAAGGGAAAGCTTTTTTGAAAGCTCATAAAGCGCGACGACGTCCTTATACATCGGAATACCGTCGTTCAGGACGAACTCTTCGCCGAACTTCGCCTTTACGGACGCATCTGTCTCTAAGTCGCTATCTGTAAAGTAGAACGCGTAATCTTCAGGCATCGGCTGATAATTCGGACGAAGGAGATGGTGATACTTGACGACGCCTTCCCTAATATAGTTGTGGTGGTAGTTATCGTGAATAGCACCGTCTGCCGTATAGATCGAGGCGGCATTTCTGTCGCACAGCAGCAGCGTGACAGCACCGGAAATGTCCCCTTTGTTTTGGAGAAAGATATTGTGGTTGAATCTGGATCCCCCGGTGTTGTAGTTCAACATAGGGGTTGCGGCGGAGTTTCGGGCAGCTGTTATTTTTCCCGTCGCGGTGTTGAAGCGCATCGTAGAGTTTCCCCAGATATAAGAGGCGATTGCATTTGCAGTAGACGTCGTAGACGTAGCGTCCCCGAGGCTGAGACAGCCGAAGATATAATTTCCATTTGCATTGGTTGCGGAAAGTAGGATTCCTGCCGCCGCAGCGTCAGAGACAACGGGGGCGTTGTTGATACAGAAGTTAACGTTGGTTCCGTAACCGCCGTTGATGCCTCCGCCCTTGCTCCAAGAGATCCCGACGATGCCGGCGGCTCCGGTTCCTCCTGCGACCGCCCCCAGATTGATGCAGGACTGCGTGGTGCTGACGTTCCGTGAGAACGCAAGGATACCCGCAGCATAGCCCGCGGCGTTTACTGCTCCGAGGTTTGCACAGTTTTGGAAGAAAAAGCGATCTTTGCTGTTACAGACCGACTCCGTCGCGTCATAGGATTGCATTGCAATGATGCCCGCCGCATATCCGCCGGCTAATTTCGAGAGAACATCGCCCGAATTCGTGCAGCTGTCAATGGATATGGACGAAGAAGAGAAGGGAATGATACCGCCTGCATACGTGCTCGCCGTAACGTCAGCTTTGTTTGTACAGTGTTTAAACACAAGGGTGGAGCAATTCTCGGCAAGTCCCATAATACCGCCTGAATACGTCGCACTTGAAACCGCACCCGCGTTTTGACACGACGTAACAGAAACGCTTTTGCAGTCTTTGGCGGTGCCCGCAATGCCTCCTACCGAGATGCCACCCGTTACGGTGCCCGTGTTAATACAGCTTTCGAGCGTAACAGTTGTTTCTGAGGTGTCCGTGATTCCGACGATGCCGCCGGCATAACCGTCCCCGTTTTGGGTGCAGGTCACCGTTCCGTTGTTTATACAGTTTTTCAGAGTAACGTTAAGCCCCGTGATGCTACCGACCAGACCTCCGGAGCTTTTGCCTGAAACCGCTCCGTGGTTTAAGCAGGCAAAGAGGGTTGCGGATTCGCCGTTTACCGAACCGACGAGTCCGCCGACGGTTTCGTTGTTTTTCGTGATCTTTGCGTTATTTACAACGTGATAGATTGTTGCATCCTTCACTTCCGACGCAAGCGCACCGCAACCCTTGTTAGTGATCTCGCCCGCAATGGTAAGATCGTATACCGAAGCACCGACGTCAACGGTCTCTCCCTTCTTTAGGGAAGCTCCGTCGATCGTCACGAAAAGCGGAGCGCTTGTTGTAACGGTTTTTCCGTTTCCGTAGAGTTGCCCCTTAAAGGATGAAACGGAGCTTGAGACCGTAATATCGTTTGCGAGAACGAAAACACCGTCGGAGCCATTCATTGCCGCAAATTCCTCAGCCGTTGTGATCTGCGTCGCAGCCGTGCCTTCTGGGGGCTGCTTTGGAAGATAGGTTGTGCTTGCGGATGACGCATCCGCTCCGTATTCGGTTCCCGTTGTTATCGATTTCGCTGCGGTGGACAAAGCACCAAACGAGATAGCCGAGAGGACCGTCAGAACGGTGAGCGATAAGGACAGAATTCTACGCATAGGTTAACCTTTCGTGCTGTAAATTTGATATATAAGGTCTTGTACTGTAATTGTTATTACGATTGTAGCATAAATTTAGCGTTTCGTCAAGAAGAAACTAAGATCGTCGTTTTTGCAATGAAATTCATCATGAGATTACAGCAGGCGAGACATTATTCCTCTCGAAAAACGGTCGCGGCAAATATATTGTCGTTGATATCGTGCGGATCCTATCCCTCCTCCTTCTTGCCGCACTGTTGACAGTGAGTATATCCCCTACGATAGCAGTACCGATGTGTTCAACGCAGAATTCGATCTTGCTACCTTCGATTACCTCGAGATCGTCGTGATCGATGCAAGATCGGATATCATTTATCTGTCGGAGCTCGAGATCTACGGCAAAACTTTTTGAATAAAACAATATAAAAACAATATAAAAATTGCCATTCATAAAGAGATCTCCACAGCGCAGAATAGTAACAGAGCCGCGAAAGCGTCTCGATTCAATATAGATTGTGCGGACGCTGCGCGGAAGGATTCGTGAAACAGACGTGCGGAAGAAACCGAGACGGGCGGCAGAGGCACAGACAACCAGAAATAGGAGATTTCAGATTATGGCAAGCAATAAGACTCTTGTTCCCGAGGCAAAGGAAGCAATGAACCGCTTCAAGATGGAAGCGGCAAGCGAAGTCGGCGTTACCCTTAACCAGGGCTACAACGGCGAGCTGACCTCCCGTCAGGCAGGCTCTGTCGGCGGTCAGATGGTAAAGAAGATGATCGAGTCCTACGAGAACTCGCTGAAGACGAAGTAATTTTTCTGTCTCTACGGAAAAGACGACTCCATCGGGATAAGGACGGTGCCAAGCGGTACGCGGGAGACGGAAGAAAAAAAGACGCCGCACGGCGGCAGTCTCTAGAAACAGTTGAAGAAGAAACCGCTACGGCCGTATGACACAGAGGGGCTGACTCACGTTTGTGAGTCAGCCCCAAAGTTATATTACAAAGTGGAAAGGGAATTACTGCGCGTTAAATTCATCAACGGTAGGCGTGAGAATATGAGGGCACTTGTCCTTGATCCTATAGCCGAGCGCATTCGGCTTTACGTAATAGACCGCGTTCGTGATGATGCGGCGAACGTAGGGGTTAAAGAAGGACTTGCAGGTCTCGTGACCGGGCTGGAAATAGAAGATCTTGCCCGCGCCGCGCGTCCAGACCGCACCCGAACGGAAGATGTTTCCGTCCTCAAACCAACCGCCGAAGATAAGCTCCTCGGGCTGGGGGATGAAGAAGGGCTCACTGTAAAGCTCCTCGCTCTCGATGAGGAAGTGATCGGGAATGCCTGCGGCGATCGGATGTCCTGGGTTCAGGTTCCAGATGATCTCCTTTTGATTTCTTCCCCATTGCAGGTTTCCGTTCGTTCCGAGGATCGCCTTGAAGGGCTTCGAATGATGTCCCGAGTGGAGCGCGATGAATCCCATCTTGCCGAGGTATACTCGCGTCTGGATCTTCTTCACAAGCTCGTCATCGACCTCCTTGTGAGCCGCGTGGCCCCACCAAATGAGAACGTCGGTGTCTTCAAGCACTTCGTCAGGGAGTCCCTGATCGGGATCGTCGAGTGCGGCGAGGCGTACCTCGAGGTCGTCCTGCTCGTCAAGGAATTCCTTGACGACAGCGTGCAGACCGTTCGGGTAGAGGGCCTTTACGCTTTCCTTTGCCTTTTCGTGGCGAAATTCATTCCATACGGTTACTTTGATTGCCATAGAATGTACCTTACCTTTCGTATAGGATCGATGGTTTTAGTATAAGACAAAAGCTGTCGATATTCAAGACAGGAAAGGGTAAGAATCGGACAAAAATTGCTGGAATCGCCCCAAAGCGGAAAGCATCATATCCGTAGAGAGGCGCGTCAGTTGATCTTCTCGTACGGATCTCCAAGAAGGCGGAGCGACGGGCTTTTGAGTGCCGCGACGAGCTCCTCGCGGGTCGTGATCGGATTTTCGGTCTCGATGCCACCTGAGATGATGTGCCCTGCGGCGTGAAGATCACTGCCCGAGCTTTTGAGAAGCCCGTAGCGCTCTGCCCACTGACAAGCGATAAAGTTACGGGAATCATGCTCGATGTGACCGTTATAGATCTCAATACCGTCGAGACGGTCGGGACGTGTGATCGTCATACCGTTTCGGAAAGGATGCGCCTGATAGAGAAGTCCTCCGATCTCGTGAAGTCTTTCGCGAATGACCGAGAGATGCTCGTCCATCATATCGGGGATCGAGCGTAAGAATTCCTCGGTCACGCCGAAAAGCAGATAATCGTTGTTGTCACGATTGGACCGAAGCTCGCATCCGAGGATCGCGTGGAGCTTTCCTGCGGCGGCCTTTTCGAACAGACGGTAGCCGTCCATATAAAAGTCGATCTTTTGCTCCCATGTGTGATCGGAATGATCATAGCGCTTGTTTTTGTAGGTGTATTTACTGAGGTGATTTGCGAGGACGACGGTGGTGTAGCCGCTTTCGATATAGCGTTTCGTAAGCTCCTCCGCGGTAAGCTCACCGCAGGCGCTGACCTCCATCGTGTGACAGTGCAATTCGGTTTTAAACATAAAGGAGTCTCTTTTCGTTTTCCGACGGCATTTCTCGGCAGAACCGCTTCCGTCTGAATTTGATAGGATTATTGTACTACAAATTTCCGCGCTTTGCAAGGCATATTACGGAAAAAATTGATTTTTTCAGCAAATGATTCCGCCGCCTGCGAGATAGTCGTCCACGTACATGACGAGCGACTGCCCTGGAGCGATCGCGCGGACGGGCTCGTCGAACTCGACGCGAAGGCGGTCTTCTGCGATCTGCGTGACGGTTGCGGCGGCAGGGGTATGGTGATAACGCACCTTTGCGGTGACACGGACGGGGCTGTCAAGTCTGTCCCAAAGCATCAGATTGGCACGCTCGACTTCAAGCGTTCTTTCAAACAATCCCTCGTTTCTCGTGAGCGTGACCGTGTTCCTTTCGGCATCCTTTTTCGCAACGTACATCGGTTCACCGAGCGCGATCCCAAGTCCCTTGCGCTGACCGACGGTGTAGTGGATGATGCCCTTATGGCGACCGAGACGGTTACCGTTTTCGTCGAGGAAATCCCCCTCGGGGAAGCTCTCTCCCGTGTGGTGCTTGATGAACGCCGCGTAGTCGCCGTCGGGGATGAAGCAGATGTCCTGACTGTCCTTACGCTGTGCGCTGACAAATCCGAGCGATTCCGCGATCGCACGAACCTCCGCCTTCGTCATACCGCCGAGCGGGAAGAGCACGCGTGAAAGTTGTTTTTGCGAAAGCGACCAGAGCATATAGGTCTGATCCTTCGAGCTATCTGCGGCACGGCGCAAAAGATAGCGGCCGTCGGTGCTTCGCTCGAGCTTTGAATAGTGTCCCGTCGCGAGATAGGGGTAGCCGAGTGCCTCTGCTTCGTCAAGCAAATGACCGAATTTGATGCAGCGGTTGCACTCGACGCAGGGATTCGGCGTACCGCCCGCTTTATAGGTCTCGATGAAGGGCTCTACGACCGATCTTTGAAAGGCACCCGAAACATTCAAGGCGTAGTGAGGGATGCCGAGACGGCTTGCTGTGTCACGCGCATCCTCGATCGGGGAGGCATCGGGGAGAGCGCGCTCCGCTTCGGGGGAGAGAAGCGAGCGCTCGAACATACGGCAGGTCACGCCCGCGACGTCGTATCCGTCTTTTTGGAGGAGATACGCCGCGACCGCGCTGTCGACGCCGCCGCTCATCGCGACCATCACGCGGCGAGGCTCGTTTGTGTTTTCGGTAACGTCAAAGCTGGTTTGTTCCATAGGTCTCTCCGTCCCAATCGTACTTTGTGAGGCTTCCTTCCTCCGAAAGCCCCTCGAAATCCCATTGCCGCAGTACCTCATACGCGGCGATCGCGACCGAGTTTGAAAGGTTCAGACTACGCAATGTGTTCCGCATCGGAATGCGGAGTGCGGTGTCGGGATGACGGACGAGCAGCTCCTCGGGAAGCCCTGCATCCTCTCTGCCGAATAAGAGATAGGTGTCACCCTCGTACTTGACGTCCGTGTGACGGTGACGCGCCTTGGTCGTAAAGAACCAGACCGTCGCATTCGGATTTTTCTCGAAAAAGTCCTCTACTCCGTCATAATACCTTACGTCGAGCTTGTCCCAATAGTCAAGCCCCGCGCGCTTCATTCTTTTATCATTGATCTCAAACCCGAGAGGGCGGATCAGATGTAGAGCCGCACCCGTTACGGCACAGGTGCGCGCGATATTTCCGGTGTTTTGCGGGATCTGCGGTTCGCAGAGTACGATATGCAGTCGGTTCATTTCGGATCCTTTCGGGGATTACTAAAGTCTTTTCAGATATTATAGTACATATCGAACCGTTTTTCAAGCATTTTTGCGATTTTGGGGATAAAATTTACAAATTACTGTGGTAATTTATGTGAATATGATGTATAATAAAATAGATAAGGTGTTTCTACCGAACATACGTTAAAATATGACACGAAAGGCACGGAAAACTATGGGTCTCTTCCAAAAGATCTTCGGAACCTACAGCGAGCATCAGCTGAAGAAGCTGAATGCGACCGTTGACTATATTGAATCGCTTGCGGACGAATACGCCGCAAAGACGAACGAGGAGCTCTCGGCAATGACCGAGGAGTTCCGAAAAAAGCTCGCAGAGGGTGCGACACTTGACGATATCCTGCCGCACGCGTTTGCGGCGATCCGCGAGGCGGACGAGCGTATTCTCGGCAAGCGTCCGTACAGAGTTCAGCTCATCGGCGGTATCATCCTGCATCAGGGACGGATCGCCGAAATGAAAACGGGTGAGGGTAAGACCCTCGTCGAAACGATGCCCGCATATCTGAACGCACTCACGGGCGAGGGCGTTCATATCGTCACCGTCAACGAATACCTTGCGCGCCGCGATGCCGAGGAAATGGGCAACGTGTACGAATTCATGGGACTGAAGACCGGTCTTGTGGTACACGGTCAGACGGGAGACGAAAAGCGCGAGGCATACCGCGCGGATATTACCTACGGCACGAACAACGAGTTCGGCTTTGACTATCTCCGTGACAACATGGTCGTTTACAAGTCACAGATGATGCAGAGAGGTCACGTTTACGCCATCATCGACGAGGTCGACTCGATACTCATCGACGAGGCGCGTACGCCGCTGATCATTTCGGGCAGAGGGGAAGAGTCCTCCGAGCTTTACGAGCGCACCGACGCGCTTGTGCGCCGTCTCCGCAAATTCGTCATCAAGGAGATGGAGGGCAAGACCTCGTATGACGAGGTGCTTGACGAAAAGGGCGAGTCTTGCGACTATATCGTCGACGAAAAGAATAAGAAGGCGATCCTTACGGCGGCGGGCATCCAAAAGGCGGAGGAATATTTCGAGATCGAAGACATTTCCGATCCTGCGAACGCAACAATCTCACATCACTTGAATCAGGCGCTCCACGCATATGGCTGTATGCAGCTCGACCGCGACTACGTCGTGACCGATGACGGCGTTATGATCATCGACCAGAATACGGGTCGTATGATGCCGGGTAGACGGTACTCGAACGGTCTGCATCAGGCGATCGAGGCGAAGGAGCGCGTTACGGTTCAGCGCGAGAACCGCACCCTTGCAACGATCACCTTCCAGAACTATTTCCGTATGTACAGAAAGCTCGCGGGTATGACGGGTACGGCACTCACCGAGGAGGACGAGTTCCGCGAGATCTATGGCCTTGACGTTGTCGAGATCCCGACCAACCGTCCGATGATCCGTATCGATCACCCCGACGCGGTCTATAAGAATATAAAGGGTAAGTATAACGCGATCGTCGAACAGATCAAGGCGTGCCACGAAAAGGGACAGCCGATCCTCGTCGGTACGATCACGATCGAAAAATCCGAGGAGCTTTCGAAACGGCTGAAGCGCGAGGGGATCAAGCATAACATTCTGAATGCGAAGTACCACGCGAAGGAGGCAGAGATCGTCGCGCAGGCGGGTAAGCTCGGCGCTGTCACGATCTCGACCAACATGGCGGGACGCGGTACCGATATCATGCTCGGCGGCAACCCCGAATATATGGCAAAGGCAGAGATGCGCCGTATGGAATACGACGAGGATCTGATCGCGATGGCGACGGGCACCGCCGAGATCGACGACGAGGCGGTAAAGGAGTCGCGCCGCGTGTATGCCGAGCTTTACGATAAGTATAAAAAGGAGGTCGCACCCGAGGCTGATAAGGTCAGAGCGGCGGGCGGTCTCTATATCCTCGGTACCGAACGGCACGAATCGCGCCGTATCGACAATCAGCTTCGCGGCCGTGCGGGACGTCAGGGAGACCCCGGTGAATCGCAGTTCTTCCTCTCGCTTGAGGACGACCTGATGCGTCTCTTCGGCTCCGACCGAATGGCAATGACGGTCGACCGTCTCGGGCTTGACGAGGATACGCCGATCAGCGTGAAGATCCTGTCGAATTCGATCGAGTCGGCGCAGAAGCGTATCGAGGCGGATCACTTCAGACACAGAAAGAACGTTCTCACCTATGACGACGTGATGAATCAGCAGAGAACGGTCATCTACCGTCAGAGACAAAGCGTTCTCGACGGCGAAAACGTCAGCGCAACGATCCGCGATATGGTGTTCTCGACAGTCGAAGAGGCAACGCGTGGATATCTCATGGCAGACGAAAAGCAGGATTGGGATTTCGACGGTCTTCGCAGACACTTCAAGGGACTTCTCACAACGGATGAGGATTTCCGTTACGATGAGGATACGCTAAAGTCGGTGAAGGACGAGGATATCGTCGACGATATGCTCGAGCGTGCCGAGAAGCGTTACTCCGCGCAGGAGGAGCTGTTCGGCTCGGAGATCTTCCGTGAGATCGAGCGCAAGATCCTGCTCGAAACGGTCGATCACTTCTGGATGGATCACATCGACGCGATGGACGACCTGAAGGGAAGCGTCGGACTGAATTCCTATGCGCAAAGAGATCCCGTGACCGAGTACCGTCTGCAGGGCGCAGATATGTTTGACGCTATGGTTGCTGATATCCGTGAACAGACGACGCGCCGTATCCTTTCGGCAATCCCCGTGGCAAATCCCACACAGCGTGTGCAGGTGGCACAGCCCCTTGTCGCGGGCTTTGCAGGCGGCGCGAAGCCGAAGACCTTGAAGATCCGCGCGGTTTCGACTGTCCGTAAGACCGAGGCGGAGATCGGACGAAACGATCTTTGTCCGTGCGGAAGCGGCAAAAAGTATAAGAAGTGCTGCGGGGCAAATCCCGGGGCGGCTTCGAAGTAATATGGTGACGTAATGGGATTTGGTATTTTAACGGCAGGCTACTATCTTGCCTTTCTCGTGGGAATGCTGTGGCAGAGTGAGATCTGGGGGATACTTCTGCTCCTCCTCGGGCTCGTGATGATCTCGGTCGCCCTCATTCGTCTTTCCGAATACGAGCAAAGCTTTCGCAGTGCGCTCTTTTTCAGTACGGTCCTGATCCTTCCCGCACTTTACCGCGTGCTGTATTGGCTCTCGGATAACTTCCTGTGGGAGCTTTCGATCTGCTCGCAGTCGGTATATTGGGTGGTCAAAACGGTTGAATTTATCGTCTTCACGGTCTTTCAGCTCCTACTCCTCCTTGCGATCCGCAGGCTTGCTGTGGATGTTGACACCCCGAGGATCGCGGCATCCGCCGTGCGGAATACGGTGGCGCTTTTCCTGTATGCCGCGGCTCAGCTTCTTGCGCTCCTGCCGCTTTCCTTCGCTGCCTATTTCGGGCTTTCGGCGTTCCTTCTGCAGATCGTATATCACGTCCTCGTCGGCGTGATGCTTGTGAGCTGTTATATGCGCATTTGCGACGCCGCAGACGAGGATATGCCGCTGAAGAAGTCGCGCTTTGCCTGGGTGAACCGTATGCGCGAGGAGAGAGCGCGGCGTGAGCAGGCGGCGGCAGACAGCGTGACAAAATACGCGGAGGACAAGCTGAAAAAGCGGCGCGCGGAACGCGAACGCCGCTATGAGGAGCAAAACCGAAAGCGGAGAAAATAATGCGGCAACGCGCAATGATAAACGGAGGTAGCAAAAATGAATGAACCACAGGCGATCGTTCTTGAACGAAAGAAAAGGATCAAAAAATATCTCGGGATCGGCTCGCTCACGGCGGCAGCAGTTTTTCTGTTCCTGCCCGACATGGCGATATTTGACATTTTGCCCGACTTCATCGGTTATATCCTGCTCCTTGCGGGGATATCACAGCTCCGCGACCTGAACGATTATTTCGGCGATGCATACGACCGTTTTTATAAGATCGCGTGGATCTCCGCTGTCAGGTATTTCGCCTTTTTCGTCGTGCTCGGACTCGTTACGGCAAAGGAGCGCCCCGATACGATCCTGCTTCTGACCTTTGTGTTCGGCGTGTTCGACTTTTTCGTTGTCATTCCTGCGTGGAAATGTCTTTTTGACGGTTTTTCCTATCTTTCAACGCGCTGTGACGGCGCGACCTTTGATCGACGTATATTGAAGCCGAAGAAAATTCGGTTTTCGAACCGAAAAAAGGGACTGAAAAGAGGAATGACCGTTGACCGAGCGCCGCAGAACCGCATAGACCGTCTCTCTCGTACCACGATTCTTTTCATCGGCTTTAAGGCGGTCCTCACAGCCCTTCCCGAATTTTCGGCACTCACGAAGGACGTAGAGATAAGCTCGGTATTCCGTCCGTACGATTACATCGGGATCTACCGCTTTTTTGCAATGCTCGCGGTGCTTCTATTCGGATGCATCTGGCTCGCACGCGTCGTCGAATTCGTGCGTGCCTCAAAGAAGGACGAAAGGATGATCTCCTTCTACCGCGAAAAATATCGCACCGACGTCTTAACGAAGCCCCATATCTTCACGCACCGTCATTTGAAGAGCGCATTGCTCGTTGCGTGTATCGCAATGGTGCTCCGCGTGGATATTCGCCTTGACGACGTGCACGTGATCCCCGACGCGCTTCTCGCGGGGATACTTTGTGCTGCGGTGCTGATCCTCGGACGGCACGTTGGGAGACGGTGGGATTTCTTCCTCTCCGCAGGTGTGTTCGCCGCCGTATCGATGGGTGTGAATATTTTCGAGTATTATTTCTTCAGCCATTACAGCATAACGTCGATCGAGACGAATGAAATGGCGTATAGCCTCCACGTTGGCTTTCAGATCATGAAAGCGGTGGAGGAAGGGCTGTTCGTCCTTATGATGCTACTGTTCTTCCGTATGCTGAGGCACGTGATCCTTTCCTATACGGGCTTTGCGGTGACACCAGAGGAAACGAGAGATCCGAGCGAAAAGATCAAGACGATCCATAGGGAGCTCGAACGGGGACTCTATCCCGCACTTGTGTTTACCGTGCTTTCGGCGGTCAGCAAGCTTCTTATGGTGATGCTCCTTCTCCTGCGTAGAGAAGGGTTCGCGCTTGAGTGGCTTCCCGTGCTTGATACGGTGCTTGCCGTATTGTTTTCGTTCTTCACGATCCGCAGTGTCCGTGCGATATACGGACAAGTCGAGTACCGCTTTATGCTTCTTTAAAGAAGCTTGGGAAATTTTTGTATAGCGGCATCCGTATCGGGGCATACTTCTTTTGCAGGACAAGAGCCTGCACAGGAAAACAGAAAGGTACGGTCATCAAACATGCAGAATAACGCACAGAACAACACCCAGAACGCAAAGAATATGCAGAATGCACAGAATGCACAGAACGCGCAGAACAACACGCAGAACGCAAAGAATATGCAGAACGCACAGAATGCGCAGAATAAGAAGCAGGGCGGCGCACAGAACAACGTGCCCCTCGGCGGCGACAACTGCAGATAAGCAGACTTTCATGGTACAAAAAGGGCTGTCTCACTTCATTGTGGGACAGCCCGCTTTCTATGTAATATTGGTTCAGCCTCGTTCCGCTTCGCGCTTCCACCTTGCGAGAAGGACGGAAAACACCTCGAGCCAAACACCGAGGAGAAGGGAGATCAAGAGGGAGAGTGCGACGATCAGGAGTGCGACCTCTCTTTTTTCGGTCCCGATCATCGCAAATACGACTCCGAGGTGGTAGCCGATGAAGAGCGAGAGGGACACAGAGTACCGCTTCAGTGCCGCGAGGACGATCGAGAGAAGCGCGACCGCAGGGAGGAGATAGCGCGCAAGTCTCGACGTGACATAGAGACCGCTTGACACGGGCTCGCGGCTGATCGTGTAGCTCATATAGGTGAGAAGCAGCAGAAGAAGGGGCAGAAAGATCCGCAGACCGTGCCGCTTCAGAAAGGCTCGGATTTCAGAAAAACGTGATGTGTTCACGGGTAGACCTCTTTTCCAGGCGTGTAACGTTACGCCATATTTATATTATAGCACGCATTTGTGAATTTGATATGAATAAGAGGGAAGTGAGCCGCGCGGGATTTCTTTCGGACTTTTCCGTAAAAACCCCTTGACAAGGATGAAAATATGGGTTATAATAACATAGTTAAAAAACAAACGCTATGAAGGGGTAAAAGAACGGATCCTTCCGCGTACAGAGAGCTGCCGGTCGGTGCAAGGCAGATGCGGATCCCGAACGACTCTCCCCCGAGCGGTCAGCCGAAGAAGCTTTGAAGCGCTTTGCGTAGGCTTGAACGTAATGCTCGCGTCAGAAGCAGAAAAGAGGGCGGAGCTTTCCGTCAACGCGGAGTGGTACCGCGGAAGCCGAGAATAGTTTCACAGCTTTCGTCTCCCGAATTTAGAACGGGAGAACGGGGCTTTTTCTTTTTTCTCCGCTTCCCGAAACGAAAGAAAGGCAGAAGAAAAAATGCGATACGATTACGTTGCCATTGAAGAAAAATGGCAGAAAAAATGGGATGAAAAGAAGATCTTTGAAGCACAGGACGATTTTTCGAAGCCGAAGTTTTACGGGCTGATCAAATTTCCATATCCCTCGGGCGCGGGTATGCACGTCGGACATATCAAGGCATATTCGGGTCTTGAGGTCATTTCGCGCAAGCGCCGTAT
>JAZNOQ010000084.1:0-14187 GCA_045589215.1 Eubacteriales bacterium
GGCTGTCTCACTTAGGTGAGACGAGCCCCCGAAATAGGACTCGACGAACAAAATTCGTCGTTTTGGCATTTGAAAAGCACAAAAATCGATCAATTTCTGTGCCAAAAACGTCCAAGTTTCCGAAAATAGCGGGTTCCCGACCGCTATTTTCGAACGGGCTATCTAAATGAGACAGCCCGTTCTTTTATTATCTTTATCTTACTTTTTCTCTTTACGGCTCGTGACCTTGTTGAGGATCGCCGTACCGATGATCAGGGTTCCCATTACGATGAAAATGCCGAGCATACCAACGCCCATATAGGAGAGGTTCTCTACGAATTTCATCGGATTAAAGTTCTCAAGAAGAGAGGAAAGATCGCCCGCTGCGTTTTCCGTCGCGGTTTCCGCCGCTGCATTCAGTGCAGCATTCAAATTCCAGATCTGCATTATTCTCTGCCCCCTTTCTTAAGCGCCGAAGAAGCCGAGGATCAAGCCGCCTGCGATAACCGAAGCGATCTGACCCGAAACGTTAACGCCCATCGCATGCATCAGAAGGAAGTTCTGATTGTCCTCCTCAAGGCCGAGCTTGTGGACGATACGGCCCGACATCGGGAATGCCGAAATACCTGCCGCACCGATCATCGGGTTCATCTTTTCCTTGAGGAAAAGGTTGAGGAGCTTCGCAAAGAGAACGCCGCCTGCGGTGTCGAAAATGAATGCGAAGAGACCGAGACCGAGGATGAGCAGAGTCGCGGGCTGCAGGAAGGATTCTGCCTGCATCTGCAGGGAGATCGAAATGCCGAGGAAGATCGTGATGATGTTCGCAAGTGCATTCTGCGCGGTGTTCGAAAGCGAGTCAAGCACGCCGCACTCACGAATGAGGTTACCGAACATCAAAAATCCGACAAGCGCGCTTGCCGCAGGAACGAAGAGTCCCGCAAGGATGGTGATGATAATCGGGAAGAGGATACGCGTCGTCTTCGAGACCGATGCCTCACGGTAAGGCATGCGGATGCGGCGCTCCTTCTTCGTCGTGAGGAGCTTGATGACGGGGGGCTGAATGATCGGCACGAGTGCCATATACGAGTACGCCGCGACGGTGATCGCACCGACGTAAGGCGTCTTCAGTGCATTCGCAACGCTGATCGCGGTGGGGCCGTCCGCCGCACCGATGATCGCGATGGATGCCGCATCGTTCGTGTCAAAGAAGATCGAAGCCGCACAGAAGGTGAAGAAGATACCGAACTGCGCCGCCGCACCAAAGATCATCAGCTTCGGGTTCGACAGGACAGGTCCGAAGTCGATCATCGCACCGATGCCGATGAAGAGCAGAAGCGGGAAAAGCTCGTTCGCGATACCTGCGTTATACAGCGTGGTAATCGGTCCGAGTGCGCTTCCTTCAATAATTTCCCCCGTAAAGTTCAGGTTTACGAGGATCGTACCGAGACCGATCGGCAGAAGAAGGGTCGGCTCCATCTTGAAGCGGATCGCGAGGAAGATCAGCACGCCGCCGATCAGGAGCATCACAAGGCTCTTCCAGGAATCGCCGATGTTCATAACAAGACCCTGAATGTTTTCAAACAAAACAGCAAGTTGTTCCATTTCTATCGTCCTTTCATTTTCACTTTTGCCGAAAACCGCGGCAAAGCCCAAATCGAATTTATTATAGCAAATTTTTCCCCAAATGTCAAGGGATATTCGGAAATCAAAATCACAAAAAATCGAACTTCCCCATTCACAGTCTTTCTTGACAGAGATGCTGTGTTGCGCTACAATAAAATCGGAATATGATTTTGATCAAATTTTAAAATGTTTTTCTGGAAAACAAGCAGATTTCCGAGAAATTCCCGTCCTATTTGGTGAAGCGGGATGTGTGAAGCGAGATATCGCGGAAGGAGAGGTGACCATAGGTGGGAGACGAAAAGATCATTGCCCTCTATTTCGAAAGAGACGAACGGGCACTTCTTGAAACCGAACGCCTCTACGGACGGCTCTGCCTCACGGTAGCAAGAAGCATTACCGAAAGCGAGGCAGATGCCGAGGAATGCCTCAACGACACCCTCCTTCGGCTTTGGAACGCGATCCCGCCCGAGCATCCGAAAAGCCTCAAGGCGTTTTCCCTGCGAACGGTCAAAAATCTTGCCCTCGACAAGCTCGAACGAAGGAACGCAAAAAAGCGCGCGGCGATCCTGCTTGAGCTTGATGAATGCATCGGCGTATTCGCGAGCGAAACCGCCGACGAGGAGCTCCGCAATGCATTGAACGAATTTCTCGAGACGCTTGACCGCACCGACGCTGTCATATTCATGAGAAGATATTACTATTCCGAGCCCGTCAAGACGATCGCCGAACGGCTCGGATGCAAGGAAAACGCGGTCAGCAAACAGCTCAGAAAAATGCGCCAAGGTCTACGGAATTTTTTAGAGGAAAGGGGGATCGGCATATGAAAAAATCTTTTGAAAGCAGGAAGAAACAACAGCACCCCGAAAACGGCGCGCGTCTGTACCGTGCGATCGACGGCATTGATGAAAAATGGATCGCACTCGCGGACGATCCCTCGGTGACACTTACGCGGTCATCTCACGAGCGAAAACGGTGTACCCATAGGCATACATCGAGCCGCCTCACGGCAATATGCGCGATCTTTCTTCTTCTCCTTGTTTCTGCCGACCTCCTCTCGGCTGCCGCGGTTTACAGAGCCCCCCTCACCGTTTCGGAGACCTTTGCGCTCGAATACAGCGAGCTTTACAGCGATGCCTTAACCGATGAAAGGCACGCGGAGCTTCTCGCGTACCGTGAAGAGGTCACGCTCTTTCTAAAGCAGTACGACAAGGTAACGAAAGCCGCCCTCACGGGAAAGATCGCGTTAGCAGATTACCGCGCCTATATGGAACGCTACCATTATTTGGAACCGCGTGCTCTTTCACTTGATCGCTTTGTCGCGTACACAGAGTATCTGCGAGGCACAGAAAGCCAAACGGGTGCCAAGGTTCAGATCCTTTACAGATCAGCTTGGGAACGCTTTTTCGAAAGAGATCGCTTCCCACTCATCGTCGCCGCCCTGTTCGTCACCGCCTCCTTTGTCGCGATCCTCGCGCGGCGGTACGGCTTTTCAAAAAGGAAGCGTGTAGCGTCTGCCTTTGCACTCGGCGCATCGGTGTCAATCGTCCTCAGCCTCGCAGAGCTGCTGATCTTTTTCGTCCTCTGTCGCCCCGAAGGGATCACCGAGTCGATCGTTTCCCTCGAACGCTTCTCCGCGCTCCCGCCCACGCTAACGATGTGGGGATATCTCGCACTGCGCATCCTGCTGACAGCCCTCTTGACTTCGGCGGTCACCGTCCTCCTCACTTCCCTCATCGGATGCCTGCCGAAGCTCCGCCCCGCACCCAAAGAAACACAACTCTCAGAAAGGAGTTTTATATGAAACGATCTATATTCACATTAGCCCTATCGCTCCTGCTTCTCTCCCTGCTTACGTCCTGCGTCACCGTAAGTAGTGCTTTTCCGCAATATACCCCCTCGGGGAATGCCGCAGTAAGGGTCACACTGAACGATCTAAGCCTCAGCACCCTCACGTCCTTCGACGGCTTTTCCGCAACACGAGAACCGATCATAAACAAGGCAAGCGGTATCCCGGAGCGTTTTGACGCCCCCGCAGTCAGCAGGATGCTTTACAATGGCTACAACCGCGTGATCCCCTACGGCAGTTACCTCTATTACAGCTCGATGCAGAAGGACAGGGCAGACTTTCGCCGTGTGAATACTCAAACGGGCGCGGTCGAGACCTTTTCCCCTGCCCACACCGACGGTCTCCTCCTCAGCTTTGCCGTCGTCGGAGATGAGAAAGCCCCCTATATCTTCTATGCGGTAAATACCGACGGCATCTCGCAGAAGGAAGGAACGACCCTTCTGAAGTCCGACGTCTGGTCCACCGCCCTCTACGCCTTCGACACAAAAACGGGAGAGACCTATACGGTCATTGAGGACTGCGCCGCAATTCACCGTATCCACAGCTTTGTAGTCAGCGGCGACCGCATCTATCTCAGTGCCGCGATCTACGCCTTGAATGCTGTGAGCGGAGAAATCACTGTAGCGAGTGCGCTCCTTTCGGTGTCGACGGGCGGCGGTGACATCGACGTCCTGATCTCGGACGAGAGACTCGATGAGTTTTTCCTTTCAAACGGAGACGTCTCGATCACTACCTTCGATTTTGATGAAGCCTCCCCTACGGGAAAGGGCGCAGAACGGGTGATCCGCATCGACTCCGAAAACGGTGAGGTCAATGTTTCCGATATGCCCGAGGCCCTCTGCGGTGCGGCTTGGCGCACGGTCATCGGAGACAGCGTATACTTTCACCGCGACGATGGCTGTATCTACCGCCTCCCCCTCTGCGATCTCTCTGGAGATCCCACACTCGTCGCTGACGCAGAGGTGGAAATACTGATGTACACGGACAAAGCCCTTTATGCATACGGCTTTACCGTTACCGAGGTCGAGACCGAGGACTATCACTACTACAAGCATAATATTGATCTCGACACCTTCTACCGCATCAGCACCGACGGTTCGCGGGAAAGAGTGTTCGGCAGCGAGAGCATCAAGATCTGTGAAACAGTCTTAGAGCAGGACAACATCCTTTACTGTCGCACTACGGGAAACGCATACCTGATCGCGATCGATCTCGCAAGCGGTGAATACACCGTCCTTGAAACGAACGCGGGCGTGTCATAATTTCGCCAATAAACAACAACGGGCTGATTCACTGAATAAGTGAATCATCCCTCTTTTTATTCACCCTCACCCGATCTTCGTTTCGATCCAAACCCGTGTGATCACGGGCTGCTTCGACTTCGGGATCGTGCCGTTATCGTCGGTGGGCTCTGCATCCTCGCAGACCCTGTCGACGATCTCGATGCCCTGAACGACCATCCCGAACCCGGCATACTTACCGTCAAGAAAGGTGCTGTCCTCGTGGACGATAAAGAACTGCGACGACGCGCTGTCGTAATACGGGTCACCGTTCCGCGCCATCGAGATCACGCCTCTCTTATGTGACAGCGTATTGTTCACACCGTTCTGCTTGAACTCGCCCTTGATGTTGATCTCTTTTCCGTTTGCATCGGTGTTTCCGCCCTTACCGTTTCCCTCGGGGCAGCCGCCCTGCATCATAAAGCCCTCCATAATGCGGTGGAAGGTCAGTCCGTCATAAAAGCCGTCCTTTGCGAGGCTCACAAAATTCTTGACCGTGATCGGTGCGACGTCATCGTAAAGCTCGACCTTGATCGTTCCGTAGTCCTCGATCTCAATATACGCGTACTGTGTGCGCGGAAGCATGAGATAGATCAGTCCCGCAAGAAGCACGACCGCAACGACTGCCGCCGTGATCTTCATCCAAAGCTTCATTTCAAAGGTTTTTTTCTTTGCCGTTACTTGCTTTTTCGCGCGGTGCGGCGCGTTTCTTCTTTTCTTTTTCGACATATGCGTGGTTCCTTCCTTTTTCTTTTTCTCATTTAGTATACCAAAAAGGAAGAGAAAAGTCAACCGTCTCCGTGCATTTTGTCTTTTCCGCCCCGCCGCTTCCTGACTGCCTCGGTAAGGAGATACTCGATCTGCCCGTTCACCGAGCGGAATTCGTCCTCCGCCCACGCGGCGAGCGCATCGTAAAGCTCTGCGGAGAGACGGAGCGGGACCTGCTTTTTCTTCTGTCCGTTTTCCGACATCAGTACAGACTTCCCGAATTCACAACGGGCTGTGCGTCACGGTTGCCGCAAAGCACGACGAGCAGATTCGATACCATTGCCGCCTTGCGCTCCTCGTCATGCTCGACCATCTGCTTCTCGTTTGGGCGTTCAAGTCCCATCTCGACCATTCCGACAGCACCCTCAACGACCATCCGTCTCGCATCAATGATCGCAGACGCCTGCTGACGCTGAAGCATCACCGCCGCGATCTCGGTCGCGTAGGCAAGGTTCGTGATGCGCGCTTCAAGGATCTCGATGCCCGCCTCCTCGACGCGCTTCTGGATCTCGTCGCGGATCCTGCCCGCTACGATCTCGCTCGAGCCGCGCAGGCTTCCGTCATCGGCAACGCCGTCGCCCGTGGTGTCGACGTTCGGCGCGATGTCGTAGGGATAAAGGCGCACGATGTTACGGAGCGCACTGTCGCACTGCAGGGAGAGATATTCCTTGTAGTTGTCGACGTTAAAGACCGCCTTCGCGGTGTCGACGATGCGCCAGGTCACGGCGATACCGATCTCGATAGGGTTACCGAGACAGTCGTTGATCTTCTGCTTATTATTGTTCAAGGTCATCACCTTGAGAGAGAGACGCTTATCGACCGTCTGCGCGGTCGTTCCCTGCACGGGAAGGGTCTGTGCCGTCGAAACGTCGCCGCTTTGGTTGAGCTTAGTCTTTGCCGCGGGGTTGACCGCCGTACAGAAGGGGTTCACGAAAAAGAAGCCGTCGCCCTTGATCGTACCAATGTATTTGCCGAACAGCGTGAGAACGAGTGCCTCCTGCGGCTTCAGCACCTTGAGCCCGGGAAGCACGATCCAGCCGATGCAGAGATAGACTGCCGAAACGGCTACGAGTACATTCGGAAGAACGCCCTCGTCTCCCCCGTCAAGCATAATACCGCCTGCGATCAATGCGGCAAGCGCGACTATGTGAAGCAGGATGGTCACGAGCATCACCGCCATGCCGTGCTTTTTGTTCATTAAGATCTTTTCTTTCATAGTTGTCCTCCAAAGAAATATTTTTGATATCATTATGATATCACACAATTTTCCTTTTGTCAAGCCCCTTTTTGCAC
Source organism: Eubacteriales bacterium (assembly GCA_045589215.1). Taxonomy (GTDB): domain Bacteria; phylum Bacillota; class Clostridia; order Oscillospirales; family CAG-272; genus JAZNOQ01. The sequence goes on from JAZNOQ010000084.1 coordinate 6,790, forward strand.
TTTTTTATTGACAAACGGGCGCGCGTATGATACAATAAAGAGGATAAATTCGAAAAAAAGAAGGTATCACGGTATGAATTTTGATTTTTATCTGCCGACCCGTTTCCTTTCGGGCTTCGGCTGTATCAAGAGAAACCCCGACCTCCTCGCACTCGGCTCGCGCGCCTTTATCGTGACGGGCAGAACGAGCGCGAAGAAATGCGGCGCACTTGACGACGTCACGTCGGTGCTTGACGCAAAGGGGATCCCCTATTCGGTCTTTTCACAGATCACCGAAAATCCGCCCCTTATGACCTGCTACGAGGGCGGTAAGCTCTGCCGCGAAAAAAATGCCGACTTCGTCATTGCGATCGGCGGCGGCTCTGCGATGGACGCGGCAAAGGCGATCGCGGCATTCGCGGCGAACCCCGAGATCTCCCCCGAGGAGATCTACAACGTCGAAACGCTCTCCCCCTCCCTCCCGATCGTTTGCATCCCGACGACGGCAGGAACGGGAAGTGAGGCAAACCACTACGCGGTCCTCACCCTTGAAGGCGGACGGCAGAAGAAGACCTTCAAGTCGACCTTCTCCTACCCGAAGGTCGCTTTCCTTGACCCCGCCTACACACGCTCCCTCCCGCACGCTTATACGGTCAGCACCGCGCTCGACGCCTTCGCGCACGCGATCGAATCCTACCTCTCCCCCAAATCGAACGCCTTTTCGGAAGCCGCCGCGCTCTTTGCGGCAAAGGAGATCTGGAACGTGCTTTCGCAGTACCCCGACGCGTTCAGCGACGAAATGCGCGAATCCCTCCTTTACGCGGCAACCGCGGCAGGCATCGCGATCAGCATCACGGGGACGGGCTTCCCCCACCCGCTCGGCTATCCGATCACCCTCCTCGACGGCGTTCCGCACGGCTCTGCCTGCGCGATCTTTGCGGGCGATTACATCGAATACAACGAGCGCACCGACGAGGGAAAAGAAAGGCTCGCACGCTTTTACGACGCACTCGGCGTGAAGCCGAAGATCCTGCGCGAATATCTCCCCGCGCTGTCGGGCGTTGATCTTGCCTTCACGGAGGAGGAGATCTGCGAGCGCGTTGACCTCGTGAAAAACGCGAAGAACTACGCGAACAGCCCGTACGTTCTCTCCTACGACGAAATGCTTCTGATCTACCGAAAGCACTTCAAAAAGAGCTGAAAACAAAGAAAAATCAAAAAACAAAAATAAAAATTCAAGAGGTATATTACTATGCTGGAAGAACTGAAAAACGAAGTATACGAGGCGAATATGGACCTCGTCCGCCACAATCTCGTTCTCTTCACCTGGGGCAACGTCTCGGGCATCGACCGCGAGAAGGGGCTCGTTGTGATCAAGCCCTCGGGCGTTTCCTATTCGGAGCTGAAGCCGAGCGATCTCCCCGTTCTCGACCTTGAAACGGGTAAGACCGTCGAGGGTACGCTCCGTCCCTCGTCCGATACCCCCACTCACCTGCAGCTCTACCGTGCCTTCCCCGAGCTCGGCGGCATCACGCACACCCACTCGGTCTACGCGACCTCCTTCGCGCAGGCGGGACGCGGCATCCGTCAGTATGGCACAACGCACGCCGATCACTTCGCGGGTGAGGTTCCCTGCACGCGTCAGATGACGCCCGCAGAGATCGCAGGCGAGTACGAGCTTGAGACCGCAAACGTCATCATCGAGACGTTTAAGAGCCGCAACCTCTCCCCCGCAGAGATCGCGGCTGTCCTCGTCTATTCGCACGGCCCCTTCACCTGGGGCAAGAATGCCGCAAAGTCGGTCGAGAACGCGGCTGTTCTTGAGACCGTCGCACAGATGGCATTCCAGAGCGAGATCCTTCAGGTCGCTGTCGGCGGCGGCGCTGAATTGATGCAGCAGGAGCTTCTTGAAAAGCACTTCTACCGCAAGCACGGCGCAAACGCTTACTACGGACAGAAGTAATCATACCGTAAAAAGAACGGATGCCCCGCACACGCGGACGGCATCCGTTTTGTTTTTGCCCGTCACAAACGAAAAAAACGTATAATCCCCAATGCATCCGAATATATTTCTTGTGAGAATACTGCTCGCTTTTCTTTTCTTGGGAGGGATCTTATGAAACGATCGATCGGACTTTGGGAGCTTTGGGGATTTGCCGTGACCTCATTCAGCGGCACGATCTTGCATTTTCTGTACGAATGGCTCGGACGCGCGAAATGGATCGCGCCGATCTCGGGCGTGAACGAATCGACGTGGGAGCATATGAAGCTTCTATTTTTCCCGATGCTTGTCTTCGCCGTCGTCCAAAGCTTTTTCTTCAAGGACCTTCAGGAATTCTGGTGCGTCAAGCTGAAGGGCATCCTGCTCGGACTCACGCTGATCCCCGTTCTCTTTTATACCTATAACGGCGTCATCGGAAGCTCGCCCGATTGGATCAACATCGCGATCTTCTTCGTATCCGCCGCAGTCGCGTATCTCTACGAAGCGCGGCAATATAAAAACGGCACAGCCGTATGCAGAAATCCAAGGATCGCGATCGCTCTTCTCTCTGTGATCGCCGCCATGTTCGTCATTTTCACCTTCTATACCCCCGAGCTCAATATCTTCAGGGATCCCCTGACAGGTTCTTACGGGATATAAAATCAGCCGATGAGGAATCGCAAGTGCCCTCGTCGGCATTTTTCTATCAAACGTCCGTTTTTTATAAAAAATTCAATTTCCCTATTGACAAGGCGAGAAAAATGTTGTATGATTGTATTAGCACAATAGTACAAGAGAGGAGGACACAACGTGTCATGGCAATTTAACCGCACGGAAGCGGTGTTCGTGCAGATCGCGAACCGACTTCGGCAGGAGATCCTCTGTGGCACCTATCCGCCGGGGACACAGATCCCACCCGTCCGTCAGATCGCGCTTGACGCATCAGTCAACCCCAACACCGTGCAAAAGGCTCTTACCGCCCTTGAAAATGAGGGACTTCTCTACACGCAGGGAACGGTCGGCAGATTCGTGACGTCGGACACCGCCGTACTCGACACCGCGCGCGAAAAGGCGAAGCAGGATGCCATTCGGTCACTCGTTTCCGAGGCGACCGCGCTCGGTATCACAAAACAAGAACTCTTCGAGTATTTCGAAAAGGAGGAAGCGAAAAATGAACACACCGATCCTTGTGTGCAGGAATTTGCAGAAGAGCTATAAGCCCGGCGTTCCTGTTCTGAAAAACTTAAATCTGACGCTTACGGGCGGCAATATCATCGGTCTGCTCGGACCGAACGGGTGCGGCAAATCCACCTTGATGAAGCTGGTCACGGGACTTCTCGTCCCCGACAGCGGCGAGATCGAGATCTGCGGCGAGCCCCGAAGCGAGCTTACGAACCGTTTCGTCTCCTATCTCCCCGAACGCACCTATTTCAACAGCTATATGGTGATCGACGAGCTTCTCGCGTATTTCTCGGAGTTTTATGAGGACTTCGACGAGACCCTCGCGCGGAAGATGCTCTTTGACCTCGGGATCGATCCGAAGGCGCGCCTCAAAACGCTCTCGAAGGGCACGAAGGAGAAGGTGCAGCTCATTATGGTCATGGCGCGCCGCGCGAAGCTCTATCTGCTCGACGAGCCGATCGCAGGCGTAGATCCCGCCGCGCGGGATTACATCCTCTCGACCATCATCAGTAGTTACAACCCCGAGGCGGCTGTCGTCATCACGACCCACCTGATCTATGACGTCGAGCCTGTGCTTGACAAATTTGCGTTTATGGATCACGGCGGTGTGATCAGGCTCGCAGGCGTTGCAGACGATGTGCGCCGCGACCACGGTAAGTCCCTCGACGAGCTTTTCAGGGAGGTGTTCAAATGTTCGGTAAACTCTTAAAGCACGATTTTAAGGCGGTATTCCGCTACTGGTGGCTCCTTCTCCCCGCTGTCCCCGTTCTTTCGGTCGCGATCGGGCTCGCCATTCGCCTTCTCTTGACGACCGAGCTTGCAGTCGGAGAGTATCCGATCATCGAAATTCTACTCATTCTTTTCATCTCCTTCGCGTTCGTCGCGCTTGCCGCGTCGACACTTGTCACACCGATCCTTTCCCTCGTCCGCTTTTATAAGCATTTTTACACCGATGAGGGGTATCTGACCTTCACGCTTCCCGTACGCCGCCGCACCCTCTTTCTGTCGAAGATCGTAAACGCGTCGATCTTTAACGCCATGTACCTCCTTCTGATGGTGTTCAGCGTTTCTGCCGCCCTTGTCTGCGCACTCCCGAGTGACATCCTCGCAGACTTCTTCTCGGCATTCGGGAAGATGCTTGACGGGCTGAAGTTGCTTGGTGCCTGGAACGTTGTCTACTTCGTGGAATGGATCGCCCTCTTCGTCGCGATCGACCTTTTCGCAACGCTTCTGCTCTACCTCTGCGTCACCATCGGCGCACTCGTTGTAAGGAAGGCGAAGCTCGTGGTCGGGCTTGCGATCTACTACGGCGTGAATACTGCGATCAGCTCTGTTTTGCAGATCCTCACCTCCATCGTCCTCCCCCTCACGTCGGGAGAGCTCGTGGTTATGCTCGAAAAAATGACCCCCCTCGCACTCGCGCTTGTCCTTCTCGTCTTCATCGCAGCGGTCGCAACGCTTGCCTTTACGCTCTTCTCGATGACGCTCGGACGGCTCGAAAAGAAGCTCAATCTCGCTTAAAGGAGGAACAGATATGAAACGCTTTACAAAACGCATCGCAGTTCTTCTGCTTTCTCTTACGGTTCTCCTCACTCTTGCATCCTGCACGCCGGTTGAAGATGACAGCGACTTCGTAGACATCGTATCCGATGCCGTCGAGTGGGAGGTGTCGGAGGACGGCAAAACGATCGTCGGCGGCGGCAAGACCTACAAGCGCTTCTCGGTCGAAGACATCTATAAGTTCGACCCGATCGAAGAATACGAGTACTACAACGAGGTGAATTTGCCGCTTGACGGCTACGAATACGCAACGCTCTCCTCCTACGCGAAGTCGGGCGACGTTATCTGGGCAGACAATGGATCAGGAAAGGTGTGGATCTACGCGACCGAGGAAGCAATCGACTCCATTGAGCACTTCTTCTACAGCGCTCCGAAGAGCTTTCAGCTTTTCGAGGCGGAGGAAAGCTTAAATTATCGCTCCTACCCAACCCTCGAGGACATTGATGCGTTCGAGGAGCTCCGAAAAAGCGGTGTCACCGCAATGGCTGTCAGAGTATCCGACCTGCGGGACGCACCCTGCTACACGATCTGTACGTACGACGAATACGGTGTCTTCCGCTACGCCTGCTGTGCGATCTATGAGTACGAGGACGGACTTTATTACCTCAACTACCTCGATCTCGACAACTCCTATTTCGATGCAGACGGAAACTTCTCCTATCGAAGCGGTGCCGTCACGCTGACGCGTCTTGAGGAGCACGTGAAGGAGACCGCCGAGGAGCTTATAAACGGTATGGAATACGTCCCCTACACCTACACCTACGAATACGATGAAAGCGATGACTATTTCGAAGACGATCCTGTCTATAACGAAATAACGTCGGTCGTGCTTTTTTGGATCGCATACGCCCTCCTCGGCTTCGCCGCCCCGATCCCCTTCCTCGTGTTCGGATATACCTTCCCGAAGTCCGAGCGACGCGGATATCCGAAGTATTGGTACGCGGTCGGGATCGCCGCAACGGTCTGGATCGTCTCGGCAGGTGTTTTGATGCTGTTTTTGATCCTGTAAACATAATAGAAACCCATCAAAAGAAGGGGCTGATTCACTTATTCCGTGAATCAGCCCCTTTTTCCGATCTCCAAACCTCCCGGGCTGTCCGCGAGCGAAGCCTCCTCTACCTCTCCTGAAACAACACCCGCGCGAGCTTCTTCCCCATCGGGATCGACTCAACGTCCTCTCGCCGTAACGCGCGGTTTCGCACGGCGGTGAAAAGATACCCAAGCGCCGCCGTCAGCACCGAAAGAAGCACCTTCCACGAGGCAAATCCCCCCGCTGCCGACAGAAGCACGTAAACGCCTCCCGCGACCGACACCCCGACCGCCGACGCGAGAAAGGGCTTCCCGAACACCGACGAGATCGGCTCGCTTCCCGGCGAATAGCGATAGACGAAATACAGATTGATCGAGGTGACGATCAGATTACATAGAAAGGTGCTGACAGGTGCACCGTAGATGTTCGTATCGGGATTTCCGACAAGGAAATACTCGGTCACGATCTTGACGAGTGCCCCGACCGACATCGAGAAAAGTGCGCGCCCGGGGTGACCGTAGGTCGAAAGGATCGCATTCGTCACGGTCATGAAGCAGGAAAACAGGACAGACAGCGCAAGGATCGACAGAAGGGGTGCCGCGATCGAGACGGCGGCGGTCTCCCGCGGATAGAGCAGCGTCAGGATCGGTTCGGCAAACACCGAAAGTCCCATCGATGCGGGGATCGACAGAAGTGCCGTGATCCGCATTGCCGACGCGATCACGGTACGCTCCTCCCCCCGTTTCCCCGAACGGAAGGCAGAGGACAAAAGCGGAACGAGCGCGAGGGAGACGGGTGTGATGAGGGACGCGGGAAGATTAAAGAGCGGAAGCGCGAGATTGCCATAGCTGCTGTACATCAGCTCGGCAATGTGCGTGTCAAAGCCCGCATCCTGAAGCCGCCCCGAGATCAGAACGGTGTCAACGACCGACGCTACGCTAAGCACGATCGAGCTGCAGGTGACGGGCGCGGCGATGCGTAGGATACGCAGAAAGGACGACTCTCCCGCTTTCCGTTCGGTGTCCCGCCCCGTCATCTCCTCCCCGAGCGACCGTTCGGGAGAAAAGAAGAGCTTCATAACAAGAAGGTAAAGCATCGAAAGAAGCACCCCAAGCGTAAGCCCCGCCACCGCAAAGGCGGCGCACACGGTCTTGTCGTAGCCGCGCGACACAGCGAAATGAGCAAGACCAAGCCCAAACACGAGCTTGCCGAGGGACTCGATCACCTCGGACACCGCCGTCGGTGCCATTTTCTGAAAGCCCTGAAAATAGCCTCGCACAGCGGCAGAAACGCAGGAAAAGAGCAAGGTCGGCGCGATCGCCATCATACATAGCTCTGCCCCCTCAAGACCGATCCGCTGAGAGATGAAGCCCGCACCGAAAAAGAGGAACAGACTTCCCACGCCGCCGAGCGTAAGAAAAAGCAAGAGTGCCGTCCGATAGACCTTCACCGCCCCGTCTCTGTCCTTCAGCGCGTCTCTCTCTGCGACAAGGATCGACAGCGCGAGCGGAAGTCCCGCAGACGCGATCAGATAAAGCGTTACGTAAATATGATTTGCGGCGAGAAAATATGCCATACCGCCGATGCCGATCGCCGAAACGAGCGGAATGCGGTAAAGAAGCCCGATGATCTTCGACACCACCGCCGCCGCGGTCAGAACACCGAC